>NZ_JBBEWO010000012.1:0-101416 GCF_038739805.1 Blautia acetica | reverse complement strand
ACAAGAGGCCTCAGGATAAAACAATCTGATGGAAAATACGTCAGATTCCTTTATTCCAAGACCTCTTTTATTATGCCTTAAAGATGAAAAATAAGTTTGTTATAGTGTGCTTGATAATACTCTGGGCTATCGTGTAAAATCCAAAATTGCAACTAATTTCCGGCGTTGGGCGACAGAACGACTGAAGGAGTATATGATTAAAGGTTTTACCATGGATGATGAGCGTTTGAAAGAAAACGGTGGTGGGAATTACTGGAAGGAATTGCTCGATCGTATTCGTGATATTCGTTCATCTGAAAAGGTCATGTATCGACAGAAATTATCTTAATGATGAAGAGTTAAAGATACTAAATAATATTGTATCGGGATATTTTGATTTCGCGGAGATTCAAGCTATGCGCCACAATCCCATGTATATGTCAGATTATGTGGAACACTTTGATAATGTTTTAAAAACAACAGGTGAAAAAGTGTTGCAAGGAGCGGGAACGATTAGTCATGCACAGGCAATTGAAAAAGCAACAGAAGAATATCGGAAATATCAGGTACAGAACTTGTCGCCAGTTGAAGAAGAATATTTGGAAAACATTAAAAATATTCACAGTACAGTGAAGAAAAAAGGTAAGAATTGAACTTAAAAGTATATTTATATAAATGATGGATAAAAAAGAGATTTTTAAGATATTGGTGGAAATATGAGTTTGGACAATGATGAACAAGTTGAAATAGTCGCTCTGCTTATGAGAAAAGCCCAATAAATCAAAGGTTTCTACAATTTTGGAAATAAAATAGATGTGTGTTTCTGTTTACACAGAGTGGATATGGGGGAATTGATATACTCAGGGGGCAGGCAGTTAGCAGTGAAGAAGTATCTTTTGGCGTAAGTCTATTATTTGGCGAAAGAGCAACAAAATTTAGGAGACAGGAAATTGTATGGAAGATAAAACAAAAATCTTAATAAGAGTATATGACTTGATGAGTGCATATAATCAAGGATTGCTTGGGGGTGAGAAAATGCCTGAACATGAAAATCCGGCATTAGATAGAGGTTCTAAAGAAAATTATTTGTACTTTACGCTCCCTATGGCTCTGAATTATCAGCGAAATTCTTATATTTTGTGGGAATGTGCGAATAAAATGTATAAGGATGCTCCTGAGGTATATGATTGCCAAAAAGTTATGGAAATGTCGGATGTTACACTGAAAGAATTGCTTACTGCATATAAAGTTGCATCGCAGCCAAATAAACAGCCTGTCATATGGAGAACACTTTGCAAAACATTTTATGAAGAGTTTGAGGGGGATATCAGAAATTTTTTCAAGAGGATGGATGACAGCGTAGCTGAAATTAAAGCATATATTCAGCAGCATAAGAAAATGTTTCCATACCTTGGTGGAAATAAAATTAATAATTATTGGCTTTATGTTATGGAACAGTATACGGACACAAAATTCCATGACCGGGAAAATATTACCGTAGCTCCGGATACTCATGTAATACAGGCGAGTACAAAAATTGGGTATCATTACATTGGAAGAGGCGGCACTGCCAAATGTACAGATGCTTGTTGCAGATAGATGGAAGGCAATACTTAAAGATACGGAATATGTACCAATCGATATACATACGCCTATGTGGTTGTGGAGCAGAGGAAAATTTAAGATTGAACTATAATTTAGAATAGAGTGTATTGGGGATTTCATGAGCAAATTAATTGCAAAAGAATATAAGCGATTTGAAGATATTAAGAATATGCGTGAAAATGGATTGGAATTTTGGAGTGCAAGAGAATTAACACTGGCGCTTGATTAGACACGATGGAGACCCCGGTACCCCAGACAGGTTTGAAACTATGAATTTAGATGGAATCAGAGTAATTCAGGGCGATGCCATGAATTACTCTGATGTAGGAAATTCACAAATCCGATACCTTTTACACACACATCTTCGCCAATTCCACAATCACATCCACGCACTTCTCCATGGCCTGCACACACACAAACTCAAAGTGCCCATGGCAGTTATGGTCGCCGGTGCCCAGGTTCGGGCAGGGAAGTCCCTTAAAGGAAAGCTGTGCGCCGTCTGTACCGCCCCGGATAGGAAGTACCTGGGGCCGGATATCCAGCTTCTCATAAACAGTCAGCACATTCTCAATGAGATTCATATGCGGCTCAATCTGCTGCTTCATATTAAAGTAAGAATCCTCAAGCTTCAGTTCCACAGTACCTTTTCCGTACTTCTCATTCATATAAGCTGCCGTCCGTTCCATAAATTGCTTTTTCTCCCGGAACAATTCCATATCGTGGTCACGGATAATGTATTCGGAAACAGTTTTTTCCACAGAACCTTCAATGCCGTCCAGGTGAATGAAACCTTCTCTGTCCTGGGTATACTCAGGCTTCTGGTTTTCAGGCATCATACGCTGAAATTCCATGGCCAGAAGAACGGCATTTATCATTTTGTTCTTGGCAGAGCCGGGATGAATACTGACGCCATGAAATGTAACAAAAGCGCTGGCTGCGTTGAAGTTTTCGTATTCCAGTTCGCCGCATTCGCCGCCGTCCATCGTATACGCAAAATCCGCACCGAATCTTTCTACATCAAAGTGGTCTGTTCCCTGGCCTATTTCCTCGTCCGGCGTGAAACCGATACGAATGGGACCGTGGGGAATTTCCGGGTGAGCCAGCAGGTATTCAGCGGCTGTGAGAATTTCGGCGATTCCCGCTTTATCGTCCCCGCCTAAGAGGGTCAGACCGTCCGTCACAATTAAATCCTGTCCCTGATACTGACTGAGATTGGAAAAATCCTTTGTACGCATAATAATATTTTTCTCAGTGTGAAGCACAATGTCCTTTCCGTCATAATTTTCAATAAGACGCGGAGAAATATTGGCGCCGGAGGCTGCGCTGGAGGTATCCATGTGGGCGATAAAGCCCAGAATTTTTCCCTGATAGTCGGGAATGGTGGAGGGAATGGTGCCGAAAACATAACCGTACTGGTCCAGGGACACCTCTGCAAGTCCCATTTCTTTCATTTCTGCTTCTAAATCTGCTGCAAAGGCCAGCTGGCTTTTGGTGCTTGGAAAAGTTTCTGAGGATGGGTCAGAAGTCGTGTCCACAGAAATGTATTTCAGAAAACGTTCTTTTACATTCATAGTGAAATCTCCTTAAAAAAATTCTTTCTGTAAATTATGCTAACACAAGGAAGGAAGGTTGTCCAGACGGAGAAATTCCGAAATAACAGTCTTTCTTATGCTATCTCTTGACTTTAGCAAAGGACATGCCTATAATAGACTGGTACTACCAGTGAAAAGAGGAAAGAAAGATGAAGTTTTTGAAACAATTCAGTGTTATTTTGCTGCTCTCCTTTTTAGGAGAGCTTTTGCGCAGGCTGATTCCCCTGCCGATACCTGCCAGCGTATACGGACTTGTGCTTATGCTGACAGCCCTGGGAACCGGAATTTTGAAGATTCACCAGGTGAAGGAAGCAGCGGGTTTTCTTATAGAAATTATGCCTGTCATGTTTATTCCGGCAGGCGTAGGTCTGTTGGAGGCCCAAGACGCTCTTTTGCCGGTGTGGATTCCGGTAGTGGTGATTACGGTTGTGACTACCGTGTTTGTTATGGCGGTTACAGGACAGGTGACTCAGGTTATGATTCGGAAAGGGAAGAAGTAAGATGAAAGAATTTTTGAGTAATTCCGTTTTTTTCGGTGCTGTGTTAAGTCTGGTGGCCTACGAAGCAGGGCTGCTCTTAAGAAGAAAATTTAAACTGGCTATTTTAAATCCTCTGCTGATTGCAACCATCTGTGTCATGGCAGTTCTGGTACTTTTTAAAGTAGATTATGACCAGTATAATGAGAGCGCCAAATATATCAGTTATCTTCTGACTCCGGCTACGGTGTGTTTGGCCGTTCCCCTTTACGAACAGATGTCACTTTTAAAGAAAAATTTTAAAGCGGTGGCAGCAGGCATTGTTTCCGGTGTTCTTGCCAGTCTGGTAAGTGTGCTGGTGCTGGCGAAGCTTTTCGGACTGAGCCATGAGCAGTATGTAACCCTGCTTCCCAAATCCATTACAACAGCCATTGGGATGGGAATTTCAGAGGAACTGGGAGGCATTGTAACCATTACCGTGGCAGTTATTATTATCACCGGCATTCTGGGAAATGTGATAGCTGAACTTGTGTGTAAAGTGTTTCACATTCAGGAACCCATAGCCAAGGGACTGGCTCTTGGAACTGCATCCCATGCCATAGGCACTGCGAAAGCTATGGAAATGGGTCCTGTGGAGGGAGCTATGAGCAGTCTTGCTATTGCAGTAGCGGGACTTTTGACAGTAATTGGTGCATCTGTATTTGCAGGATTTATGTAAGGAGGCAGTTTCATGGAAAAATTAGTGATTACCATTGCCAGACAGTATGGCAGTGGAGGCAAGAAAATCGGACAGGAACTGGCAAAGCGGCTGGGCATTCCTTTTTATGGTAAGGATGAATTAATGGAAATTGCCAAAGGAAAAGAAGATTACGAGGAAGTGCGTTCTTTCTATGAGGAACAGCCGGTCAACAGCCTGCTGTATGCCATTGCCATGAACCAGGGAGAAAGCCGGGCGGGAAGAATCCCTTTTCGCAGGATTCGGGAACTTTGCGGTCAGGAATCCTGTGTGTTGATTGGAAGATGTGGAAATTATATTTTTCAGGAAGAAGAAAATTGTGTCAGGCTGTTTATTTATGCGGATATGGAAGCAAAGCTGGAATGGGTCACCAGCCATGAAGGGATTTCCGTTCACAAGGCAAAAGCTAAAATACAAAAGGCAGAAGAGGAAAGAGCAGAGTTTCACAAATATTATACAGGTCAGGTCTGGGGCTGCATGAATCATTATGATTTGTGCATCAATGCAGGCGTACTGGGAACAGAGAGAACGGTGGAGCTGATATACAGTTATTTGAAAAGCAGAGGTTTGACAGATGAAAAATAAAGGAGATGAAAAAAAAACAGAAAAGACACAGGACACAGAAAAGGTATACCATCTGGTTATTGAACATATTAAAAACCTGGCAGAAAGCGGAGAGGTAGAGTTTGGAAGCAAAATTCCGTCAGAAAGGGAACTGATGTCCACTCTCGGACTAAGCAGAAATTCCGTCAGAGAAGCTTTGCGTTGTCTGGAAAATATGGGAATTATCGAAAGCAGGCACGGACAGGGAAACTTCCTGGTAAATCATGTGGGAAACAGCCTTGGCAGTGTGTTCTCCATTCTGTTGGTAACGCAGCAGAGCAATTATATAGAAATCAGCCAGCTTCGCCGTTTCGTTGAAATTGGAGCATATCTGCTGGCGTCCAGGCAGGCGAAAGAGGAGGAATTGGAACGTTTGGCCTATTTTTTGGAGGAACTGGAGTGTTGTTCCCCTGAGGAACGGCCCAAAAAGGATAAGAATTTTCACGATGAACTGATAAAAATTTCCGGAAATAATCTGTTGGGCATTTTAAATGACGCGCTGTCCGATATGTTTGAGCGGGTTATCAGTAAAGCTTCTGCCCGGGCTGGACAGGCAGAGTGGGAAAAGCTGAGAGATTGCCACAGACGGGTTTATGAAAACCTGCGGAAAAAAGACGTGCAGGAAGGCATTAAGGCTATTCGGGAGCATTATAATGTGCTGGATGAGGAAATCAAAAAGATGGAAGAAAAGCTGCTATGAAAAAACAATCACAACCCCCACACCTTTTGCAGAAGCCTTTTATTGTGTGTTTTCTTGCCATTCTCTGCAACGCCCTCTGGGGCAGCGCTTTTCCGGCGGTAAAGTCAGGATACCGTCTTTTTGCCATTACGGGAGATGACCCGGCTTCACAGATTCTGTTTGCAGGAATCCGGTTTTTCCTGGCGGGATTTCTGGCCCTGCTTTTCGGCAGTTTATTACAGAAGAAAGTGCTGCTTCCAAAGAAGGCCTCTATTCCGCTGGTGTTAAAACTGTCTGTTTTCCAGACGGTTTTGCAGTATATCTTTTTCTATCTGGGCCTGGCTCATACTTCCGGAGTAAAAGGTTCGATTATCATTGCGTCAAACACCTTTGTCGCTATTTTAGTTGCCAGCCTGTTGTTTCATCAGGAGAAGCTGACCGGGAGAAAAATTACGGCCTGTATCATAGGATTTGCAGGTGTAGTGTTGGTGAATTTAAACGGAGAAGACATTGGCATGAGTTTCCGGCTGGACGGAGAAGGATTTCTGCTGATTTCTGTGGTGGCCTACGCTTTTTCCTCCAGCTTGCTGAAAATTTATTCCAAAGAGGAAGACCCTGTGACTTTAAGCGGCTGGCAGTTCATGGCAGGAGGTCTGGTGATGGTGACAGGCGGTTTTTTTCTGGGCGGCCAAATTGCAAACGTGACGTTGCCGGGAATTGCCGTGCTGGTTTATCTGGCTTTGGTTTCTTCGGTTGCGTTTTCCCTCTGGGGAATTCTTCTGAAGTATCATCCAGTGTCTAAAATTGCTATTTTTGGTTTCACCAATCCGGTGTTTGGCGTGCTTTTATCCACTCTGATTCTTCGGGAAGAAAGCCAGACCAAAGGGTGGCAGATTCTCACTGCCCTGGTACTGGTCTGTGCGGGAATCTATCTGGTGAATCAGCCACCGAAAGAGTACACGCAGGAGAATCCGTAGAACATACAAGTGACAAGAAAACACAACAGAAATCCCATGCAGGTGGGCAGCAAAAAGGCCAGCGCTGTCCATTTCCAGCTGTGGGTTTCTTTTTTTATGGTAAGAAGTGTGGTTGCACAGGGCCAGTGAAGAACCGAAAAAATCAGCATGGATACGGCTGTAGAAAGCGTCCATCCCTGTTCCAGAAGAAGAGTGTGCAAAGTGGAAAGATTTTTAAAATCCACCAGGGAGGACTGGGAGGTGTAGGCCATAATGATAATGGGAATCACGATTTCATTTGCAGGTATTCCCAGAATAAAAGCCAGTAAAATGGTGCCGTCCAGACCCAAAAGCCGGGCAAAAGGGTCTAAACATGCAGATATTCGGGTCAGAAGCGTTTGGCCTCCTGCCATGGTATTTGCCATAAGCCAGATAAGTAGTCCGGCAGGAATGGCAGCGGTAACTGCTCTTGTGAGTACCAGCAGTGTCCGATGGACAACGGAGTGCAGCAGCACGGAACAAATCTGCGGTTTGCGGTAGGGCGGCAGTTCCAAAACGAAAGAAGAAGGAACTCCCTTTAAAACGGTTTTGGAAAGAAGCCAGGAAGAGAAAAAAGTCATCAGTACACCAAAGAGAATGACACAGGTCAGCAGCAGGGCAAGCCAGAGGGTATGAAGCAGCGGACATGTCGCTTTTTTGGTGGTAAAGAAAAGAACCAGAACCACCAAAATGGTGGGAAAGCGTCCATTGCAGGGAACAAAGCTGTTTGTCAAAATGGCAATGAGACGTTCTCTGGGAGAATCCACGATTCTGCAGCCGGTTACGCCTACAGCGTTGCAGCCAAAGCCCATAAGCATGGTAAGAGCCTGTTTGCCGCAGGCCTTGCAGCGGGAAAAACAGCAGTCCATATTAAAAGCAGCCCGGGGCAGGTAGCCGAAATCTTCCAAAAGCGTAAACAGAGGAAAAAACAAAGCCATTGGGGGCAGCATGACACTGACAACCCAGGCAGTTACCCGGTAGCAGCCCTGAATGAGCAGTTGACATAATTTTTCCGGGAGAAGGAGAGAAAACTGCTCATACAGCCAAGGCTCCAGACGGAACAGCAGATTGTGAAGCCGGGAAGAAATGTAATTGGCGCCCAGAAGCGTTATCCAGAAAATACACAGAAGAAGCAGCAGCATACAGAAAATGCCGGTGTATTTTCCCGTAAAGAGGTAATCTAAAGTACCATCAAAAGAGCGGGTATCCGGTTTTTCCAGTCGGACGGCTTTCTGGTACAGTTCTGAGGCCATCTCGGCCCGGGGTATGGGATCCTCGGAAAGCTTCTTAAGCATGGGAGGAACGATTGCTTTTTGAAACATACAGGCATCCAGAAATTGTTTTAAACGCCGAATCTCCCGTTTTCGGCGGGCCGTAATACCGATGACAGGAATGTGCAGTTCTTTTTCCAGTGTGCTGCAGGAAATATGTATGCCTTTTTTGGCTGCCTGATCCATGAGATTAATACATAAAATAACATTGGCAGTCACAGAAAGAATTTGCAGCACAAGGTTTAGATTGCGTTCCAGACATACGGCATCACAAATAACAAGCACCCCATCCGGTGCAGTTTCTCTGAGACAGGCACCAGCCAGGCGTTCTTCCTCAGAGCAGGCATGAAGAGAATAACAGCCGGGAAGGTCTGTGAAAGTATAGAGATGTTTTCCCACAGCACAGTGTCCGGTTGCCAGAGAAACGGTTTTTCCGGACCAGTTTCCAGTATGCTGGTGCATACCGGTAAGGCCATTGAAAATCGTACTTTTTCCCACATTGGGATTTCCTGCCAGAGCAATGGTACAAGAAGAGACTGGTTCTGAATGAAGATACAAAATAACCACCTCCATTTACATAGTTTGGGAAGGGTCAGCAGCATGAACCAAAATCATCTGGGCATCTTCGTTGCGTATGGCAATCACACTTCCCCGTATCTGATAAGCATGAGGATTGTTGAAAATACCTGTGTTGATACACTTTACAGGTGTACCCTGGCAGAAACCCAAATCCAGAAAGCGCCGGATGATTTCTGACTTTTCCATCTGATGTTCCGAAGGACAGGAAATTCCTTCTACTATGGCACACTGGTCTTTTTTTAGTTTACATAAAGGTATGGACAGCATGGAAAAACTCCTTTTCCGCAGAAGAATATAGTGTATTATATGAGAGAAAAAAGACAGCGTGACAAAAAATACGGAAACAAAAAAGAAAAAGCCCTTGACTTTCCTGGTCAATGGCTTTTTCTTCAATAGCGGGAACAGGATTTGAACCTGTGACCTTCGGGTTATGAGCCCGACGAGCTTCCAGACTGCTCCATCCCGCGTTAGTTGCTTTTGTATGAATCTAGTATAGACCCTATATTTCTCTTTGTCAAGCATTTGCCTTGTCCCTTTTTGTTTTCTGTGCTATCCTTTTAAAGACAAAACAGCAATTACAGAAACAAAGGAGGCTTTTTCCATGAAACAAACGAAACAAATGTCCGAAACGCACCTGCTGGGAATCTTGCTGGCTGTAGTAGGTGGATTTCTGGATGCCTATACCTATATCTGCCGCGGTCACGTTTTTGCCAATGCCCAGACGGGAAATATTGTGCTTCTGGGTGTTCATCTAACCAATCAGAACTGGGGCAAAGCTTTTTATTATGTGCTTCCCATACTGGCCTTTGTCCTGGGAATTTTCGTCTGTGAAATGATTCAATCCCTGTTTAAATGGAAAGAAAGCATACACTGGAGACAGCTGGTAGTCCTGGTAGAATTGTTCTGCCTGATTCTTGCAGGTTTTCTGCCGCTGGGGAAAACGGATACCCTGGTTAATGTTATGGTTTCCTTTGTCTGTGCTCTGCAGGTGGAAGCATTCCGCAAAATGAACGGCAATTCTTATGCCACCACCATGTGTACCGGAAATTTGCGAAGCGCTACGGAAAATCTCTACCGCTATTTAAAAAACAGAGACGCTCAATGTCTGAAAAACAGTCTGCAGTATTATAATGTGATTGTTTTCTTTATTATAGGCGCTGCCGTGGGAAGCTATCTCACACTGCATATGGGGGCAAATGCTGTATGGGTAAGCTGTATCGGACTTTTGGCAGTTTTTCTTGCCATGTTCCATCACAAGCAGGAGAAAACCATATGATGGCAGATACTTCCAGGTTGAAAGAGCAGAAAGACCATGGAACAGCCGTCTTTCCCTGCGGGCTTTACGAGGTGGAGGAAACCTGTTCCTGGAAGGGGGTAAAACACCATTGGCATGATGAAATCGAAATTCTTTATTTTGGAAAGGGAGAGTTTCTGCTTCGTATTAATATGGAGACTTTTCGGATTCAGGAAGAATGCTTTTACTTTATCAATCCCGGCGAACTGCATTCCATTGAGCCTTTGACACAGGGGCTGGAGTCTGCGGTCCTTTTTCATCCCAGGATTCTCAGCTTCGAACATTATGATATGGCACAGACCCGGCTGCTGCAGCCTTTGTCCAAAGGAGGTATCCGCCTTCCAAGATATCTGGCTGGGGCGTCGCCTGCTTTTGCCAGAGTGCGGCAGGAGTACATGGAGATTCTGCGCATTTTTCATGAGACTGGTTCTTTCCTTTCGGAAGAGGGGCAGACCGTTACGGATAATTTGTCCTCTCAGCTTTTTATTCGTGCCGGACTGCTGAATATGCTGGCTGTGTTTTCGTCGTATTCCCTGTTGACGGAACCGGAAAAGGAGGACGATTACCGGGTGGAAATTATTAAGTCCGCTTTGGATTTTATCCGTTCCCATTATCAGGAGAAAATCTATATCCGGGATTTGGCGCAGCAGGCCAACATGAACGAACAGTATTTTTGCCGCTTTTTCAAAAAAGCGCTGGGAAAGTCCCCGATATCTTACCTGAATGCATATCGGATTAAGCAGGCCATTATTCTTTTGCAGACCACGGACATGGCAGTTATGGAGATTTGTCTGGACTGCGGCTTTTACAATCTGGGGAATTTTCTTCGGGAATTCAAGAAGGACACCGGACTTACACCTCTTCAGTATCGAAAGCATTATGTGGATAAAAAGTCATAATATCGTAGTTTTGAATCAAATATTCGTAAGATTTTTGTGTCTCTGCACATTATAATAGAACTCATAAAGAACATACGCAAACGACGGAGGTATTGATTATGACAAAGAAATGGTGGCATGATAAAGTAGCGTATCAGATTTATCCAAAGAGCTTTTATGATTCCAATGGAGACGGAGTCGGAGACATTCCCGGAATCATCAGCAAGCTGGATTACTTAAAAGATTTAGGAGTGGATATTATATGGATTTCTCCCATGTATCCTTCTCCATTTGCAGACCAGGGATATGATATTTCGGATTATTATAATATCGACCCGGCTTTTGGCACACTGGAAGATATGGAATGCCTGATTGCAGAAGCAAAAAAACGAGATATGTATATTTTAATGGACCTTGTGGTAAATCACTGTTCCGATGAACACGAGTGGTTTGAAAAAGCCTGCGAAGACCCGGAAGGCAAGTACGGAAACTTTTTCTACATAGAAGACCGCAAAGAGGGAGAACGTCCCTGCAACTGGAGAAGCTATTTCGGCGGTTCCGTGTGGGAACCCCTGCCGGGACATGAGGATAAGCAGTATCTGCATGCATTCCACAAAAAACAGCCGGATTTGAATTGGGAGAATCCGGAGGTTCGGGAAGAAGTCTACAAAAATATTAACTGGTGGCTGGATAAGGGACTGGGGGGATTCCGCATTGACGCCATTATCAATATTAAGAAAAAACTGCCCTATCAGGACTATCCTTCTGACCGTGCTGATGGTTTAAGCGATATGTCCCTCATGTTGGCAGATGCAAAAGGGGTGGGGGAATTTCTGGGAGAAATGAACAGACGTACCTTTCAACCCCACGATTCTTTTGCCGTAGGAGAGGTATTTAACGAAAAAGAAGAAGAACTTCCTGATTTTATCGGAGACAATGGATATTTTTCCTCTATTTTTGATTTTGCCACAACTTCCTGGGGCAAGAATGATAAAGGCTGGTATGCCAATGAGCGTATTACTCCGGACGCGTACAAACAGTGTTATTTTCATTCCCAGAAAAAAATAGGAGACGTGGGCTTTTATTCTAATATTATTGAGAATCATGATGAACCCCGTGGGGTAAGCTATTATATTCCGGAAGGCGATTTGTGCGACGAAAGCAAGAAGATGCTGGCTGCGCTGTATTTCTTTATGAGAGGATTGCCTTTTATTTATCAGGGACAGGAAATCGGTATGGAGAACCTGGGTGTGATTCCCATTGAAAAAATAGACGACATCAGTGCCCTTGATCAGTATCAGGTATGTCTGGATGCAGGATATACCAAAGAGGAGGCCTTGAAAATCGTTTCCCTTTACAACCGGGACAATGCCAGAACTCCGGTGCAGTGGAACGATGAAAAAAATGCAGGATTTACCACAGGTATACCGTGGCTTATGGTCAATCCCAACTATACCAAAATTAACGTAGCTGCCCAGGAAACAGACGAAAACTCCGTGCTTGCCTTTTATAAAAAGATGACTGCTTTAAGAAAAACTCCGGAATATAAGGAAACTTTTGTGTACGGAGACGTGATTCCCTTTGAAGAGGAACGGCATAATCTTATGGCTTACCACAGAAAGGCAGACAAAGACGTGCTGGTTATTGGAAACTTTCAGAGAGAGAGACAGAGCGTGACCCTGCCTGAAGAAGTGGAGAACATACTGCTCAATAACTATCCGGACATAAAACTGGAGGGGAAAGAGCTGATTCTGGAAGGGTATCAGGCTGTCGTGTTGGAAATGAAACAGAATTAAGCGTGAAAATGTGGAAAAGTGTCCTGGAGAAATGATACTCCCGGGCACTTTTATGATATACTGATGGCAATGAACCCAAAAGGAGTCCTCTCATGTACGAAAAGAATACCATAAAACTCCTGTTCCGCCTCAGCAGAATCCCGGTGGCTGTGTACAACCAGACCTGGGATTTGCAGGAAAGTTTCCCTGCCGTTTTGGAGCAGCCGGAGTCTTTTGAACAGGAAAAATTTGATGAATTGAAAGAATGTCTGCACCAGGAATCCGTGTATTTTCTGCCCTATGATACCCATGTCCCCATTGCCCTGTGCGGCTGCAAAGGAGAGGAGGAATATTTTATCCTGGGGCCTTTTTCCTATGGGAAGACGGACAACTTTCAAGGCAGAAATTTTATCCGGAGCCGCAGGGTACGGGAATGTCCTCCCTGCCAGTTAGAGGATTTGTGTGCAATACTGGGATTTTTCATGGGAAAGGCCTTATCGGAAGAGGAGAGTATGCAGCTTCTGGACGGGAAAATGTTTCAGACCAAAGACAAAGAAAACCGCAATCTGATTGTCAACGAAGAACTGCGCCAACTGGATGCCTTTCAGAAAAACCACACTTATATAGAAGAGCAGGTTTTATATGACCACATCAAAGCCGGGGATGTGGAGTATCTGAAAAACAGGGAATTGTATCATACTCCATCCCATCCCGTACTCATAGAGGATTTGAAGAAAAATGAGGAGTATATGGCTGTTATCAGTATTTCTCTGGCAGCCAGAGCCGCCATTGAAGGAGGACTAAGCTCTGCGGAAGGCTTTATCAACAATGACATTTATCTGAAAAAACTGTCTGAATGTAAAACCATATTTGAAATGAATCGTCTGCGCCGGGAAAGTCAGCTTTATTTTGCACGTCTGGTAGCTGCTCACAAGAAGGAGAGCGCTGTCAATTTTCATGTGGAGGAGGCGAAAAAGAATATTCTCACAAAGCGGTTTGGCAGAATTTCCATTCAGGAACTGGCAGAAGCGTCTGGAATTTCCAAAGAATATTTGCAAAAGCTGTTTAAAAAACACGAAGGGATTTCCATTACCGAATACATTGCCAATGTAAAGACAGAGGCTGCCTGCAACCTGTTAAAATATTCTGACCGTCAAATTCAGGAGATTGCCGAGTATCTCCACTATGGAAGCGTCAGTCATTTCAGTGGGGCTTTTCGTAAAAGAATGCACCAGTCTCCCAAAGAATACAGAGAAAAAAACAGGCAGACTGATTTTTAAAAATATATCCGGTTCTGTGAAAGAAATATCCTGGTTTTTATAAACTTTTTTCCGGAAAAAGCCATACAATGTTCCTATAAGAATTGCGAAAGCAGGAGGGAAAATCATGAAGATTTATGTAAATCAAAAAGCTTCCCGCCAGGGAAACGGAAGTAAGGAAATGCCTTTTAAACACATCAACGATGCTGCAAAGGTGGCAGAAGCAGGAGACGAAGTGCTGGTGGCTCCGGGCATTTACCGGGAATACGTTAATCCTGTAAATGCAGGGCGGGAGGACGCCAGAATCGTGTACCGTTCTACAGAACCGCTGGGCGCGGTTATCACCGGTGCAGAGGAGGCAAAGGGCTGGAAACACTATGGAGGAAACACTTGGGTGCTTCGCATAGAGAACGGTGTGTTCGGAGCTTATAATCCCTACACAGAAATTGTGGAGGGGGACTGGTATTTCTCACCCAAAGACCCGCAGACCGGAAAATTTACGGATATGCACAGAGGCGCAGTATATTTAGATGACCGTATGCTGTACGAGACCGCAACTTTGGAAGACTGTCTAAAAGGAGAAGTGTTTCCGGCTTCCTGGGAACCGGAATATTCCATATACAAATGGTACACAGAGCAGGACGGCAGGGAAACCGTGATTTATGCCAACTTCCAGGGTAAAAATCCCAATGAGGAAAATGTGGAAATTAATGTGCGCCGCAACTGTTTCATGCCGGACAAAAAGGGCGTGGGATACATTACTTTAAGCGGATTTCAGGTTAGCAAGGCAGCGACGAACTGGGCGCCTCCGGCTGCCTATCAGGACGGTATGATTGGCGCGCACTGGAGCAAGGGCTGGATTATTGAGGACTGTGACATTTCCAACAGCAAGTGCTGCGGGATTTCTCTGGGAAATTATCATCAGACAGAGAAGGAGAATGACAATTATTTTACCCGCAAACATGTGAAAAGCCCTACCCAGATGGAACGGGATGCGGTATGTATTGCCCAGTATGACGGCTGGACCAAAGAAACTGTGGGTTCTCATATTGTGCGCCGCTGCCATATCCACGACTGCGGACAGGCGGGAATTGTAGGGCGTATGGGCTGTGTCTTTTCTATTATTGAAGACAACCACATTCATCATATTAACAACATGCAGCAGCTGACCGGGGCTGAAGTGGCAGGAATTAAATTCCATGCGGCAATTGATGTGATTTTCAGAAGAAATCACATTCACCACTGCACCATGGGGATTTGGACAGACTGGCAGGCCCAGGGAACCAGAATCACCCAGAATCTGCTTCATGACAACTTCCTGCCGGAATTTCTTCCTATGAAAGACAATGGCATGGGATTTGGCATGGATTTGTTTATCGAAGTGGGACATGGACCTATTTTGGTGGACAATAATTTCCTTTTGTCCAGAACAGCGCTGCGCTGGGCTACCCAGGGTGTGGCTTTGGTACACAATCTGATTTGCGGCTCCTTTTCAGCAGTGGGCGTTGGCACAGATATGACAGCCAACGGTAAGAATCAGCCCCGTTACACCCCTTATCACATCAAACACCGCACAGAGGTGGCAGGCTTTATGACCATTCTTCATGGGGACAACCGGATTTACAACAACATTTTTATACAAAACTGGACGCCCCAAGAGAGAATTCCGGCAGACATGGTACTTCCGGATACGGAAAAGCTGGATGTGGGAAGCTTTGTTTTTAATGGGTATCCCACATATGAGGAATGGATTGCCAAATTTAAGCTGGGTGAAAGAGCGGATATGGATACCATGCATGAACTGATGCACGCCCATTTTGACCACCTGCCTGTCTGGATTGATGGTAATGCATATTTTAATGGCGCAAAACCGTGGAACCGGGAGGAAAACAAGCTGGTGGATACCGAGCATGAGGTCTTTGTGAAGCTGACGGAAGAAAAGGGAAACTGTAAAGTGAAAACCAATGTTTATGAATTTCTGGAGGGGATGCAAGACGGTATTATCAACAGCGATATTCTGGGTGAGGCGTTTGAGCCGGAAGAACGATATGAAAATCCGGACGGAACCGACCTTATTCTGAATGAGGACTATTTCGGAAATCACAGAGGCTTATCTGCGCTTCCGGGACCGGCAGTCAGTGGAGAAAATCTGGAAGCATTTGTCTGGGAAAACAATCGAAGCAAAATCAAATAAAGAGAGACAAGAAAGGGTTTCTTCTCCGCAAGGAGGGAAGCCCTTTAAAAATTTGCAGAAACAGAAAGAAAAAGAATGACGGAACTGCAATCGGAATGTTATAATAAGATAAAGTGTTACAAAAACTGAATTCTATATGGGGAAGGAGTTGGCCTATGGGGAATCGAAAAAATGAATGCAGCCTCTGCGGCGGAAAGTTAAGAAACGGAATCTGTATGGAATGTGGTATGGATAACCGTAAGTGTGATGATATGTATACCGGTGTTCTGAATCGAGGGCAATATCAGACACGGGAATCTGCGGCAAAGGAACCTCAGGCACAGGGGCAGAGGGAGGAAAGACAAGAAGTTTTGCAGCAGCCCGAAACCTCTCCAGGAGAGAAACAGCCGTTAAAGCAGCAGGTTTACCCGCCTTCCGGAACGCGTACAGCAGCCGGACCGTATGCTTCTGCCGGGCCTTATGCGTCACTAAGGAGTAATAGTGCAGCCCGGAGAGGGAACAAGGGAAGAAGTGGTCTCATGGTGTTCTTTTTGGGAATGTTTATTCTTATCGTGATACTGTGTATAGTGGGAGTTTCTCAATCCCATGAGTCGGATTCCTATTTGGAAACAGATACACAGGGGGAGAACTACGATGATTTTATGGAGGAGTATGACCCTTACCAGTATATAGAAGACCAGATTTCGCCTATAGGAGATACCTGGGAGCAGGCGCTCCCGGCAGGGCTGTATGTGGTTGGCACAGACATTCCGGAAGGAGAGTATGTGATTACAGGGGAAGAGGGCAGTTCCTGTGCAATTCGTGATGTAAATCATGCAGTATATGCTTCGTATTCTTTCGGAACGGAGGAATATGATACAGACGCCGCCCAAGGACAAAAGCTGTTTGCCGGTACGCTTGTCAGCGTTACGGGAATGAATCCGGTGGCTTTTTCTACACAGAATGCCCAGACAGAGGACATGACAGAAAAAATGGCGAACCCTCTTACAGAGAGTGTGGAAATTGAGACAGGGACGGAGGTTGTTGTGGGACAGGATTTTCCGGCCGGTGTATATGATATAGAAAGCACAGGGGCGGAATTTGGACTTTTAGAGATGAAGCTGGATGAAGAAAAAGAGGGACTGTTCCTGGACAGTGTCCTTTTACTGGAAACAAACCCTACACAGGAAAATCCCAATTATTTTTCCTCCTATAAAAGCATGATATTGCCTGAAGGAACGAAGATTACCACAGATATCAGTGTAAGACTGGTTCCCAGTCCGGAAATTTCGGGGGAAGATTATATGGGAATTTACGAAAATACTACAGGATATGAGGGACAGGAATAAACATGAGCAAAAAAGAAAAGAAAAAACGGACAGCAGGGGACATAATACGCAATCTCATCTTAGTGATTGCCATAGGTGTGTTTGCGTTTTCCGCTTTCCAGCTTGGAAAAATCTTCCTGGAATACAAGGCAGGAACAGATGAATATAATAGAGTGCGGGAATATGTTACCGTAACAGAGCCGGAACCGGAGCAAGAGCAGGAGGAAACCCAGACCGAGCCGGAAGCAGAGGAAGCGAAGCCTGTGCCGCCCCAGGTGGATTTTGACAGCCTAAAAGCCATTAACCCGGATGTTATCGGCTGGATTCAGATAGAAGGCACTTCTATCAGTTACCCTATTATGAAGGGGACGGACAATGAGTATTATCTGAAACATACCTTTGAAGGGAATTATAATGCCGCCGGTTCCATTTTCATTGACTATACCAATAATAGCAATTTTGAAGACTGCAATACCATTATTTACGGACATAATATGAAAAACGGTTCCATGTTCGGACTTTTAAGAAAACATTTTAAAGACCAGGAATCCGTTCCGGGACGTTACATATGGATTTGCACACCGGATAAAAATTACAGATACGAAATTTTCAGCAGCCATGTGGTAGACGCGGCAGGAGAAGTATACACCCTGTTTTCCGCTCCGGATGAGCAGTTTGCGTCCTATCTGGAAAAGATGAAAAGCCAGTCCCTGGTGGATTTCCAGACAGAGGTGACGGCTGAGGATAAGGTGATTACTCTTTCCACCTGTACGGGAAATGACGCTACCCGCTTTGTGGTGCAGGCCAAGAGAGAGGGAACGTATTAAGCAGGAATGGTAAGGAGGCAGGCATATGGAAACAGTAGAAAAACTGAGAGAAATCATTGCACATACAGAGAATCTGGTGTTTTTCGGAGGGGCAGGCGTGTCCACGGAAAGCGGGATTCCC
The DNA here is from genome assembly GCF_038739805.1 of Blautia acetica. Taxonomy (NCBI): domain Bacteria; kingdom Bacillati; phylum Bacillota; class Clostridia; order Lachnospirales; family Lachnospiraceae; genus Blautia; species Blautia acetica. The sequence continues at coordinate 83,246 of NZ_JBBEWO010000012.1, read as the reverse complement.
GACTTCAGAAGTGTAGACGGTCTGTATCACCAGCAGTGGGATTACCCGCCGGAAACCATTTTAAGTCATACTTTTTTTCAAAGGAATCCCGAAGAATTTTACCGCTTTTATCGGGCTAAAATGTTGTGTGATACCGCAAAGCCAAACGCGGCCCACAAGTATTTGGCACATTTGGAGAAGGAAGGCAAATTGAAAGCTGTGATTACCCAGAATATCGACAATCTGCACCAGATGGCAGGAAGCCGTAAAGTTCTGGAACTGCACGGCAGTGTTTACCGGAATCACTGCACGAAATGCGGCGCTTTTTATGATTTTTCATATGTGAAGCAGAGCAGCGGCATGCCCAGATGTGAAACCTGCGGCGGCATGATTAAGCCGGATGTGGTTTTATACGAAGAGGCACTGGACCCAAAGGTGCTGTCAGAAGCGGTTCATGCTATTTCCGAAGCAGATGTACTGATTATCGGCGGCACGTCTCTGTCTGTGTATCCGGCAGCTTCGCTGATAGATGATTTCCGGGGACGTTATCTGGTGGTTATCAATAAGGACAGAACCCCCAGAGACCGTATTGCGGATTTGGTTATCAATGCCCCTATTGGTGAAGTTTGCAGGTATCTGGAAGAGAAGAGGACAGAATAGAAAGTGAAACCAAAGGAGAAACAAAATCTTGAAAGACAGAAATTTTGATTATGAAGTGGGAGACATTGTAAAACTGAAAAAGCAGCATCCCTGCGGCAGTCAGGAGTGGGAAATTCTGAGAGTAGGAGCAGATTTCCGTCTGAAATGCATGGGCTGCGAACATCAGGTCATGCTGTCCCGCAGACTGGTGGAAAAAAACACCAGAGAATTGAAAAAAAAGGCTTGAAATCCCAGTCCTCTTATGGTAAAATCGGGAATTGTGATATATTATTATCCTTGTTCCCTGCTCATCAGGGAGCCAAAAGACCAAAAGGAGGTACAACAAGCATGAACAAATACGAATTAGCATTAGTCGTAAATGCAAAGATTGAAGATGACGCTCGTGCAGCAGTAGTGGAAAAAGCAAAAGGCTACATTGCCCGTTACAACGGAAACGTAACAGAAGTTGAAGAATGGGGCAAGAAAAGATTAGCTTACGAAATCCAGAAAATGCGCGAAGGATACTACTACTTCATCCAGTTCGAAGCTGATGCAGCATGCCCTGCAGAAATAGAACGTCATATCCGCATTATGGACAATGTGTTAAGATATTTAGTTGTTAAGAAAGAGGCTTAATTCTTTTGACGGCACGAATCGGCTCATTGAAAAACAGCCTTTTCTTTCCAGATTTATGAGGTGATAAGATGAATAAAGTAATTTTAATGGGTCGTTTGACAAGAGACCCTGAGGTAAGATATTCCGCAGGGGAAAATTCTATGGCGATTGCCAGATATACGCTGGCTGTTGACCGCCGTTTCAGGAGAGACGGAGAGGCAACCGCTGATTTTATCGGCTGTGTGGCTTTCGGAAGACAGGCAGAATTTGCAGAGAGATATTTCCGTCAGGGAATCCGTATTGTAGTGGCCGGACGTATTCAGACCGGCAGCTACACAAACAGAGACGGCAACAAGGTTTATACCACAGATGTAGTTGTGGAAGAGCAGGAGTTTGCTGAGAGCAAATCTGTAAGCGACAGTCATGTAGGACAGGCTTCTATGGGAGCACCTGCACAGGCTGCACCGTCTCCAAGCGCTGCATCAGCAGACGGATTTATGAACATTCCCGATGGAATTGACGAGGAACTGCCATTTAGCTAAGGCTGGCAGTAATATGGATAGGAGGTAAACAATCATGGCTTACGAAAAAGGTAATAGACCGGATTCTCCAATGAAGAGAAGAGGCGGACGCAGAAGAAAAAAAGTTTGCGTATTCTGCGGACAGGAAAATAACGAAATCAGCTACAAGGATGCAAACAAGCTGAAAAGATACGTATCTGAAAGAGGTAAAATTCTTCCTAGAAGAATCACAGGAAACTGTGCTAAACATCAGAGAGCGTTAACAGTAGAAATCAAGAGAGCAAGACATCTGGCAATTATGCCTTATGTTCAGGACTAATTGAGATGACAGGCGCACTGCTTCGGCGGTGCGCTTTTTTCTTGTGTAAAATCTTAAAAGATGATATAATACTGTTACCTATTAATCAAAAGATGGAATTCTTTTGGGATTTATCGGCAGGTGAAGAGATGAATGGAAAATTAAAAATTAAAGGCCAGCTGAAATTTTATATGCAGTGGCCCTTCATTCTGACCATAGTGCTGCTGGTCATGGATATACTGGTATTTACCGTGAATGTAAAAGCCGGGGCACTGGTGACAGGATTCCTTGCAGTCTATATGCTCATTGCGGTTTTCATGTATTTCCACAGCAGAGCTACGATTATGAGTGAGTTGATTTCCTTTGCGACTCAGTACGGGCAGGTACAGAAAACTTTGTTGAATGAATTTATTGTACCCTATGCCCTTTTGGATTATAAGGGAAAAATTTTATGGCTGAATGAAGAATTTGCAAAACTGACAGGGAAGAACAGGAGATACCGTAAGGCTATCAGCAGTCTGTTTCCGGAAATCACGCAGGAAAAACTTCCGAAAGAAGAGGATGCAGAAATTGCTTTTCAGTTTGAGAAAAGAGATTATAAGGCGGTTATGCGCCGGATTTCCATGAAAAAGCTGCTGGAGGAGTCTGGTCTGCTGGAAATTGAGGAAGGCAGTGATTTGATTGCCTGCTATTTCTTTGATGAGACAGAACTGAATCAGTACATTCGCCAGAAGGAAGACGAAAAGCTGGTAACAGGGCTTTTGTATCTGGATAATTATGAAGAAGCGCTGAACAGTGTAGAGGAAGTCAGACGTTCTCTTCTGGTAGCGCTTATTGAGCGAAAGCTGAACAAATATTTCAGCGATGTGGATGGACTCATTAAGAAGCTGGAGAAGGATAAATTCATTCTGGTTATGCGTCAGCGTTCTCTGGAAGAGTTAAAGCAAAAACGTTTTAACATTCTGGAAGAGGTGAAAACGGTTAATATCGGAAATGATATGGCCGTTACTATTAGTATCGGAATCGGTATCAATGCACCTACTTATGCCCAGAATTATGAATATTCCCGTATCGCTATTGATTTGGCATTGGGCCGCGGCGGTGACCAGGTGGTTATCAAAGATAGGGACCAGATGACATATTACGGCGGCAAATCCCAGCAAATGGGTAAAAATACCAGGGTAAAAGCCCGGGTGAAAGCCCATGCTCTCCGGGAATTTATGGTCAGCAAGGATAAGGTTGTAGTCATGGGACACAAGATTTCCGATGTGGACTCTATCGGTGCAGGTATCGGTATCTACAGGGCGGCAAAATCTCTGAACAAAAAAGCTCACATTGTGGTAAATCATCCCACCATGTCAGTGCGTCCGATTATGGAAAATTTCCTGAAAAATCCGGATTATGATGAGCATATGTTTATAGACAGCGATGAAGCAAAAGAAATTGTGGATAACAATACAGTCGTTGTGGTGGTAGATACCAATAAGCCGAGTTATACAGAATGCGAAGAACTTCTGCATAAGACCAAGACCATTGTGGTGCTTGACCACCACCGTCAGGGCAGCGAAGTGATTCAGAATGCAGTGCTGTCCTATATTGAGCCTTACGCGTCTTCGGCCTGTGAAATGGTAGCAGAGATTCTGCAGTATTTTTCTGATGATATCAGGATTTACAATATTGAAGCAGACGCGTTGTATTCAGGCATTATTATTGACACCAATAACTTTACGGCAAAGACCGGTGTGCGTACCTTTGAGGCTGCAGCGTTCCTGCGAAGATGCGGGGCTGATGTAACCAGAGTGCGCAAAATGTTCCGCGATGATGTGAAATCTTACAGGGCTAAGGCAGAAGCCATTCGCCATGTAGAGACGTATAAAACCTGTTTTGCCATTGCCGTATGCCCCAGTGAGGGTATTGATAGTCCCACCGTAGTGGCTTCCCAGGCGGCCAATGAACTGCTGAATGTGGACAGCATTAAGGCAACCTTCGTGCTGACGGATTATCAGGGCAAAATTTTTATCAGTGCCAGGGCTATTGATGAAGTCAATGTGCAGCTGATTATGGAGAAAATGGGTGGCGGCGGCCATATTAATATGGCAGGTGCCCAGCTTCCGGGTGTAACTGTGGAAGAAGCAATCCGGCAGTTAAAAGCAACACTTGACCAGATGATGAAAGAAGGAGACATAGAAGTATGAAAGTAATACTGATTGAAGACGTAAAATCTTTGGGCAAAAAAGGACAGATGGTAAATGTAAGCGACGGATACGCAAGAAACATGCTGTTTCCCAAAAAGTTAGGCGTAGAGGCAACCCCGAAGAATATCAATGATTTGAAGCTTCAGAAAGCACACGAAGACAAAGTGGCAAAAGAAAATCTGGAAGCGGCAAAACAGTTTAAGACAGAACTGGAAACCAAACAGGTGATGGTAAGCATTAAGGTGGGAGAAAACGGCAGAACCTTCGGTTCTGTTTCTACAAAGGAAATTTCCGAAGCAGCCAAAGCGCAGCTTGGTTATGACATTGACAAGAAGAAAATGCAGCTTGCAAATCCAATCCGGGAATTAGGCACCACACTGGTTCCGGTAAAACTGCATCCACAGGTGACTGCAGACTTGAAAGTTGTAGTAAAAGAAGCGTAAGAAGGGAGTTCCCGCCGAAATGGAAGAAGCACTGATTAAGAGAATCCTGCCCCACAGTATGGAGGCAGAACAGTCGGTCATCGGCTCTATGATTATGAGCAGAGACGCTATTGTAGAGGCGTCGGAGATGATTACAGGGGCGGATTTTTACCAGCAGCAGTATGGTATCGTGTTTGAGGCCATGGTGGAGCTTCATGACGAGGGAAAAGCAGTTGACCTTGTAACATTGCAGGAGAGACTGAAAGAAAAGGATTTGCCGCCGGAAATTTCCAGCATGGAATTTGTCCGGGATTTGCTGGCAGCAGTTCCCACCTCAGCCAATGTAAAATACTATGCCGAAATCGTAGCAGAGAAATCCATGCTACGGAAACTGATTAAGACCACAGAGGAAATCAGCAATGCCTGCTATCTGGGCAAAGAGAAGACTCAGGACATTCTGGAAGTGACGGAGAAAAAAATCTTTGACTTGGTGCAGAATAGGGGAAGTGAAGAGTTTGTGCCTATCCGCCAGGTGGTGTTAAACGCCATTGAAAAAATCGAGAAGGCTTCCAGAACCCAGGGCAGCGTTACCGGTATTCCCACAGGTTTTATCGATTTGGATTATAAGATGTCGGGATTTCAGCCTTCGGATTTGATTCTGGTGGCGGCCAGACCTTCTATGGGAAAAACGGCTTTTGTATTGAATATTGCCCAGTATATGGCCTTTCACAGCGATGTGACAACGGCTATATTCAGTCTGGAAATGTCAAAGGAGCAGTTGGTAAACCGTCTCCTGGCTCTGGAATCCAAGGTGGATTCCCAGAATATTCGAACCGGTAATCTGGAAGACGAGGAATGGGCGAAGCTGATTGAAGGCGCCAATATTATCGGAAAATCAAACCTGATTATTGATGATAAACCTGGTATTTCTATCTCGGAACTGCGTTCCAAGTGCAGAAAATATAAGATGGAACACAATCTGGGCATTATCTTTATCGACTACCTGCAGCTGATGACGGGGAGCGGAAGAAGCGAGTCCAGACAGCAGGAAATTTCAGAGATTTCCCGTTCTCTAAAGGCACTGGCAAGAGAACTGCATGTACCGGTGGTGGCTCTTTCCCAGTTGAGCCGTGCAGTAGAGCAGCGTCCCGACCACAGACCCATGCTTTCAGACTTGCGAGAGTCAGGGGCCATTGAGCAGGATGCGGACGTGGTTATGTTTATTTATCGTGATGATTATTATAATAAAGATTCCGAGAACAAAAACATTGCGGAAATCATCATTGCAAAACAGAGAAATGGTCCTATTGGTACCGTAAATCTGGTTTGGATGCCGAATTATACGAAATTTGTGAATATGAAAAAATAAGAGGCAGCCGCTTTCATGCGGCTGCCTCTTGGAATATCCGGTATCACTCGTCATAGATGCTGACAATTTCCCCTTCCAGAATCCGGTTCATATTTTTTACAGCGCAGAAGTTTCCGCACATACTGCAGGTATCTTCTTTTTCCGGTTTGGCCTCTGCCCGGTAGCGTCTGGCTTTTTCCGGGTCCATACTGAGCCGGAACATTTCTTCCCAGTCCAGCCTTTTTCGAGCCGTGCTCATGGCATAATCCCAGTCAGAAGCCCCATGGATTCCTTTGGCAATGTCCGCAGCATGGGCCGCTATTTTAGAAGCGATAATCCCTTCTTTTACGTCCTGTTCGTCCGGCAGACGCAGATGTTCTGCGGGAGTGACATAGCACAGGAAAGATGCACCGTGGGAAGCTGCTACAGCGCCGCCTATGGCAGCTGTAATGTGGTCATATCCCGGTGCAATGTCTGTCACCAGAGGACCCAGTACATAAAAAGGTGCACCCTGACATACGGTCTGCTGGATTTTCATATTGGCTTCAATCTGATTTAAAGGCATGTGCCCCGGCCCCTCGATAATGACCTGTACATTCTTTTCCCAGGCCCGTCGGGTTAACTCGCCCAGTGTCACCAGTTCTTCTATCTGGGAAATGTCCCCGGCATCTGCGATACAGCCGGGACGGCAGGCATCTCCCAAGCTTAAAGTCACATCGTATTTTTGACAGATATCCAGAATCCAGTCATAGTGTTCATAAAACGGATTTTCCAGTCCGGTCATTTCCATCCAGGCAAAGATAATAGAGCCCCCTCTGGAAACAATGTTGGTAAGCCGCTTGTTTTCTTTGAAACGGCAGGCAGTGCTTTTATTGATACCCACATGAATAGTCATAAAGTCCACGCCGTCTTTGGCATGCATTTCTACAATATCCAGCCATTCCTGTGTGGTGATGTCTTTTAATGGTTTATGGTAGTAAACCACAGCGTCATAAATCGGTACAGTTCCAATAATGGCAGGGCACTCCTGAGTCAGCTTCCGGCGGAACTTTCTGGTATCCCCGTAAGAACTTAAATCCATAATGGATTCTGCACCCATTTCCACGGCGCTTTGTACCTTCTGCAATTCCATATCAACGTCTTTCCAGTCCCTTGAAGTTCCCAGATTCACATTGATTTTCGTTTTCAGCATAGAGCCCACGCCGTTGGGATTTAGACATTTGTGCAGTTTGTTGGCCGGAATGACGGCTTTTCCCTCTGCCATGTACTGACGCAGTTCTTCGGGAGAGATACCTTCCTTTTCGGCAACAAGTTCCATTTCCTTTGTGATGATACCCTGCCTTGCGGCATGCATTTGTGTAGTGTAAGTCATAGGTTTTCTCCAATCTTTTATTTTTTAAACCAGAGAATCCGAACCTGCGGCACAGCCATTTTCCACAAAAAAGAAAAAGTCTGTGCCGAAAGGATGCACAGACATATAAAATCAGTATGTGTAAACTCCCTACGTTGGCATAATCCAAATCAGGTAATACAGGTCGAAGCCAAACTTCCTCTCAGCCCATGGGGCTCCCTGGTTATTTTTTATCAGTTTAGCACCGCTTTAAGTAGTTGTCAACAGTTTTTGTCGAACGTATTTTCTTGCAATTTAACAGGGGTTTGTTATAATAATTAGGAGAAACAAAGAAAGGGGTCAGTATATGCAGAAGGCCATTTATTCGGTTTCGGAGGCAGTTCACTTTCTGGGAATTCAATCCCATGTGCTCAGGTACTGGGAAGAAGAACTGTGCCTTCCGATTGGAAGAAACGAAATGGGACACAGATACTACACCCGATGGGATATTCAGGTTTTTCTGAGTATTAGAGAACTAAAGAAAAAAGGGTATGCACTGAAAGAAATAGGAGAACTGACAACCCTTTTTTATAAAAATCAGGCAGAGAAAAAACAACCTGAACATAGAACGGCGACCCTTTCCGTATCAAGGGAATTTATGGAAATTATCAGTAAACTTGTAACGGACAGGCTTCAGGAAAAAAATTCCGGGGAAGAGAGGTATAAAAGACTGGATGAGCGAATCCGCAGCTGCCAGCAGTACAGGCGGGAAGCGGCAGCGGCTGTGGAGAAGGAAGGGCAGAAAAAGAAACGGTTTTTTCAGAAAAAATAAAACGAAGAGGCAGGAATCACGAAAATTCCTGCCTCTTCGTATACGCTTCATGATACAAAACATCATAGATGTTTCTGTATTATGTAAATCTTAGCCTTCTACGATAGCTTCTGTAGGACAAACACCAGCGCATGTTCCGCAGTCAACGCATGTATCAGCGTCGATAACGTATTTGTCATCACCTTCGGAAATAGCTTCCACTGGACATTCACCAGCGCATGTTCCGCAGCTTACACATTCATCTGTAATAACGTATGCCATGATTGTACCCTCCTTATATATTCTGAACCTTGCGATTCAGTTCTTAGGGTTATTCTAATATATTTATTTCTATAATACAAGTCTTAATTTAGAAACATAGCAGGATTTTTTTGTGCATACAGGGGAAAAAAGGGAAGCGTAAAATGGAGAAAAACAGTTGAATATAATGAGAAAAGAGATTATAATAAGATAATAGAAAATTTTAAGGAGGAATTACCCATGAAAGTAACACCAGATATGACAATTGGTGAACTGCTTCGTTTAGATGAAAATATTGTGCCGATTCTTATGAGAGCAGGCATGCACTGCATCGGCTGTCCTTCCGCACAGGGAGAATCACTGGCAGAAGCAGCTATGGTTCACGGAATTGACGGAAATATGTTAGTTGCTCAGATTAACGATTTTCTGGAAAATAAATAAAAATGTGAAAAACCTCCGGGCAGAGATTCTGCTGCGGAGGTTTTTTGCTTGCATCTTAGATTTTTGTCAGCTGTGTCAGTGCATTTTGCGGAATCATGCAACCGCCGTGCTCCTCCAGATAAGCCTGCTTGGCCGGGGAGAAAGAGGTACCGCTTCCATATTCGGAAAGTATGTTGCATACTTTGTTGAAATCTTCCGGCAGGGTTTTCTCCTGACGCAGTATCAGTGAATAGGTACCGTCCTTTTCGTTTTTATACAAAGCGCTGAAACCTTGGAAAAAATTATTCAGTCCGTGAGCGGCTTCAATGACAGTATCCAGATTCCGGAATGTGTACTCGCGCATTAAATTTACGGAAACCGGAGTTTCCTCAGAAATCTCAGTCTTTTTTGTCTCTTTTGTAGTTTCTTCAGAATTTCTTTCTTTCTTTTTGCGTTCCATGGCTCTGGATTTTGCCTCATAAATTTTCTGGAAAATACCCAGAATATCGTCTGCACCTTCTACTTCCACCGGAGGGGCTTCCTCAGACGATGTTCCGGAATTGCCCAGAGGAGTAAATTTGGAAAAACGTGTATCCAGTTCTTCTGGGTCGTCTACCTTGGAAATAATTAAAATAATGCTGTCTGCAGATACGGGAATGGCCTCAATCATCAGAGGGGTATTGTCTGCTTCAAAGCCAAATTCCAGGTTAGCCTGCTGCATCATATCGCGAAAGAGACTTTTGGCATTTTCACTTCCGTAAGCCAGTTCGCTTAAACGAATATGCCGCTCTTCCAAATCAGCTCTGGTAAGTGTGCAGCGTATTTGATTTTCATTTATTTTTTCTATTTTCATAACATCACATCCTGTCTGGTTATTTATCTAAAGATGCTATTTTTCCTTTTATATTATATACTATGCACCGTCGGATTGTAAAGAAGAAATACTTGCTAATTTACCGTACAGATGCTATAATAGGGAACAGATAGAGAAGACTGCCCTGTAAATTTTACAGGAAGGAGTGAAACTCAGGTAGTCTTTTCATGTTCGGCAGATTTTATGATTCAAGAAATGCAGCATTCTGCTGCAGCAGGCGGATACATTCTGTATCACTGCAAATTTCCACTTATACCAGAACATACGGGGAGTCTTTCTTTATCTGTTTGTAACTGAATGAGGCGTTTTGTGCGGAAAAAAAGAAGAAGCAGGATAATAATATATCACAAACATTTGCATTCTGCGGGAGGAAAGTATGGATAAAAACGAAAGGAAGATTCTGCACCGGGAACTGGAGACTTATGAGGATATGGGGGTGACGTTGTATCTGAACGGAAGGTCTACCACACCGAAACGTATTGAGAAAGCATATAAGATGGCAGAAGAAGGCGGTTATATGCGGGATTACATTCAAGATGAAGATGGAAAGCTTCAGGCCGTTTCCTTTGATTTGGTAAAGGGCTGAATCACCATAATTGTGTATAAAAAAGAAAAAAATCTGAAAAAAACATGAAATCCTGGAAGAAATAGATGACGAAAGAAAAAAATATGCTATAATACACATAAAAAGAGAGTTTAAAAGGAGCTGGAAAATGGCAAAACGAAGGAAAAGAAGAAGACGCAGGAGAGGGATTCCTCCCGTGTTTATAGCATTATTTCTTATCGTAATTGTTGGTGCAGCAGGTATTATTACAAGTTATGTAAAGAAATATACACCGTCAGATACCAGAATGGATTTGGAACAGTACTATAAGCTGGAAGGTCAGGAGGAAGCTGCTTTGATTCTGCAGGATACGGTCAGTGACAGCAAAGGCCGGGTGGCAGACGGAAAAATCTATATCCCCTACAGCGTGGTAACGGATACGCTGGACGGAAGATTTTACTGGGATGAAGAGACACAGAAAATGCTGTATACCACACCCGATGCGGTGATGGAGATTCAGCCGGAAACTACGTTCAGTACAACCGCCGGGACAGAGCAGGAGGAAGGTTATGTTCTTGTAAAGGAATTTGACGGCAGTTATTACATTGCTCTGAACTTTCTGGAGAAATACATGCAGATAACAAGTCAGGTATATGAAAGTCCGGCAAGGGCTGTGATTTCTTATAAATGGCAGAGCATGCAGACTGTGGAAGCAAAAAAGGATACCGTGGTGCGTTATCAGGGGGGGATTAAAAGTCCGATTCTTTCAGAAGTGAAAGAGGGTGATTCCCTGCAGCTTCTGGAGGAAATGGAAAACTGGTCCAGAGTTATGACTGCGGACGGTTTGGATGGCTATGTGCAGAAAGAAGATTTAAAAGCAGCAGAAGAAACGGAACTGGTATATGAGGGCAGCTATGAAGAGAATTATACCAGTCTTACCAGAGATTATAAGATTAACCTGGCCTGGCATCAGGTAACATCCGAGGCAGCCAATTCTGCATTTGACCAGACGATGGAGGAGGTAAAGGGGGTGAATGTCGTTTCTCCCACCTGGTTTTCCGTTACGGGAGGCGAGGGTACCATTTCTTCCCTGGCCAGCGCTGAGTATGTGGACAAGGCTCATGCAAAAGGCATGGAGGTATGGGGACTGATTGATAATTTTGATGAAAATGTAAGCACACTGGAAACTCTGTCAAAGAGAAGCGCTCGGACTCATATTATCGAAATGCTTCTAAGTGAGGCAAAAAGAGTGGGAATGGATGGCATTAATGTGGATTTTGAAGCCCTGACAGAGGAAGAGGCACCGCATTTTATCCAGTTTATCCGGGAGCTGTCTGTCACCTGCAGGGCAAACAATCTGGTTTTGTCTATTGATGACCCGGTGCCGCAGTATACGGCTTTCTATAACCGAAAGGAACAGGGAATTGTGGCGGATTATGTGATTATCATGGGATATGATGAGCATACCACAGGTTCCGAAAGTGCCGGCTCAGTGGCTTCTCTGCCGTTTGTGGAGGAAGGAATTGTGCAGACGCTCAAAGAAGTTCCCAGGGAAAAGGTGATTAACGCTGTACCATTCTATACCAGATTATGGACAGAGAATAACAACGGTATGGTATCCAGTGAGGTCTTTGGCATGGACCAGGCGGACAAGTATGTCCAGGAAAAGGGGATGGAGGTCTACTGGAACAAAGACGTCTCCCAGAATTACGGAGAACTTGTTACAGCTGAGGGAACACAGAAAATCTGGCTGGAAGATGAAAAATCCCTGGAGGAGAAAATGAAGCTGGTTCAGCAGTATGAGCTGGCTGGTGTAGCTGCATGGAAACTGGGATTTGAACGGGCAGATGTCTGGGAAATCATCAGTAAATATTTACAGTAAGAAAAGAAAATACGAGGTGGAGTATCATGGCAGAATACGAAATGTTTAAGACAACCCTTATGGGCGGATATGACAAGGAAGAAGTGCAGGAACTGATTCAGAAGCTGAAAGACGAAATGGCAGAGATTCAGGTCAACTATAAGAAGCAGATTGCAGACCGGGATACAAAGATTGCAGAGCTTCAGAAACGAATTGAATTAAAAGAAGCTTATCAGGCCCGCATGGAGGAAGATATCAAGGAAAAATACCAGAAGTATATTGACAATTACGAAAGTATCGGAAAGCTGGTATTTGAAGCCCAGATAAAGGCGGAGGGCATGGAAAATGAAGCACGGGAAAAGTGTGAAAAAATGATAGCGGAAGCAGAAGAAGAAGCCAAACGCCGGGTGGAAGCTGTACAGTCAGAGATTGATGATAAACTTCTGGAAGGTAAGAAGAAATATGTGGCTGTACAGGAAGAAATGAACGGTATCGTAGAGCTGATTAATCAGGCTCAGAGAAGATTTATGTCTTCTTATAAGGAGGTACATCAGATTATCAGCAGTATGCCTACATCTCTGAGCGATATCGGGGAGGATACGGAACTGGAAATCCATAAAATCGAAATCCCGGAGGAAGAACATCCGGAAGCAGAAGTGGACGACGAACTGCATCTGGGAGATACCCAGGAACTGGACATCATGGATGCCATGGAGGATATTGCGGAACTGGAAGAGTTTGACGAAGAGGACGAGGAAGACGAAGACAGTAAGCTGGCGCTCCAGATTTCAAAACTGCTCAGCGAAGAGGATGAGGCCATGCTGGAAGAAGAACTGGATGGTCTTCTCAAAGAATAAAAGGTGGATAAAAGCGAGAATAGCAGAAAGGCTGCAGGATGCTCTTTTTAATAAAAAATGGAGCAGGCTGCAGCCTTTTGTTGTCTGTCAGTCTTCTTCAATAATCTGTAGTTCCAGATAGTCAAAGTCCAGGATTTCAATAAAATTATCCTGCGAAAACCGTACTTTTGAAAATTTCTGAAAGTCTTTGATGTTGGCATCCAGCCATATGGGGGATGGAAGATCAAACTCATGGCAGATGCAGTCCAGACAGTGAAATACCTTTTTTGTCCGGCTGTTTTTGGTATCATCACAGATCACCGTGCTTTTCTGAATGCGTGTGTCTTTATAAATATTTCCCATTAATCGGAACATGAAAAACGTCCTTTCTGTATTGTAATCGCTTCTATTTCGCATTGTGATATTTATTATAAGGAAGATGAGAAGGGCTGTAAAGCCTGTTTTCAAATCTTTTATGGACAGGTTGTATAGATTGTATATGGAATTTCTGAAAATCAGTCAAAATGACGGGATTGGTTAGGGGATTGTCCATGCTTACAAAGACTTAAAGTAATATTTGGGCATTTGACCTATGGAAAAAAAGCAGGGATAGAGGTATACTAAACACAGTTCAAACGAGAGCAATCGCATATGTTTAGGAGGATAATTAAAATGGCAAGTTTATCATTACAGCATATTAACAAGACTTACCCAAATGGCTTTGAAGCAGTAAAAGATTTCAATCTTGAAATTGCAGATAAAGAATTCATCATCTTCGTAGGACCTTCAGGTTGTGGTAAATCTACAACACTTCGTATGATTGCAGGTCTGGAAGAAATCACAGGCGGTACATTAAAGATTGGCGACAAAGTAGTAAACGATGTAGAACCAAAAGACAGAGATATTGCAATGGTATTCCAGAACTATGCTCTGTATCCACATATGACAGTTTATGACAACATGGCATTTGGTCTGAAACTGAGAAAAGTTCCAAAAGACCAGATTGACAAAATGGTAAAAGAAGCAGCTAAGATTCTTGACCTGGAAAAATTATTAGACCGTAAACCGAAAGCTCTTTCCGGTGGTCAGAGACAGCGTGTTGCTATGGGACGTGCTATCGTGCGTGAGCCTAAAGTATTCTTAATGGACGAACCTCTGTCAAACCTGGATGCAAAACTTCGTGTTCAGATGCGTACTGAGATTTCCAAATTACATGAAAGATTAGGTGCTACCATCATCTACGTTACACATGACCAGACAGAGGCTATGACACTGGGTACAAGAATCGTTGTTATGAAAGACGGTGTTGTACAGCAGGTAGATACACCGCAGACATTATACAATGCTCCATGTAACTTATTCGTTGCTGGATTCATCGGTTCTCCTCAGATGAACTTCTTAGATGCAGTTGTACATGTAAAAGGAAACGATGTTGAATTACAGATTGGCAGCACTACACTTCAGGTACCTGCTTCCAAGAAAAAAGCCCTTATCGAAGGCGGATATGATGGAAAAACTGTTGTTATGGGTATTCGTCCAGAGCATGTATATGACGATGAAGCTCGTATCCAGGCATTCCCGAACAGCACAATCGAAGGAAAAATTACTGTTTACGAATTACTTGGTGCTGAAGTTTATCTGTACTTTGATACAGAAGGATTCTCTATGACAGCAAGGGTAAATCCTCGTACAACAGCAAGAACAGGCGATACTGTTAAATTTGCATTAGACATGGAAAAAGTTCATGTATTTGACAAAGAAACAGAGCAGGTTATTACAAACTAAAAAATGTGAATGAGAATAGAATCCCGTCTGGAGTTTCCAGGCGGGATTTTTGAAAATCGGTGATATTTATTTTAGTCCAACAGCCGTGACCCGGAAAGCGTGGGATTAAAGTTTCCTTTCATACTCTTGATAGAGCGTGAAGTCAGCACATAATCTTCAGGAAGTTCACGAGGAGAAAATCCGGTCATTTCTTTGAAAGTTCTGTTAAAGTGTCGTATGGTATCAAACCCGCACAGAGTAGCGATTTCCGTAATGGACAGGTGTTTTGTGTTGTGCCGAAGCATGTCAATAGCTTTTTCAAGCCGTATGATATTCAGATATCTGGAAAAAGTCATTCCGGAAATGTTTTTAAAAAATTTAGAAAAATAAGGTTGAGACAGTCCCATAAAGCTGCTGGCGTCCGCAAAGGTGAGATAGCTGTATTTTTCTTCAATTTCACTGAGCAGGTTTTTATAATTTTCCATGGAAGTATGGAAGCGGTTTGCTTTTGGTTCCACAAGATTATGTGTCGACAGCGCTTCACAGCGGTAAATGTCCACTAAAAGACTGCGGATAAGGCTGGTGATTTTCAGTTCATAAAAGGGCTGTTTTTCCTTTAATTCATTTTTTACAGTCTGACAGAGCCCCGGAATCAAGGCAGCCATCCAGGAGTCCAGAAGAGGAGAGGCGAATTGTGCCCGTCGGGTAATCTCCTGAATGATAGAGCCGTCAAACATGAGAATGGACGTAATGCTTCCCGGTTCCCCTTTAATATAGTGGATTTCCCCGCTTTCAATGAGAGCCGCTTCTCTGCTGTGAAGGTCATAGGCAGTATGGTTGAGGGAAACCGTTACGCTTCCTTTTTCAATATAAATCAGTTCAAATTCCAGGTGCCAGTGAGGCAAATTGTGCAGGTTTTCATAGCGTCCTGTCCAGGCTCGTTCTTTTCCTTCCCGTTTTTCAAAATTAGCCAGCATATGCAGCCCTCCTTTTGGTATACTGAAACTTTTCTTATACTGTAACAAAAAAGATAATAAATGTCCATATTGCGGCAACAAAGTTCTTTCTTTTTTTGCGCTGGAGAGTATACTGAAACGTAGAAAAAGGAACGAAAAATTGCCGGATGGCAGAGTATAATAGGAGGAAAATTAATATGTTGGAAATGAAAAATTATCAGTTCTGGTTTTGTACAGGTTCACAGGATTTATATGGACAGGAATGTCTGGAGCACGTGGCAGAGCACTCCAAAATTATGGTAGACAGATTAAATGAATCAGGGGTACTTCCCTATGAAGTGGTATGGAAACCAACTCTTTTGACAAATGCTATGATTCGTCAGACCTTTAATGAGGCCAATGCAGAGGAGACCTGTGCAGGTGTGATTACCTGGATGCACACCTTTTCGCCTGCAAAATCCTGGATTTTGGGACTGCAGGAATACAGAAAACCGCTGCTGCATTTGCACACACAGTTTAACAGAGAAATTCCATATGATTCCATTGATATGGATTTCATGAACGAAAACCAGTCTGCTCACGGAGACAGAGAATACGGTCACATTGTTAGCCGCATGAGAATGGAGCGCAAGGTGATTGTAGGCTTCTGGGACGACAAAGAAGTGCAAAAGAGAATAGCTTCCTGGATGCGTACCGCAGTAGGGGTGATTGAAAGCAGCCATATCCGTGTTATGAGAATTGCGGATAACATGAGAAATGTAGCGGTTACAGAAGGTGATAAGGTAGAAGCGCAGATTAAGTTCGGCTGGGAAGTAGACGCTTATCCGGTCAATGAGATTGCAGACGCAGTAAATCAGGTTTCTAAGGGAGATACCGATGCCCTGGTGGAAGAATATTATGATAAATATGACATTCTTCTGGAAGGCAGAGATGCGGATGAATTCCGAAGACATGTGGCTGTACAGGCACAGATTGAAATTGGTTTTGAACGTTTCCTGGAAGAGAAAAACTATCAGGCTATTGTGACACATTTCGGTGATTTGGGCTGTCTGCAGCAGCTTCCGGGTCTGGCTATTCAGAGGCTTATGGAAAAAGGCTATGGCTTCGGCGGAGAAGGTGACTGGAAAACAGCGGCCATGGTTCGTCTGATGAAAATTATGACACAGGGCAAAAAAGACGCAAAAGGAACTTCCTTTATGGAAGATTACACATACAATCTGGTTCCGGGAAAAGAAGGAATTCTGGAGGCTCACATGCTGGAAGTGTGCCCGACGATTGCAGAAGGGCCAATCAGCATCAAATGCCAGCCGCTGTCCATGGGAGACCGGGAAGACCCGGCAAGACTGGTGTTTACATCCAAGACAGGAAAGGGTATTGCAACTTCTCTTATTGATTTAGGAGACAGATTCCGTCTGATTATCAATGAGGTAAACTGCAAAAAGGTGGAACAGCCAATGCCGAAGCTTCCGGTAGCTACGGCTTTCTGGACACCGGAACCAAGTCTGCAGACAGGTGCTGAGGCGTGGATTCTGGCAGGCGGTGCGCACCACACAGCATTCTCCTACGATTTAACCTCAGAGCAGATGGGAGACTGGGCAGCAGCCATGGGCATTGAGGCGGTTTACATTGACAAAGATACCACCATTTGCAATCTGAAAAATGAACTTCGCTGGAATGAGGCAGCCTATAGACTAAACCTTTAAAATTCCAATATACCTGAAGAATCAAGATAAGAGTCCTCCGGGGAAGCGGTATCTGACCGTTTACCCGGGGGACTTTTGCCATATACGGCTTGCCAATTAAAAAAAAATAATGTATTATTATTTTAGAAAATCCCGGGACGGACCCAAAGGAGAGAGGAATTATGATTTCAAGCCAGGTAATACAAAAAACATTAGATGAACTGAGAATGATTACAAGAATTGATTTGTGTGTCATGGATATAGATGGGAAAGTCAACTCTACCACGTTTGCTACAGAGGAAGAAGATTTCGGTGATGTGAGAGCTTTTGCAGAATCTATGGCAGACAGCCAGGTGATGAAGGGCTGCCATTTCTTTAAGATTTATGATAATCAGACAGTAGAATATATACTGGTTGCCAAAGGAGGCAATGAAGATGCCTACATGATTGGCCGTGTGGCAGTAGCGGAGATTCAGAACCTGATTGTGGCTTACAAAGAGCGTTTTGACAAATCCAACTTTATTCAGAACCTGATTCTGGACAACCTGCTTTTGGTAGATGTTTACAACAGAGCAAAAAAACTGCACATTCCTGTGGAATCTAAGAGAGTAGTCCTGCTGGTGGAAACCAGAAATGAAAAGGACCAGGATTCCATGGAAATTTTGAAAAATCTGTTCATTGCCAGAAACAATGACTTTATTACTGCTATTGATGAGAAGAACATTATCATTGTCCGCACTTTGGAAGAGAGCGACGGATACGAAGAAATCGAAAATATTGCAAGTATGATTGTGGATATGTTAAATGCAGAGGCCATGTCTCAGGTTCGTGTTTCTTATGGTAACATTATTCACGAAATCAAGGATGTATCACGCTCCTATAAAGAAGCGAAGATGGCTCTGGACGTAGGAAAAATCTTCTATGTGGAGAAAAATATTGTAGGCTATAACAATCTGGGAATCGGACGTTTGATTTATCAGCTTCCTATGCCTCTTTGTGAAATGTTCATGAAAGAAGTATTTGGGGGCAAACTTCCGGAATCTCTGGATGATGAGACGCTCAATACCATTAACAAATTCTTTGACAACAACCTGAATATTTCTGAGACTTCCAGACAGCTGTTTCTGCACAGAAATACACTGGTGTACAGACTGGAAAAAATTCAGAAGAGTACAGGACTGGATATCCGCGTTTTTGATGACGCGCTGACCTTTAAGATTGCGCTGATGGTATCCAGCTACATGGATTTCATGAAAAATCAGGATTAATTGATAAGTATAACATAAAACTGCTGCAGAAAACAGGGAACAGAAAGTGTTCAAAACCGGTTTTCTGCAGCAGTTTCTTATTTTTCAGGCAGAAATAGAAATCGGGTGCATCCTCGTGTATTATTGTATACAATTATTTTATTGCGATAAATTACTTGCTTTTTAAAGCGATAAAATTTATAATGGTAGAAAATACGTTAAGAACAGACGGAGGGAAAGCCATGATTCAATTATATAAAAACGGTGCCTGGCTGATAAACGGAACAGAGCTGGTGGAGGATTCCCCGGAAGCGAAAGCACAGATTCAGCAGAAGTATGACAAAGTTGTTCCCGGTAAGGAAGAGGCGGGAAAGAATACCATTGCCTATTCTATTTTACAGGCGCACAATACATCAGACAATATGGAAGACCTGAAAATCAAGTTTGACAAACTGACTTCTCATGATATTACCTTTGTGGGAATTATTCAGACGGCCAGAGCCTCAGGACTGGAAAGATTTCCAATTCCCTATGTGCTGACAAACTGCCACAATTCCCTGTGCGCAGTAGGCGGAACCATTAATGAAGATGATCATATGTTTGGCCTGACCTGTGCCAAACGTTATGGCGGTGTGTACGTACCTCCACATCAGGCTGTGATTCATCAGTTTGCCAGAGAAATGCTGGCAGAGGGAGGGAAGATGATTCTGGGCTCTGACAGCCATACCCGCTATGGGGCGCTGGGCACTATGGCAATGGGGGAAGGCGGACCGGAACTGGTAAAACAGCTTCTGGGAAGAACTTACGATATTAAACGTCCCGAAGTTGTGGGCGTGTATCTCACCGGGAAACCAGTGCCGGGGGTAGGACCTCAGGATGTTGCCCTGGCCATTATCGGCGCAGTGTTTGAGAGCGGTTATGTGAAAAATAAAGTGATGGAATTTGTAGGGCCCGGCGTGGAAAATTTAAGTGCAGATTACCGTATCGGTATTGATGTTATGACTACAGAAACCACTTGTTTGTCATCTATCTGGAAGACCGATGACAAGATAAAGGAATTTTACGAAATCCACGGCAGAGGCGGGGACTTTAGAGAACTGAACCCGAAAGAGGTGGCCTATTATGACGGACTGGTTTATGTGGATTTGAGCCAGATAAGACCTATGATTGCCATGCCGTTCCACCCAAGCAATACATATACCATTGAAGAATTGAATGCAAATCTTATGGATATTTTGGAGGATGTGGAGAAGAAGGCGCAAATCAGTCTGGACGGAAAGATACCATATACGCTGAAAGATAAAGTGAAAAACGGCAGACTGTGTGTAGAACAGGGAATTATTGCAGGCTGTGCAGGCGGAGGTTTTGAAAATATCTGTGACGCAGCGGATATTTTAAGAGGGGCCAGCATTGGTGCAGACGCTTTTACTTTAAGTGTTTACCCGGCAAGTACGCCGATTTATATGGAGCTTGCTAAAAATGGTGTGCTGGCCGACTTGCTGCAGACCGGAGCAGTAGTGAAGACAGCCTTCTGCGGTCCATGCTTCGGCGCAGGGGACACACCGGCAAATAATGCGCTGAGTATTCGACACTCTACCAGAAACTTCCCTAACCGGGAAGGCTCTAAGATTCAGAATGGACAGATTTCTTCTGTGGCTCTTATGGATGCCCGATCCATTGCAGCAACCGCAGCCAATAAGGGACGGCTTACCCCTGCAACGGAATATGCAGGAGAATACAGAAGACCGGTTTATCACTTTGACGGACAGATTTACGAAAATCGCGTTTTTGACAGTAAGGGAAAGGCAGATTCCAGTGTGGAAATCCAGTTTGGACCGAATATTAAGGACTGGCCGTCTATGCCGAAACTGACAGATAATCTGCTCTTAAAGACCGTAGCAGAGATTCATGACCCGGTAACCACTACGGATGAACTGATTCCTTCCGGGGAAACTTCTTCTTACCGCTCCAATCCGCTGAAACTGGCAGAATTTGCTCTGTCCAGAAAAGCGCCGGATTATGTGGGGCTGGCAAAAGAGATTCAGAAGGCGGAACTGGCCAGAGAGCAGGGCGAAAATCCAGTAAAGGCTGTGCCGGAACTGGAAGGCGTCTGGAGCAAAATCAAAGAAGCCTGCCCGGAGGCAGATGTGGAAAATACCGGAATCGGAAGCACGATTTTCGCTGTGAAACCGGGAGACGGTTCTGCCAGAGAACAGGCGGCTTCCTGCCAGAAAGTGCTGGGAGGATGGGCAAACATTGCCAATGAATACGCAACCAAGAGATACCGTTCCAATCTGATGAACTGGGGTATGCTGCCGTTCCTGATTCCGGAAGGCAAGCTGCCGTTCCGGAAAGGAGATTTCATTTTTGTTCCCGAAATCCGAAAAGCGGTGGAAGAGGGCAGCAGGGAAGTCCGTGCCCTGGCTGTAGGAGAAACAGTCACAGAGTTCACTCTGGGCCTGGGAGAAATGACGGAGGATGAGCGAGAGATTATTCTCCAGGGATGTTTGATTAATTATTATCGGGCGAAGTAAGGATAGTGTATTGTGTCACGCATACAGTACCCTGGTTGCGCAGTCTGGCATAAATTTTTCTGAAATCCGAAGGTGATATTTAAAAAAGCAATATTTGGGCAATAATGCGCATTTATAGTAATGACGAATTTGGAAAAACCAGTAAAATAAAGGTTAAGAAATACAAGAGACCGGAGGATGCAGTATGAAAAATCATAGAAAAGAAAGAGCCCAGGCGCGGGAAAAGGCAAAAAAACTGGTGGCTCAGATGACACTTATGGAAAAGGCAGCGCAGCTTCGTTATGATGCGGCACCAGTGGAAAGACTGGGAGTTCCCACCTACAATTACTGGAATGAGGCTTTGCACGGTGTGGCAAGAGCGGGAGTAGCAACCATGTTTCCCCAGGCCATTGGAATGGCAGCAGCCTTTGATGAGGAAGCTATGGAAAGAGTAGGGGATATCATTGCTACAGAAGGAAGAGCAAAATACAATGAATATTCCAAACACGATGACAGAGATATTTACAAAGGACTGACTTTCTGGTCACCTAACGTAAATATTTTCCGTGACCCAAGATGGGGCAGAGGACATGAGACATACGGAGAGGACCCGTATCTGACTTCACGTCTGGGCGTGCGGTTCGTGGAAGGTCTGCAGGGAGACGGGCCGGTGATGAAAGCCGCGGCTTGTGCGAAACATTACGCAGTGCACAGCGGACCAGAGGCCATCCGCCATGAATTTAATGCAGAGTGCAGCATGAAGGATATGTGGGAAACGTACCTTCCGGCTTTTGAGGCATTGGTAACCGAGGCGGATGTGGAGGCTGTTATGGGCGCTTATAACCGTACTAATGGAGAGCCATGCTGCGGACATCAATATCTCATGGAAGAGGTTTTGAGAGGAAAATGGAAATTTGATGGACATTTTACTTCCGACTGCTGGGCAATCAAAGATTTCCATGAATTTCATAAAGTGACGAAAAATGCCAGAGAATCTGCAGCGCTTGCTCTTAAACGGGGCTGTGATGTGAACTGTGGAAATACATATCTGCATCTTTTGGGGGCTGTGGAAGAAGGACTCATTACAGAAGAAGAAATTACCACATCGGCAGAACGTCTGATGACTACCAGATACCTGCTTGGCTTATTTGAAGGAAGCGAATATGATAAGATTCCTTATGAAGTGGTGGAATGTAAAGAGCATATAGAAGCGGCTCTGGATATGGCGAGAAAAGGCAGTGTACTTTTGAAAAATGACGGTGTGCTGCCTCTGGACAAGACCAAACTGCAGACCATTGGTGTTATCGGTCCAAATGCCAACAGCCGTGCGGCATTGATTGGAAATTACCATGGTACTTCTTCCAGATACATTACAGTTTTGGAAGGGATTCAGGATGAAGTGGGAGACGACGTGCGGGTGCTGTATTCCGAAGGGTGTCAGCTTGCAAAGGACAGAGCGGAAAATCTGGCATGGACACAGGACAGGATTTCGGAGGCAGTGATTACTGCAGAACACAGTGATGTGGTGATTCTCTGTGTAGGACTTGATGAAACTCTGGAAGGGGAAGAAGGAGATACTGGAAACAGCGATGCTTCCGGTGATAAGAAAGACCTTCATCTTCCGAAAGTGCAGGAAGAGCTCATTGAAAGAGTGACAGCTGTAGGAAAACCTACTATCCTAGTGCTTATGGCAGGGAGCGCTATTGATTTGAACTATGCAGAAGAAAACTGCAGCGGTATTCTTCTGGCCTGGTATCCGGGTGCCAGAGGCGGAAAAGCTGTGGCAGACCTGTTGTTTGGCAAGGTATCTCCGTCGGGAAAACTACCTGTTACTTTCTACAAGGATTTGGAAGGTATGCCGGAATTTACGGATTACTCTATGAAAAACCGTACTTACCGCTACATGGAAGGAGAGGCTTTATATCCCTTTGGATATGGGCTGACCTATGGAGCTGTACGGGTGAAGGAAGTGCAGGTTTTAAATGCTGTGACCGGAGAAAGCGATATAGAAGTGCAGGTAGCAGTGGAAAACAGGGGAGGCACAGACACAGAAGACGTGGTACAGATTTACATAAAAGATATGGAATCGCCACTGGCTGTGAGAAATTACAATCTGTGTGCTTTTCACAGGGTATTTTTGAAGGCTGGCGAAAGTCAGACTCTGACCTTGACCGTTCCGAACCGTGCTATGGAAGTGGTTGATGAACAGGGAAACCGCCGTATTGACAGCAAGAATTTCAAGCTGTTTGTGGGAGTTTCACAGCCGGATAAGAGAAGTGAAGAACTTACCGGAGAAAAAACAGTGGAAGTGACTGTGACACTAAAATAGGTCATAATATAAAAATATAAGAGAAAAAAGCTGAAGTAAATGTTTTATAGAGACATTTTATTTCAGCTTTTTTTGTGAGGTATTTATAAAATATATTTGAAAACTGCAAAGACAATGGTAAGAATTTTATAGAATCAGGATAGATTATTAAATGGTTTAAAAGAAAAGAGTTTGCTATCATGTAACTACAAAATAAATGAACAAAAAGGAGAAACGGTTATGAAAAGAAAATTAGCAGTGGCAACAGCGCTTACAATGTCAGCACTTATGGGACTGTCTCTGGGCGGTTGTGGCTCTACAGGTGGCGGTCAGACAGGCAATTCATCCTCCGATAAAAAAACAGATGATGACAAGACAATTACTTTTTGGAACGTAGGCACGGAAGGTGCAGATAAAGAAACTTATGAGATGGCAATTGAAATGTTCAACAAAAATAATAAAGATGGCTGGACAATCGAAAATGTTCCAACCCAGAATGATAAGTACAAAGAGAAGCTGGTAATTGCCATGAGTTCAGGAGAGTGTCCAGATATGTATACAAGTTGGTCTGGAGGTCCAATGAACGAATACATTAAATCTGGTTATGCACAACCATTGGATGATTTGTATGAAAAATATGGATTGAAGGATCGTTTTATGGAAGGCGCGTTGGAACAGGCCAGTTATGATGGAAAATTATATGCGATTCCAGTGAAAAACATTTCTGTGGCGGGTATTTATTATAATAAAGATTTATTTGAGAAATATAATATTGAAGTTCCAAAGACATTAGAAGACCTGGAGAAAGCATGCGATACTTTTTTGGAAAATGGAATTACTCCGTTTACACTGGCTAATTCTACAAAATGGACAGGTTCTATGTATTTTCAATGTCTAGCCGCAAGGAAAGGTGGATTGGAACCATTCCAGAAAGCGGCAGACGGTACTGGCTCTTTTGAAGATGAGTCCTTTGAATGGGCAGGAGAAAAAATACAGGAATGGGTTAATAAAGGTTATTTCCCAGATGGTTTTAATTCTATGAGTGAAGATGATGGGCAGTCAAGGCAATTATTTTATCAGGAAACGGCAGCTATGTATCTGATAGGTTCCTGGGCTACAGCAAATTTAAAGACGGATAGTGAAGATGGCGGCAGCGATTTTTATGATAAAGTTGGATGGTTTTCGTTCCCGGCTATCAGTGATTCCAATGCTGATTCTTCTATTTTGTGCGGGACTATGGGAGACCAGTTTATTTCCTTTAACTGTGAAGGTGAAAAATTGGATGCTGCATTTGAATTGGCGAGCTATCTTTCCAGTGAGGAAGTTGTAGATTTTATGGTAGACTCAAGTCTGATTCCTCCGGTTAAGGGAATTGAAGATAAAATCACAGATCCGGTTTCGAAATCTATTGTAGAAGCGGCAAATAATGCTTCAGCAGTACAGTTATGGTATGACCAGTATCTTGACCCAAGTGTGGCAAATGCACACTTAGATGGAAATCAGGAAGTATTCGGATTGACAATGACTCCGGCAGAGGCAAATAAAAAAATGCAGGATGCACAACAGGAATATCTGAACAAATAGTAGAAAAGGGGGATGATTCCCTCTTTTCTAACAGGAAAATTTTGAATTGAGGTGAAATTATGAAACAGGCCGCAAATGCGTTGGGAAAACGCAGACAGAAATCTACAAATCAGGCAGCGTTTGTTTTTCTTTTACCGGTTATGGTAATTATGTGTGTGTTCATTTTTTATCCAATTGTGGATTCATTTAGAATTAGTACACTGGAATGGAATGGAATTTCTGCGGAGAAAACATTCATAGGACTCGATAACTGGATAAAGTTAGTCCAAGATAAAAATTTTTGGATGGCATTTAGAAACAACATTATTATTATGGTTCTATCTATAGCGATTCAGATTCCTATAGGCTTAGCAGAGGCGACCTTTATCGAATTTGCAGGAAAAAAATCTACAATTTTTAAAGTACTTTGGTTTATCCCTATGCTTATGTCCTCCGTTGCTATTGGTTTTTTGTTTACATATGCACTTGCTTCTAATGGTGGAATTGTCAGTACAATTTCTCAATTATTTGGAGGCGGCAATATAGATTTACTGGGGAATCCAAAGACTGCACTAATCACTGTAATCTTTGTTATAGCATGGCAGTTTGTACCATTTTATATGGTTTATACCATGGCTGCATATACGAATATTTCAGAAGACGTATATGAGGCCTCTTTGATAGATGGAGCAACAAAAGGACAATATTTTTGGAAAATAGCACTTCCGCTTCTGACACCGTCATTAAAGAGTGCGGCCATTCTTTCTATGGTTGGTTCTCTTAAATATTTTGATTTGATTTATGTTATGACAGGCGGAGGACCTGGAAATTCTACAGAATTAATGGCTACCTATATGTATAAAAAAGCATTTACAGAATTTAATATGGGATATGGTTCTGCGGCAGCAGGAGGCATGTTTTTATTGATTACTTCTCTTTCCTTAATTACCATGCGCCTTATCAATGGAAAAAAGGAGGACTAGATAATGGAAGAACGTTATAAGAAAACAAAAATAAAGAGCACAGTGAGCTGGATAATTGCGATTGTTTTGGCTCTCACAGCCACAATCGTGGCAATTTTACCATTTGTGTTTATGATTATTAATTCTTTTAAGAATAAATTTGAAATGCTTACAAAGGGTGTTTTTGCGTTGCCGCAAAAGATTGACCTGGCTAATTATAAGGAAGTGCTTAGCGGCGGGTTTGCAGGATATTTTTTAAACAGTGTATTTCTGTTGGCAGTAGTGTTGGCATTGATTTTGTTTATTTCTGCCTGTGCAGCTTATCCTCTTTCTCGTTTTAAATTTAAACTAAATGGATTTATTTATGGAATTATTGTTGCCTGTATGTCTATTCCGATTCACATTACGCTGATTCCGGTATTTCAGATGACAAAAAATGTAGGAATTTATGACTCTATCTGGGCTTTGATAGGGCCAGATGTGGCATTTGCACTTCCAATTTCTGTATTTATTCTTACCAGCTTTATGAAAGGAATTCCAAAAGAAATTGAGGAGTCTGCGGAGATTGATGGATGCAACAAATATAAGATGTTTTTCAAAATGATATTACCCCTTGCAAAGCCGGGTTTATCTACATTGGCTATTTACAATGGAGTGAATGTATGGAATGAATTCAGTTTTGCATATACTTTGACTCAGTCCGTTCAGAGTAGGACATTGCCGTTAGCTGTATGGGATTTTCAAGGACAATATGCTATGAATACACCAATGATTATGGCAGTTTTGACTTTGACAGTTCTTCCAATGATTATTCTTTTTATTCTTGCACAGGATAAACTTGTAAAAGGTATGACGGCAGGTGCTGTAAAAGGATGATGTTACATTGTGGAAAATACATAATAATGTTAATATGGAAAAGCGTGTAAAACACTTTGGGATAAAAGAAAGGTATCGAATTTGCAAAGTTCGGTACCTTTCCGTATACAGATAGCAGGGAAGGCGGACAGAGGAATGAGAAAAAAGAGACAGAAGGTAAAGTTTAGGGAGAAGTGGAGAAAGCTGTGGAGTGTAGAGAAAAAAATTCACTTTGTAATGCTGACAGTGATTATTAGTCTGACTTTGATTGCTATTATTGTGTCTACCGTGTTTTTAACGAATGCTTTGACAGAACAAAATAGGCAATATGCATCAGAACAGTTAGGAATTATGGCTTCGGATTGTGAAGGAAATCTGGAACAGTATAAAGCACTTATGATAGCTACTGTGTTGGATGATTCGATACAGGAATACTGTCGTAGTGAATCTTTGCAGACGGCAGATAAAGTGTCAGATAATGTATATAGGGTATTGCAAAATATATTGAATATCCAGTCTAATGCCAACTTTGTAGCAGTTATAAATGGTAGAAATGAGAAATATGTCTACAACGGAAATTCAGGAATGACAGAGACTAATTTTGAAGAAATATATGAAACAGACTATAACGAGAATATTAAAAATCAAGACAGCAATAATATTGTTTTTAGTTTTTCTAACCATTATTACAGAGGAAAAAAATATACATTGACAGCCTATTTCCCTGTGTTTTCCAGTCAGCATGTAGGAGAAATAAATGGAACTATTGTTATGAATTTAGATGATAATATTCTTACACAATTGCAAAAAAAGAGAAAAGTTCCTTATTCTCAGATGTATCTCACGGATATGGAGGGACGGATTGTTTCGGGAAACCAAGAGAAAGAAAGTGCAGATAAGGTGAGGTATGGGAAATGGCTGAAGGGAAACAGTGGTTCTATACAAAAAGAAGGAAAATTGATTAATTATCAAAAAGTGGGGGAATGGAATTATTATTTAATTGATGAGATGCCGCTTTTTTATTTGTATAAAGACTGCATAGGGGTAATAGGAATATTGCTTATCAGTACGGTTATTATTATGCTGATTGCAGTTATTATTTCAAGAAAACTAATAGGAAGTCTTTATGCTCCCATGAATAAAATCATCCAAAAAATGAATGCGGTTTCAAAGGGGAATTTGAGAACTCGAATTAGTAATACGGATATGGATAGAGACAGTCAGCAACTGGCTGATGGATTTAATTTAATGATGAATGAAATTGATGTATTACTTGGAAAAGTGAAAAAAGAGCAGGAACAATTGAATCAAATGAAACTGAATAGCCTGCAATCCCAAATTCAGCCGCATTTTCTTTACAATACTTTAGAGTGTATTCATTGGCAGGCTGCTTCTGAGGGAAATCATGAAGTTTCTACTATGGTAAAAGCCCTTGCAAAGTTTTATCGCATATGTCTCAGCAAGGGAGAAGATATCATTCCACTGGCTACAGAATTAGAACACATTCGTCAATATATCATTATCCAAAATATGAGATATGGAGATATTATTGATATGGAAATTTTAATTCCTAAGCAATATGAAACGATTTTAATTCCTAAAATTACACTTCAGCCTCTGGTAGAAAATTCTATTTATCATGGAATTAAGGTCAAAGAAGGACGAACAGGAAAGATTTGGATATATGTGGAACCAAGTGAAAAGGATTTTTATCTGGTTGTATCTGATAATGGGGAGAGGCTGAACCAGAAACAGATTCAGCACATAAATGAAAGCCTTTCTTTTTTTGACAGAGATATAGGATATGGAATTAATAATGTTAATAAAAGAATTGAATTGATGTTTGGAAAAAAATATGGATTAAAGTTTTATCAAAATGAAAAATCTGGAATCAGTGTAAAAATAAAACTGCCTGGAACTGCGGAGGAGTCAGAAAATGTATAAAATATTGATTGTTGATGATGAACGAATGATTAGAATGGGGATAGAGAAAACAATTAATTGGAAAAGCCTGAAAATCGGAGAGGTTTATACAGCTGCATCTGCAAGAGAAGCTATGGAAATGATAGAGAAGTATAAACCGAATATTTTAATTACAGATATTAGCATGACAGAAATGTCAGGGCTGGATTTGGTGGGAATTATACGGGAACAGGAATCTGATATGCGTATTATTATTCTTACAGGATATGACAGATTTGATTATGCAAGACAGGCTTTACAGCTCCAGGTTCATGATTTTTTGCTCAAACCGATTGATGAGCGGGAACTTACGGAAAGTATACGAATGCAGATACAGAAAATCGAGGAAATAAAAGAAGAAAAACAAAGAACTTTGAATATAAAAAGAACAGAAGGAGTGTACCAGCAAGAATATCTGGAGTCTGTAATCTGGGATTACATGAAAGGAAATACGGTAGAAGCACAAAGAGAACAGGAATTTTTGCAGCAGTTCGGATTTGAGAGAAATGAAATGATGCGAATTGGAATTGTGATACCGGATAAAAAAACGGATCAGAGTTCAGATGAGGAAAAATTTTATCATCAAATGATGAAGCAAATTGCAATGAATTTGATAGATGACTGCAATAAAGGAATTACCATAACGGACGGAGAAGATCATTTAATTATAGTTTTCTTTTCCGGTTATGGAGAGGAGAAATTTGATACCTCTTCAGAAGCAGAAGAGTTAATGGATATTTTAAGAAACGAATGTAATGCAGAGCCTAAATTGGTTTTTGGAAGTGAAGTTTCAGGATTCAAAAACTTGCAAGTATCGTATAATGATGCTTTGTATGTGGTAAAAAGTGAAAGAAAAGAAATAGCAGATGTTTTTTATAGCAAAACAGATTCTAAGAGGAATGATATTTTTCAAGAGGTTTTCAGAGAATTTAAACAGGCTTGTATTCTTAATTGTTCCAATATTGAACAAGTTATGCATATTTTAAAACGTTTTAAAAGAGCAGTGGAATCTTATAATCTGGGAAGGAAATATGCAATAAATTGCTATTTTGAATTAGCTTCAGCTATTTATTTTTCTTACATTAATGAAACAGGAAATACTCCGGAGGAGAGCCTTAATTCTTTTACCCAGTCTTTAGTGGGGACTGACAAAGAGAAAGCAGAAGAAGTAACAGAAATGTTTCTTCAGAAAATATTGGCAAAAGAGGAGGGAGACGAACATGAGATTATCAGGAAAGTCAAGAATATGATTCATGAAGACTTAAATCAGGATTTAACAGTTGCCAATCTTGCCGCTCAGTTGTATGTGTCCCCTAACTATTTGTCAAGGTTATTTAAGCAAATAACAGGGGAAGGGTGTAACGAATATATTGTGCGTAAAAGAATTGAGAAAGCAAAATCCTTGTTGGAGACAACTAGCTTAAAAACAGGAGAAATTGCTATGATGGTAGGATATCATGATATGAATTATTTTTCCCTGGCCTTTAAGAAACATATAGGAAAAGCACCGACAAAATATAGAAATATTGTGCAAAAGCAGGAAAGGGCAGATTCATGAAATACATATATAGAAAGAAAATAGTTATGGTCACTGCATTGTTACTTTTAAGTGTATTGTGCAGTTGCAGAGAGAAACAAGAAAATAAGATTTCCGAAAAGAAGATAAATTATGAAAAAGAAGAGAATAGCATAGAAGTGTGGAAAGAAGAGCTTACGTTTGAAGAGGAGGAAGTTCCCAGTGCGGCGTCCGTTAGAGGCATGCAGGTTATAAAAGAGGGGGAAGTAAAGTTTGCTGTTTCCTATGAACCAAGAGAATATAAAAATTCTTATGACTGTTGGGCTATGTCTGTTCCGTATCATTCCTGGGTATCTGTAGATACAGAAAGATTGTATGAATATTTCTCATGTTTGGAAAATCTTTCATTAGAAAAAATTACTGATATACCAGAAAATACAGGATTGGAAGATAGTCAAACGTCTCTGTTTATAGCATACTATAGTGGACAAAATCAGCAAGAGCAGGGACAAGCAGAACCAGACAAAGGGATTACTTATCAGATAGGACTGAAAAATGCAAATGGAGATTATTATGTGAAAATAAATGAAGAAGAAGGGGTATGGCAGGCCGATGGAGCGGTTGTGAATGAACTTTTAAATCTGAATCCATTTGATTGTGTGCTAAAGGTAGCGAACGTGGTTAGTATTGAAACGATATCTACAGTAGATATAGATATAGAGGGAAAAAAATATATCATAGATTTTACAGACGGAGAAAGCTGCAGATTTAATAAGAAAAAGGTAGAGAAAGAAGAGGCATATGAACTGTATACTTCTTTAATAAGTATTTTTGTGGAAAAAGAAAATTTGAAAAAGGAACATACAGGAGAGATACCATTACTCACAATAACTTATAATCGAAATATGGATTCGGCACCCAGAATAGTAGAAGAATTTTATGCGTATAATGAGGAATACGCTTCTGTTAGTATAAATGGAGATGAAATTTTTCTGGTTGACAGAGAATCCGTAGATACTCTTATTGCCCAAATCCAATCGGCTTTCTGATTGCTCAGTATGATTTCAAAAAATATGCTTAGAATACCTTGTATCTGAGTGCGGTTAAAATATCCATATTTCGACAAAATATATGAAAATATTATACCATATAACCAATAAAATCTTAAAAATTTCAATGTAAAGCGAAAAAAATTCTATGTTTTATTTCCTGGATATTGTGTATAGTGTCAATATCAATAAAAGGCACGGACGAAAAAGAAAATGTGCCGATGGAAGGGAGAATATTTCAATGAAAAGAAAATTAGCAGTATTAACAATGGCAGCCGTTTTAGGTCTTTCCGCTGTTGCATGTGGTTCTGAACCAGCAAAAGACACAGCGAAAACAGAGGATACCGGCAAAACAGAAGACACTGGAAAAACAGAGGGTTCTGAAGTGGCGAACAAAGACAAACCTCTGGTATGGTTCAACCGTCAGCCGTCTAACAGCTCTACAGGTGAGTTGGACATGAACGCTCTGAACTTTAACAAAGATACATATTATGTAGGATTTGACGCAAACCAGGGTGCTGAACTGCAGGGACAGATGGTGAAAGAATACATCGAAAAAAATGCAGATACTATTGACCGTAATGGCGATGGCGTAATCGGATATGTTCTGGCTATCGGTGATATCGGACATAATGATTCTATCGCACGTACAAGAGGTGTTCGTAAAGCTCTTGGAACAGGTGTAGAAAAAGACGGCGCTATTAACAGTGAGCCGGTTGGAACAAACGTAGACGGAAAAGCTTCTGCAGTACAGGACGGTTCTTTAGAAGCTGGCGGAAAGAAATTCGTAGTTCGTGAGTTGGGTTCTCAGGAAATGAAGAACTCTGCAGGCGCTACATGGGACGCAGCTACAGCCGGTAACGCAATTGGAACATGGTCATCTTCCTTTGGTAAAGAAATTGATGTTGTTGTTTCTAACAACGATGGTATGGGAATGTCGATGTTCAATGCATGGTCAAAAGAAAACAAAGTTCCTACTTTCGGATACGATGCGAACAGTGATGCAGTAGCAGCCATTGCAGAAGGCTACGGCGGAACCATCAGCCAGCATGCAGATGTACAGGCTTACTTAACACTTCGTGTTCTTCGTAACGCATTAGATGGTGTTGATATTGATACAGGTATCGGTACAGCAGATGAAGCTGGAAACGTTCTTAGTGACCAGGAATATGTATACAAAGAAGACGAGCGTTCTTACTACGCATTAAACGTAGCTGTAACCGCAGACAACTATCAGGATTTCACAGACTCTACTAAGACCTTCGAGCCTGTATCCAAACAGTTAGATGAAAGCAAATCTCCTTCCAAGAAAGTATGGCTGAACATTTACAATGCTTCTGATAACTTCTTAAGCTCTACATACCAGCCGCTTCTTGAAAAATATGATGACCTTCTGAACTTAGACGTTGAATACATCGGTGGTGACGGACAGACAGAGTCCAACATTACAAACCGTCTTGGAAACCCGGGTCAGTATGATGCATTTGCTATTAACATGGTGAAAACAGACAATGCAGCTTCTTACACAGCTTTACTGCAGTAATTCATAACTCAGTAGCGTTTATGTAAAACGATGACAGACGGAGGGTGTCGCGTTAAGACAGTGTTTTTGATAATGTCCTTAATGCAGCAGCCTCCGTTCAATCTGAAAGCGAGAGTGCGCTGCAATACCAATATACAGATACAGGAGTAAAAAGAATGGCAGATAAGAAAGATGAAGTTGTCTTATCCATACGCAATATGAGTAAGTCCTTTGGACGAAACCGGGTTCTTGACCATATTAACCTGGATTTGAAACGGGGAACCGTTATGGGGCTTATGGGTGAAAACGGTGCCGGTAAGTCAACAATGATGAAATGTCTTTTTGGAACTTATCAGAAAGATGAAGGAAAAATCACTCTGGACGGCAGAGAAGTCAGTTTCTCCGGGCCGAAAGATGCTCTGGAAAACGGAATTGCCATGGTTCATCAGGAGTTGAACCAGTGTCTGGAAAGAAATGTTATGGATAATCTTTTCCTGGGACGTTATCCCGTGAATTCCATGGGGGTTATCGATGAAGGAAGAATGAAAAAAGAAGCTTCTGAACTTTTCAGAAAGCTGGGCATGACTGTAAATCTGACGCAGCCTATGCGCAATATGTCAGTATCCCAAAGACAGATGTGTGAAATTGCAAAGGCGATTTCCTATAATGCGAAGGTAATTGTTCTTGATGAACCGACTTCTTCTCTGACTGTACAGGAAGTCGATAAGTTGTTTGAAATGATGAGAATGTTAAAAGAACAGGGAATTTCTCTGATTTATATTTCTCATAAAATGGACGAAATCTTTGAGATTTGTGATGAGATTTCCGTACTCCGAGATGGTAATCTGGTTATGACAAAGAGTGCCAAAGACACGGATATGAATGAACTGATTGCAGCTATGGTTGGACGTTCTTTGGAAAACCGGTTTCCACCGGTAGATAACCAGCCAAAGGATGTAATCTTATCCATACAGCACCTGTCCACAAAATTTGAACCTCATCTGCAAGACATCAGTTTTGACGTAAGAGAGGGAGAAATTTTCGGACTTTATGGCCTGGTAGGCGCAGGTCGTACAGAACTTCTGGAAACGATTTTCGGTATTCGTACCAGAGCGGCAGGACGTGTTTACTTTAACAAGAAACTAATGAACTTCAACAGCGCAAAAGAAGCAATGGACCATGGTTTTGCCCTGATTACAGAGGAAAGAAAGGCGAATGGTCTGTTTCTGAAGTGTGATTTGACGTTTAACACAACGATTGCAAATCTGCCGCAGTATAAAACCGGCCTGGCTCTTTCCGATGCCAAGATGGTAAAGGCAACCGCCAACGAAATTAAAATTATGCATACGAAATGTATGGGACCGGATGATATGATTTCCAGTCTGTCCGGCGGTAATCAGCAGAAAGTTATTTTCGGAAAATGGCTGGAACGCAGCCCTCAGGTGTTCATGATGGACGAACCTACCCGAGGAATCGACGTTGGTGCAAAATATGAAATTTATGAGCTGATTATTCAGATGGCAAAACAGGGAAAAACAATTATCGTTGTTTCTTCGGAAATGCCTGAAATTCTGGGTATCACAAACCGTATCGGCGTTATGTCAAACGGACATCTCTCCGGTATTGTGAATACAAAAGAAACAAATCAGGAAGAACTCTTAAGACTCAGCGCAAAATACCTATAATAAGGGAGAAGAATGGATATGGCGAACGGAAATAGTAATATCCTTACAGCTGAACAGGAAATGAAACTGCGTCAGCCAATCGAGGATTATGTTGGTAAAATTCAGAAAAAAATTGACAGCCTGAGGGCTGACGGTACGGATAAAATCGTAGAGCTCCAAAACTTAATGGACAGCATTAAAAGAGACCGTACCCTTACAAAAGGAGAAAAGGAAAGCAGGCTTGCAAAATGTAAAACAGAGTTGGAAGCAGCAAAAGCAGTGGAAGCAAAGCATAAAGACGAAGTTTCTAAACTGATTGCAGATGCTGAAAATTATTTGAAAGAGCATTTTGATAAGGATTATTATCAGGCTGTAAAAGCCAGCTGTGCGGCAGAAAAAGCAGCAGCCAAAGCTCGCTATCAGAAAAAAGTGGCAGAGCTGGAAAAAGAACATAAAGCAGCTGTGGCAAAGCTTTCCGATCATCAGGAAATTAAAGACGAAAACTATGTTTATAAAAACAGGCTCTTTGACGCAAAGATGACCATGGAAAAAGAATTCCAGGAAGCAAAAGACAGAAGACATGCGGCGTATTCTTATAAGTTTCACTTAATTGATTTGCTGCGTATGTCCAAGTTTACTTTTATAGAAGCGAGAGCACAGAAATGGGAAAACTACAAATATACCTTTAACCGCAGAACGTTCCTTTTGCAGAACGGTTTGTATATTGCCATTCTGTTGATATTCGTTGCACTGTGTATTATTACGCCGATTGTTAAAGGTTCACCACTTTTGACTTACAACAATGTGTTAAATATTCTTCAGCAGGCTTCCCCTCGTATGTTCCTTGCGTTAGGTGTAGCAGCGTTAATCCTTTTAGCTGGTACAGACCTTTCTATCGGACGTATGGTTGGTATGGGTATGACAGCCGCAACGATTATTATGCATCAGGGTGTGAACACAGGTGGTGTGTTCGGGCATATTTTTGACTTCACAGGTATGCCGGTTATAGCCAGAGTGATTTTGGCCTTGGTGGTTTGTATTTTGTTATGTACTTTCTTTACAACCATAGCAGGTTTCTTTACAGCGAAGTTTAAAATGCACCCGTTTATTTCTACCATGGCAAACATGCTGGTAATCTTCGGTCTTGTTACTTATGCAACAAAGGGTGTGTCCTTCGGTGCTATTGAAG
This sequence comes from Blautia acetica, assembly GCF_038739805.1. NCBI lineage: Bacteria > Bacillati > Bacillota > Clostridia > Lachnospirales > Lachnospiraceae > Blautia > Blautia acetica. Next base: position 47,540 of record NZ_JBBEWO010000012.1, on the reverse strand, counting down.
CTACAATTCCAAATATGGTAATTCCGAAAGTAAACGGCTTCCCGACTATTATTCTGTGGGCTGTTGCAGCTATTGCCATTGTGTGGTTTATCTGGAATAAAACAACGTTTGGTAAAAATCTGTATGCAGTAGGCGGAAACCCGGAAGCTGCATCTGTATCCGGTATTTCCGTATTCGGTGTAACAGTAGGCGCTTTCGTTATGGCTGGTGTTCTTTATGGATTTGGTTCCTGGCTGGAATGTATCCGAATGGTTGGTTCCGGTTCTGCAGCTTATGGACAGGGCTGGGAAATGGACGCTATCGCAGCCTGCGTGGTAGGTGGCGTATCCTTTACGGGTGGTATTGGTAAAATCTCCGGTGTCGTAGTCGGTGTATTTATCTTTACAGCGCTTACTTATTCCCTGACAATCCTTGGTATTGACACGAACCTGCAGTTCGTATTCTCAGGTATCATTATCCTTGTAGCCGTTACACTGGACTGTCTGAAATACGTTCAGAAGAAATAGGCGGAAGGTTTAAAAAGACATTATTCATAAGAAGATTTTCAAAAGAGTCAGATGCGGGTCTGGCTCTTTTATGTTATAATAATGCAAAAAGATGAGTGAAAATACGGAGAAGGAAAATGGATACATATACAGTACTTTTGGTAGATGATGAAGAAGAAGTCATTCAGGTGATTATGCGAAAGATTAACTGGGAGGGGTTGGGATTTTCTGTTATCGGATATGCCAATAATGGTGTGAAAGCACTGGAAATGGTGGAAGAATTTCAGCCGGATGTGGTGATGACGGATATTAAAATGCCCTACATGGACGGCATGGAACTGGCGGGACATATCAAAGCCGATTATCCGGCTACCAAGCTGCTTCTTTTTACCGGGTTTGATGAATTTGAATATGCCAAAGAAGCCGTCCATCTGGAAGTGGAGGAGTATATTCTGAAACCGGTGAATTCTGTGGAACTGACGAATGTGTTTACCCAGTTGAAGATAAAGCTGGACCAGGAAATCGGCGAAAAGCGAAATGCAGAATCCTTAAAAAAATATTATATGGATTCTCTGCCGCTTCTGCAGGCGAATTTTTATGCAACTTTGCTGGAGGGGCGGATTCGTGAAGAGGAACTGGATCGCTATCTTTCTGATTACCAGATTTCTCTTTCGGGCCCTTTTTTCTGCTGTCTTGTGATTCATACTTCATCGTCCCAGATACCGGAAGATATGAATCCGCTGCTTCTGGCGGCTTCCGTGGAAAAGCAGGCCAAGGAATATCTGGGGGAAAAGTGGAGAGCCAGGTGTTTCTCTTATCTGGGGAAAACCATTTTGATTGCCCAGTTGTCCGGAGAAAATGAAATGTCTGAACTGACGGATGACAGCGACCGTTTTTGCCGGTACGCACACCGGATTATCGGCGCCAATGTAACTGTGGGAATCGGCCAGGTGTGCGGAAGTATTCTGGAACTGTCCCAGTCTTACAGCAGCGCCAGAGAAGCCATTTCCTACCGGGTGCTCTACGGAACTTCCAGAGCCATTAATATTCAGGAAATTGCTCCACATGAGAGGAATAACCCGGGTTCCAGCCACGAAGGGGAACTGTCCCACCTGTTTAAAACCATTCGTCTGAACGAGCCGCCGGAAATCGCCCAGGCAGTCCATGAGTATCTTGGCAGCATTTCCTTTAAGGAAAAATCCCTGCAGCAGCACCACCTGGACGTCATGGAACTTCTCAGCGAATTCTGCCGGTTTGCGGCAAACAATGATATTGTACTGGGAGAACTGTCAAAAGATATGGGAAAACTATACGGCAGAGTTCTGGACATGGGACCGGATACGCTGGAAAAGTGGCTGGTAAACATCAGTGTTTCTCTTCACGAAAAACTGTTGAATGCCCGGACAAAGTCTACCAAATCCTTTGTGGAAAAGGCAAAAGATTATGTGCACAACAATTATGTGAACGAAGAACTTTCTCTGGACCGTATCTGTGAAGTGCTGGGAGTCTCCAATTCTTATTTTTCTACCATTTTTAAAAAGGAGACAGGGAAGTCCTTTATTGGCTACCTGACGGATTATCGCATGGACAGAGCATCCCGGCTTTTGTTGGAGACAAACGAAAAGAGTTATATTATAGGGAAGAAAGTGGGATATACGGACCCCAATTATTTCAGTTATGTGTTTAAACGGCGGTTCGGAGTATCGCCTTCCAAGTACAGAACGGAGTACAGAGAAAGTGAAAAATAAGTATTTCAGACAACTGAAAAAAATGAAGCCAAAGGAAATTCAGACCACCATTATGCTGGCTTCTTCCGTGGTGTCGATTTCCATTATGCTGATTCTGGGAGTGGTTCTGTATCTGCGGTTTTCCAATTCTGCCAGGGCGGAAACCATAAACAGTACACAGAAGCTGATGGAGCAGACTGGGGAGAACCTGGAAGAATATCTGATGAGCATGCGGCAGATTTCCGATGCGGTTTATTACAACGTGGTAAAGGAAAATGATTTTGAGAAGAATAAGCAGGATATTCAAAGCGGAATGAATCTCTTGTACGAGGCAAACAAAGAAAAACTCAGAAGTATTGCCATATATAACAACTACGGAAGCCTTATGGCGGCGGAACCGGTGGCCTCCCAGAAGGAAGACCCGGACGTGACCAGCCAGGACTGGTATCAGAAGGCCATGGAGGAAATGGAAAATATGCATTTTTCCACACCTCATATTCAGAATTTGTTCAATGACACAACACACCGTTATTATTGGGTGGTTTCTTTAAGCCGCGTGGTAGAATTGACAGACCAGGGAGTTCCACAGGCAGGTGTACTTTTGGTAGATATGGATTTTTCCAGTATTTCTCGTATGATGAAGCAGATTAATGAAGTGAACAACGGGCAGTATTATTATCTGTGCGACAGCAGCGGTGAAATTGTCTATCACCCCAGGCAGATACAAATCAGCGACGGAATTTGCGAAGAAAACAGCAAACGGGCAGCGACCTACAAAGACGGCGTTTATGACGAGGCTTTTCAAGGGGAAAACCGGAAAGTGGTGGTAAATACCATCAGTTATACCGGATGGAAACTGGTAGGAGTGATTCCCTATTCTACGTTTAATCACGGCATGGTAAATCTCCGTTATTTTGCGGCTATGATGATTCTGTTGATGACCATGATGCTGGTGGTGATTAACCGGGTGGTTTCCCTTAGGATTTCCAGCCCGATTTTGAAACTGAATCAATCGGTGCGGAAGTATGAAGCAGGGGAGAAACCGGAAATTTACATTGGCGGTTCTCAGGAAATCCGTCATCTGGGGTATTCCATTCAGAAGTCTTATGAACAGATTGATGAACTGATGAAGGAAATTGTCCTGGAACAAAATGAGAGAAGAAAGAGTGAATTAGACGCCTTGCAGGGCCAGATTCATCCCCATTTTCTGTACAATACGCTGGAATCCATTACCTGGATGATAGAGGGAGAACGGAACGATGAGGCGGTCTTTATGATTTCCCAGCTGGCCAGACTGTTTCGTATCAGTCTTTCTAAGGGCAGAACCGTGATTTCCGTAAAAGATGAACTGCAGCATGCGCAGAGCTATATGAATATACAGAAGGTCCGGTATAAAAACTCTTTTTCTGTGACCTTTGATGTGGAGGAAGAGTTGTATTCCTATTGTACAGTTAAGCTGATTCTGCAGCCCATACTGGAGAATGCTATTAATTATGGCGTGGGCAATATGGAAGACGGCGGAGAAATCCGGATAACCGGAAGGCGTGAAGGAGACTTGATTGTTCTGGCTGTTTCCGATAACGGGCTTGGTATGTCAGAGGAGGAAGTGGCTCTTGTACTGACGGACAGTAACCGGATTCACAAGCACGGCTCCGGGGTAGGACTGGTGAATGTCAACAGCCGTATCCAGATTCTCTTTGGAAAGGAATACGGGCTTGTGGTGGAAAGTGAACCGGATGAGGGAACCCGGGTTTCCATACACATTCCGGCTGTCCCTTATACAGAAGAAAATCGCAGGATACTGGAGATGGGACATATGATGAGCCGGGAAGAAATCGTAGACAGGAAAGTACAGGGACAAAGCAATGAAAAAGGATAAGAAGATGTTTATTCTGATACAGGCAGTTCTGAGCCTGCTGGTGATTCTGCTGGTGGTTGTCATGCTGCGGGAGCAAAGTGGAAAAGAGCAGTATCAGGTGTCTGTGATTGTGGAAAACTCAGACGACAATCAGTGGTCTGCCTTTAAATACGGATTGAAAATGGCAGCAGAGGACAGAGGGGCAGAAATGTTTATGGTCAGCACAGGGGCGGTGCTCACCCCGGAGGAAGAAAAAAAGCTGATAGAACAGGAAGTGAAAAACGGCGCAGACGCTGTGATTGCAGAGCCCGTTCCCGGCACAGACCCAGCGAAACTGCTGAAGGAAGTTCAGGGGAAAATTTCGGTTATGCTGGTGGGAGGAGAATTGCCCAAAAGTGAAAAGCGCAGGGGATTTCCGGTGGTTCGGGCAGATGATTATGCAATGGGACAGGCTTTGGCAGAAGAACTGTTAAAGGATTACGACGGAAAGCTGAATGGAAAAAGTCTTGGTATGATAGGCGGGCGGAGAGACTCACAAAGTATCCGGAACCGGGAGGAAGGATTTACAGAAACCTTAAAGGAAACAGGGGTGGAAGTCCTCTGGTCTGGTATGAAAAATCCGGAGGAAAATATTAAGGCTTTTCTGGAAAGCCAGCCGGAGGTGGATTTTGTGATTGCGTTTGATGATGACAGTCTGACTGCGGCGGGAGAATGTGGAGAAGCCAATAATCTCCACGGGGCTCTTGTGTATGGAATCGGCAATTCCACAGAAGCGGTTTATTATCTGGATGTGGGAACGGCAGAATGTGTGGTTGTGTCAGATGCCTTTTATGCAGGATACCAAAGTCTGACAGGACTTATGAACGGAATGGAGAATTCCTTCCGCAATTATGAAGAACCACAGATTTCTTATACGGTTATGAGGAGAGAAAATCTGTTTTCCAAAGAGAATCAGGATATTCTGTTTACTATGAGTCAGTAAAGGACGGGAAAACGGAGAAGAAATGCGGAGGTAAAGCATGAGAAAGAACAAAAGAAGGGCAGCGGGAATGCTCCTGGCTTTTGCAGCGCTGTTTCTGGGCGGCTGTAAGGAGGGGGAGTCAGAGGCGCCGGATAAACTTCATGTGGGAGTTGCTTCTTATAATCAGAGTGATACCTATATGAATGCCCTGATTGGAAGGTTTAAAGAAAATATGAATGAATTGGGCAGCGACAGGCTGGAAGTAACCGTAACGGTCCGGGACGCGGCTGGTCTGCAGAAGACGCAGAATGACCAGGTGGAAGAAATGATAGATGAGGGGTGCAATGTACTCTGTGTAAACCTGGTGGACCGGGCAGACCCGTCGGAGATTATTGATTTGGCCAGAGAAAATGACGTGCCGATTATCTTTTTTAACAGAGAGCCGGTGGCGGAAGACCTGCACCAGTGGGAACATCTGTATTATGTAGGAGCGGATGCCAGACAGTCCGGCATATTGCAGGGAGAACTGGCGGTTGACCTTATCAAGGAGGACGACCGTATTGACAAGAATAAGGATGGAAAAATCCAGTATGTGGTTCTGGAAGGAGAAATGGGACACCAGGATGCAATTATCCGCACAGAAAATGCAGTGAATACGCTGAAACAGAATGGCGTTGAAGTGGAAAAACTCAGCTGCAAAATCGCAAACTGGAACCGGGCACAGGCACAGAACAGAATGGAGCAGATAATAGGAGAGTATCAGAACAAAATAGAACTGGTTCTGGCCAACAATGACGACATGGCCCTGGGCGCTGTGGATGTGTATAAGAAGTTGAATTATACATCTTCGGCCTTGCCTGTGTTTTTTGGAATCGACGGTACGGATGTGGGACTGGAAGCTGTCAAAAAGGGAGAATTGCAGGGCACTGTATATAACGACAAAGAAGGCCAGGCTGAAGTCATGGCAAAGCTGGCGGCAGCTCTGATTACAGGCCAGAGTATGGAAGAGATTCCCTTTGAAAATGACAGGTATGTGTACCTGCCTTATCACAAAGTGAGCGATGAGAATATAGAACAATTTTCGGAGAAATCCATGGAACTGTCGCAATAAGAAGAAAGAACAGCCCCATGGCACGGCAATCCTGTATAAAGATTCTGATTGCCGTGTCATGGGGCGCTTTTTATGAGAGATTATTCCCCCTGGTAAGTAAACCAGTCAAAATCGGCGAAAGCCAGGGAATCTCTGTGGTTGGCGCTGGCGTACATACCCAGATAAGTACCGGTGAAGCCATTGTTTACATCGGAACTTAAAAGCACACCATCTGCGCAGAGGACCAGAGGAAGCATTTCCTGTTCCTCATATCCGTAGTAAAAAGAATACGTATCGGTATGTCCCTGTACACTGAGATAAAGGCGGGAGGATTCTTTGATTTCCTGTTCTTTTTTCAGGCTTCGGATTCCATTTCGGGTTTCCCAAAGCTGCAGGAAAGTCTTTCCCTGTTTTTTACGCATCGTCATAAGATAGTGGAAACGGTCATCCTGTACCAGAGCTAAGCCCGCCTCCTGAAAATCGGTTTCAGGCGAAAATTCCATAGCAGTTTTGGCCAGGAAATTTTTGTGCTGTTGTCTTCTGCCCACAAAAGCAGGGGTACAGATTTCTTCCATAACTTCAGGCCTTGTATAGAGCCGCAGAAATCCTTTGCGCTCAGTCAGGGAATACAGTGTCTGCAAGGGGGGATGAATGGTGTTCCACTGCATTTGCAGCACAGGGCTTTCAAAGTTATCAGAGGCAGGTAAGGGAGGATAAATGGTTTCCGGGAGTCTGGGCAGTCGTTCCCGTTCATTTACCATACCGTTTGCATTGTCAATTCTGGGCCAGCCGTCTTCGTCCCAGACCATGGGAATCATGAAGGTTTCCCGGCCGATGTTATAGTGTCCGCCTGTGTAGGGGCGCACAGCCAGCAGAACCATCCACCATTCCCCGTTCTGGGTATCGGTAATGTCCGCATGTCCTGTGACGGCAATGGGGATTTCCAGGGGAAGATGTCTGTGAGATACGATGGGGTTTCGCGGGCAGATTTCATAATCCCCATCAATGGTACGGCAGCGGGCCATCTGCACACTGTGGTTGATAAAGGTACCGCCTTCTGCAACCAGCAGGTAATACCAGCCGTCTTTTTTGTAAATATGGGGCGCTTCAATCCAACGGCTGTAGGTTTTCTTTCCGTCCCAGATAATGCGGCGTTCTCCTTTAAACTGCAGGGTGACAGGGTCCAGTTCGTTTAAGTAAATGCCATGGTGGCCTTCATAGAGACATTCGCTGCTGATGAAATTTCCCACATACCATACAGAGCCGTCATCGTCAAAGAACAGGCTGGAATCAATACCGTCAGCGCCCTCTACAAAGACGGGGTCACTCCAGGGGCCGGCTGGATTTTTTGCAGTGATGATATAGTTGTCACGGTCTGCCTCTCTGCCTTTGGAAACAAAGGTATTGATGATGTAAAAGGTACCGTTGTGATAACGGATAGAGGGCGCCCAGAGTCCTTCGGAAGTCTCACAGTTTTTGTAGTCTAACTGGTCGGGGCGGTGGATTCCGTGTCCGATTTGTTCCCAGTGCACCAGGTCTTTGCTGTGGAAAATGGGAAGGCCCGGAAAGTACACAAAGGAAGAGGTTACCATGTAATAGTCCTCGCCTACCCGGCAGATAGAAGGATCCGGATAAAAGCCGGGCAGCAGGGGATTGGAAAAAGTTTTTTCTGGCATTGTAAAAGTTCTCCTTGTTTTGAATTTCTACCTTGATTATAGAAAGAAATCCTGCGGTGGTCTACGAAAAAATTGCTTTTTTCTGTGCAAAAAGAAAGTTGAAACAAACTGGAGAAAAAAAGGAAAATTTGTCGAAAATTACCTATACAAGTACCGGAGGGTTGTGTATAATAAAAGTATATCAGAAACAGGAGAAAGGAGCGGATTATGGGACAACCATTCGATGAAATAGACGAAGAAGAGTACGAAAGACGAAGACGGGCATTAATTATGCGCAAACGGCAGGAGAAAATTCGGCAGATGAAAATTCGGAAGCTGACACGGTTGGTTATTATGGCGGTTCTTTTGGTAACCGTGGTTGTGGCAGCAGGAACGGGAATTACCAAATTAGCCGGAGGCGGAGACAAAAAGGAACCATCTAAAATTACCCAGGAGGTACAGGCTGACACAGAAAAGGGGGAGACGGAAACATCAGCGGCAAAACAGCCGGTCATGAGTTCCTCGGACATTGAAAAGCTGGCCTCTGATACCACGATTTTCGGCTGGCAGCAGGACGAAACTGGCAAATGGTATCGCAATGCAGACGGAACTTTTTATGAAAATGGCTGGAAAGAAATAGATGGTGCGCAGTACTATTTTGATGAAAACGGTTATGTAACTACCGGTTGGTTGGAACTGGACGGAAAAGATTATTATTTTGACGAGGAAGGAAAGTATGACAGCACGAAGGTTCGTCCTATGGTTGCACTGACTTATGATGACGGACCGGGACAGTACACAGAGAAGCTGTTGCAGTGTCTGCAGGAGAACAATGCCAAGGCTACCTTCTTTATGTTGGGAGAAAACGCAGAGAAGTATCCTGATATTGTGAAAGAACTGAAGGACGCAGGCATGGAATTGGGCAATCATACATATGACCATCAGATTCTTACCAGTCTCTCTCAGGACCAGATAAGCAGTGAAATCAGTAAAGCCAATGAAGCAATTCAAAACGGTGCGGGTGTTCCGGCAGATACGCTTCGTCCGCCGGGAGGAAGCTGTAATGAAACCGTACAGCAGCTGGCAAATATGCCTATTATCAAATGGAGTTTAGATACCAAAGACTGGAAGACAAAGAGTGCAGATAAGACGTATCAGAAAGTAATGGATAACGTGCAGGACGGTTCTGTAGTCCTTATGCATGATATTCATGAGTGGTCTGTAGAAGCGTCTTTGCGCATGATTCCGGAACTGGTGGAAAAGGGTTACAAGCTGGTAACCGTACAGGAACTGGCAGAAGCCAAAGGAATTACTCTGGAAAACGGAAAAGTGTACTATTACTTTGGTGAAGGAACCCAGCAGGTGGAATAAAACAGTCTCGTTAGATTGTGAAATAGGAAAAAGGAGGAAACTGCCAATGGACGGCAGTTTCCTCCTTTTTCCTATGGTCTTTATCAGCCTTCATGATAAGCTTTCAGATACATTTCTTTTATCTCTTTCATAAGCGGATACCGTGGGTTGGCGCCTGTACACTGGTCATTGAAGGCATTTTCAACCATTTCGTCCAGAGTAGCCATAAAGTCTTCCTCGGTAACGCCATACTCTTTAATCGTTCTCTTGATTCCTACTTTTGCTTTCAGTTCAGCAATGGCTTTGATGAAGTTTTCAAATACTTCGTCATCGTTTTTGCCCTGAATACCAATGAAACGAGCCATTTCGCAGTATCTTTCCTTTGCATGCGGATATGGATACTGGGAGAAGGTTCCCATCTTCACCGGTGCCGGGTCTGCGTTGTAGCGCATCACATGCTCAATGAGCAGGGCATTTGCAATACCGTGAGGCAGGTGATGGTAAGCGCCTAATTTATGTGCCATGGAGTGGCATACACCCAGGAACGCATTGGAGAAGGCCAGACCTGCAAGGGTGGAAGCATTTGCCATTTTTTCTCTTGCAATAGGGTCATCTGCGCCTTTTTCGTAAGCGGAAGGCAGGTAGTCAAAGATTAATTTGGCTGCCTTTAAAGCCAGACCATCGGTGTAATCCGTAGCCATAATAGAAGCATAGGCTTCCAAAGCATGGGTCAGTGCGTCAATACCGGAAGCGCTGGTCAGTCCTTTTGGCTGTCCCATCATATAATCAGCGTCAATAATAGCCATGTTTGGCATTAATTCATAGTCTGCAATGGGCCATTTCGTTCCGGTTGTGGCGTCTGTAATGATCGCGAACGGTGTTACCTCAGAACCGGTACCGGAAGAGGTAGGAATAGCAACCATCATAGCTTTTACACCCATTTTTGGGAATACGTAAACTCTCTTTCGGATATCCATGAAATCCATAGCCAAATCTTCAAAATTGCATTCCGGATGTTCGTACATCAGCCACATGATTTTAGCAGCATCCATAGCAGAACCGCCGCCCAGGGCAATAATGGTGTCAGGAGCAAAGGCTGTTAATTTTTCCAGACCTTTCTGAGCGCACTGCAGTGTAGGATCCGGGGCAACTTCAAAGAAGCAGTCATAAGTAATTCCCATTTCATCCAGTTTGTCTGTGATTGGTTTGGTGTAACCATTGTTATATAAGAAAGTATCGGTAACAATAAAGGCTTTTTTCTTGCCGTATACGTTTTTCAGTTCATCTAAGGCAACAGGCAGGCAGCCTTTTTTGAAGTAAACTTTTTCCGGTGTTCTGAACCAAAGCATGTTTTCTCTCCTTTCGGCAACGGTCTTCACGTTCAACAGGTGTTTCACTCCTACGTTTTCAGAAACAGAGTTTCCACCGTAAGAACCACAGCCAAGAGTCAGGGAAGGTGCCAGCTTGAAGTTGTATAAGTCACCGATACCGCCGTGTGCAGAAGGTGTATTTACCAGAATACGGCAGGTCTTCATACGGTCAGCAAATTTGTTCAGCTTTTCTGTCTGCGATGGGTGCAGATAGATAGAAGCAGTATGTCCGTAGCCGCCGTCTTTTACCAGCTGGTCAGCCATATCCAGGGCGGTATCGAAGTCTTTTGCTTTGTAAAGAGCCAGAACCGGTGACAATTTTTCATGGGCAAAAGGTTCGGAAATATCTACGGAAGTTACTTCACCAATGAGAATCTTGGTATCAGAGGGAACAGCAACACCTGCCATTTCCGCAATGACTGCCGCAGGCTGTCCGACGATTTTAGCGTTTACTGTGCCGGCTTCTGTAAGGATGATTTTCCGTACTTTATCCAGTTCTTCTTTGTTCAGTACATGGCAGCCGCGTTTGATAAATTCAGCTTTTACTTTATCATAAATATCAGCCAGAGCTGTTACAGACTGTTCGGAAGCACAAATCATACCATTGTCGAAAGTCTTGGAATGAATAACGGAATATACCGCTGTCTGAATGTCACAGGAACTGTCCATAATAACCGGTACGTTTCCAGGACCTACGCCGATAGCCGGTTTGCCGGAGGAATACGCAGCCTTTACCATGCCCGGGCCGCCTGTAGCTAAAATAACATCAACAGATTTCATTAATTCATTGGAAAGTTCAATGGTGGGTTCTTCAATGCAGCCGATAATGCCTTCCGGTGCCCCTGCTTTTACAGCAGCTTCCAGAACGATTCTTGCAGCCTCTGCAGTACATTTTTTTGCACGGGGATGAGGGCTGATAAGAATGGCATTTCTGGTCTTTAAGCAGATAAGGCACTTAAAGATTGCGGTGGAGGTTGGATTGGTAGTTGGGATAACTGCGCCTACAACTCCTACAGGCTCTGCGATTTTCTTAATTCCATAGGAGGTATCCTGCTCGATGACGCCGCAGGTTTTCACTCTTTTATAAGTGTTGTATGTATATTCTGCCGCATAGTGGTTTTTGATAACCTTATCTTCCAGCACACCCATACCTGTCTCTTCACAAGCCAGTCTTGCAAGAGGAATACGCATTTTGTTGGCAGCCATAGCCGCTTCAAAAAAGATTTTGTCCACCTGCTCCTGGGTGAATGTGGCAAATTTTTTCTGGGCTTCTCTCATAGAAGAGATTTTAGCCTGAAGAGCCTCGACACTGTTAATGGTTTCCGGTACTTTTGTTTCTGCTTTTTTAGCCATGGGAAATCCTCCTTAAATTAATTAAATAATAATTTTAATACAGTGTGTTGCAATAGCAGGAAGCATCTGATTTCCTGTTTTATTGATAAATATTTAACAAGTGTTGAGGCTATTATATCTCGTTGTTAAATATTTGTCAATATCAGATTCTAAGAAAAAAGGAAATACTAAAGTCGTTTTGTATGCCCTTATTATACCATAAACAGTGAGAAATATAAAGAAAAAAGATTGTTAAAATTAAAATTATCAGAAAATAGAGAAGAAGAGGATTTGAATACAATATTCTGGAATTAATGTACATTTCCATGGGTGAAATTGATAAAAAAATAACATAGCGGCAAAAAAGAAGAACTGTTCACAGGAACAGCTCTTCTGGTTATAGAAAATATAGAAGAATTATTTTTTCAGATTCTGTCTTTTCCGAAGTCTGGAATCCAGGATTTTTTTACGGATACGCAGGGTTTCCGGTGTGATTTCCAGAAGTTCGTCCGTATCGATAAATTCCAGGGCCTGTTCCAGGCTGAGGATTTTCGGCGGCGTCAGCTTTAAGGCTTCGTCTGCGGAAGAGGAGCGGGTGTTGGTCAGATGTTTGGTCTTACATACGTTCAGTTCAATATCCTCCGGCTTGCCGCTCTGTCCGATAACCATACCGCTGTAAACTTTTTCGCCGGGGCCGATAAACAGCGTTCCTCTGTCCTGTGCGGAAAACAGACCATAGGTAACGGATTCGCCTGTCTCAAAGGCAATTAAGGAGCCCTGTTTACGATACTGCATGTCTCCTTTGTATGGAGCATAGCCGTCAAAGGCTGTGTTCAGAATGCCGGAGCCTTTGGTGGAGGTCATAAATTCTCCGCGGAAGCCGATAAGTCCTCTGGAAGGAATGTTGAATTCCAGGCGGGTAGTGCCGTCGCTGGCGGGGCTCATGCCCTGCAGTTCACCCTTTCGCTCGCTGAGTCTTTGGATAACCGTACCGGAAAATTCTTCAGGAACATCTACATAAGCGATTTCCATAGGCTCCAGTTTACGGCCTCTTTCGTCCTCCTGATAGATGACCTCTGCCTTGCTCACAGCAAATTCATAGCCTTCCCGGCGCATGTTTTCAATCAGTACGGATAAGTGCAGTTCGCCCCGTCCGGACACCTTGAAGCAGTCGGTGCTGTCCGTATCCTCCACCCGCAGGCTGACGTCTGTGTTTAACTCTCTCATGAGACGTTCTCTTAAGTGGCGGGAGGTTACAAACTTCCCTTCCTGTCCTGCAAAAGGACTGTCGTTGACCATGAAGTTCATGGAAATCGTAGGCTCTGAAATTTTCTGGAAAGGAATGGGCTCCGGATTTTCCGGTGAGCATAAGGTATCTCCGATATGGATATCTGCAATGCCGGCAATGGCAACAATAGAGCCAATACCAGCTTCTTTTACGTCTACCTTGTTCAGACCGTCAAATTCGTAAAGTTTGCTGATTTTTACCTTCTTCATTTTGTCCGGGTCATGATGGTTGACCAGCACCACTTCCTGGTTCACGCTTAAAGTGCCGTTTTCCACCTTGCCCACACCGATACGGCCCACGTATTCATTGTAGTCAATGGTGCTGATAAGGGCCTGAGTAGGCGCTTTTGGGTCGCCGGTAGGAGCCGGGATGTATTTTAAGATGGTTTCAAACAGAGGAACCATGTTTTCCGGTGTGTCGTTTAAGTCCAGAACCGCATGACCTGCTTTTGCGGAGGCATACAGGAAGGGACAGTCAAGCTGCTCGTCAGAGGCATCCAAATCCATAAGAAGTTCCAGGACTTCATCTATAACCTCATCAGGACGCGCCTCAGGACGGTCGATTTTGTTGATGCACACAATGACATGAAGGTCTAATTCCAGTGCTTTTTTCAGAACAAATTTTGTCTGGGGCATAGCGCCCTCAAAAGCGTCTACCAGAAGGATTACGCCGTCCACCATTTTCAGTACACGTTCTACCTCACCGCCGAAGTCCGCATGGCCGGGTGTATCAATAATGTTGATTTTGGTATCTTTGTAATATACAGCGGTATTTTTTGATAAAATGGTAATGCCGCGTTCTCTTTCAATATCATTGGAGTCCATAACACGTTCCTGTACGGCCTGGTTTTCACGGAATACACCGCTCTGGCGTAAAAGCTGGTCTACCAGAGTGGTTTTGCCGTGGTCAACGTGAGCAATAATGGCTACGTTTCTGATATCTTCTCTTGCTGTTTTCATAAATAACCTCTTTTCTTTTAAATCAACAGATTTCAGTTGTTTTTATGCAGTAAACAGAATTTCCGCCGGAAAACCGGGGAAAAGCCTGTGTTTTCGGTAAAATCCGGATTTCATTCTATCACACTTGCTTCTAAATACAAAGGGGAAATAAAAATTTTTTGAAAAAAATAGAAAATGTGGTTCTAAAAGGTGCCGGGGCTGAATAAACATAATACAGACAAGATACGAGAAAGAGGAGAGGGAAAAAATCATGGCAGATAAAATTATTGAAAACAATCAGGTGTCAATTATGGGAAAGGTTGCATCCGGCTTTACCTTCAGCCATCAGGTGTATGGAGAGGGCTTCTATCTGGTGGATGTGCTGGTAAAGAGACTAAGCGATTCAGAGGACAGAATTCCGCTGATGGTTTCCGAGCGTCTGGTTGATGTCACACAGGATTACGAGGGAGAGTACATTATGGTGCAGGGACAGTTCCGGTCCTATAACCGCCACGAGGAGAAGAAAAACAGGCTGGTGCTTTCTGTTTTTGTAAGAGAACTGTCTTTTGTGGAAGAGGAAGATGATACGGTGAAGACGAACCAGATATTCCTGGACGGATATATCTGTAAGCCTCCGGTATACAGGAAAACCCCTCTTGGAAGAGAGATTGCGGATTTGCTGCTGGCAGTGAACCGGCCTTACGGAAAATCCGATTACATACCCTGTATCTGTTGGGGAAGAAATGCCAGATATGCGTCTGCTTTTGAAGTGGGCGGACATGTTCTTATCTGGGGAAGAATCCAGAGCAGGGAGTATATTAAGAAATTAAGTGAAAACCAGACCGAGAAGCGGACGGCTTACGAAGTATCTGTGAGCAAACTGGAATATGCGGATTAATACGGTCCGCATGGCTTTTGGGCTGTTTTGGTTGCAATATGCCCGCAGGTGTAGTAATATATACACAACTCTTAAACAAAACAAAAGCAGAACAGGCAGTCTGTAAGAGGTGTAGTATTATGTATGAAAAAAAAGGATTAACGCAGATATACTGCGGCCCGGGGAAAGGGAAAACCAGTGTGGCAATCGGCCAGGCTATCAGAGCCGTGGGGCATGGAAAACGTGCCATTGTGATTCAGTTTTTAAAGGGAAGAGAGACGTCCAGACTGGATTATCTGTCTTCCATGGAACCGGACGTCCGTTTGTTCAGGTTTGAAAAGAAAGACAAATATTATGAAGATTTGACCGAAGAAGAGAAGAAAGAAGAAAATGAAAATATCCGCAATGGTCTGAATTTTGCAAGAAAGGTGTTGCTGACAGAGGAAAGCGATATGCTGATTCTGGATGAGATTCTGGGTGTTCAGGAATTTGGAATTGTGACAGAAGAAGAAGTAATTGCACTGATTCAGGCAAAAGATGACGAGACAGAACTGATTATGACAGGCAATGTGGTAACAGATGGCGTAAAAAATGCGGCGGACAGAGTGGTTTCTCTGGAAGTAGTCAAATAGACTGCAGGTTTTGGAGCAGGAAAATGAAGAGAAAGAATCTTTACTATTGAAGGAGGAAGCGTATGTCTATTTTTACAGGTGCAGGTGTAGCCATTGTCACACCGATGAAGGAAAACGGAGACGTGAATTTTGAAAAGCTGGGAGAAATTCTGGAAGAGCAGATTGCAGAAGGAACAGATGCCGTTATTATATGCGGAACTACCGGCGAATCTTCCACCATGACCCATGAAGAGCATCTGGAGGCTATCAAATATACAGTTGATAAAGTCAATAAAAGAATTCCTGTCATTGCAGGAACAGGTTCAAACTGTACGGAGACCGCGATTTATCTGTCAAAAGAGGCAGAGCAGTATGGTGCAGACGGATTGCTTTTAGTGACTCCGTATTATAATAAAGCGACACAGAAGGGACTTATTGCCCATTACACAGCTGTGGCAAATGCAGTGAAACTTCCTATTATCCTGTACAATGTGGCCAGCAGAACCGGCTGCAACATTACCCCGGAAACGGCTGCATATCTTGCAGAGCATGTGGAAAACATAGTAGGTATCAAAGAAGCATCGGGAAATATTTCCCAGGTGGCGCAGATTGCAGCGCTGACAAAAGGGAAAATGGATATTTATTCGGGAAACGATGACCAGATTGTACCCATTCTTTCCCTGGGAGGAAAGGGTGTTATTTCCGTATTGTCCAATGTAGCGCCCAAATATACCCATGAAATTGTAGCGAAGTTTATGGAAGGGGAAGTGAAGGAAAGCTGTGAAATGCAGCTGGCAGCACTTCCGCTGGTACACGCACTGTTCAGCGAAGTAAATCCCATTCCGGTAAAAGCGGCTATGAACCTTATGGGAAAAGAAGTAGGGCCTCTTAGAATGCCTTTGACAGAGATGGAAGAGGGACATAAGGAGGCGCTGAAAAAGGCCATGACAGATTTTGGCCTGAAACTTGCATAAGAAGAGAGGAAAGTAGAGAAACTGCAAAAGAAAAGAGGATAAAAAGATGGTCAGAATCATTATGAATGGCTGTAATGGCCATATGGGGCAGGTGATTTCCGGGCTGGTATCTGAAGACGGCGGCGCGGAGATTGTGGCAGGTGTGGATGTTGCAGACAAGGGATTGTATACTTATCCTGTATTTACGGATATAACCAAATGTGATGTGCAGGCAGATGTGATGATTGATTTTTCTTCTGCCAAAGCGGTAGACGGGGTGCTGGATTTCTGCAGGGAGAAAAAACTGCCTCTGGTGCTTTGTACCACAGGTTTATCTTCCGGGCAGCTGGAGAAAGCGGAAAAAACGGCACAGGAAACCGCAGTGCTGCGCTCGGCAAACATGTCTTTGGGAATTAATACCTTGCTGAAGCTTTTGCAGGATGCAGCAAAAGTGCTTGCAGCAGCAGGTTTTGATATGGAAATTGTGGAGCGCCATCATAATTTAAAAGTAGATGCTCCAAGCGGTACGGCTCTGGCTCTGGCAGACAGCCTCAATGAGGCCATGGATAACCAGTATCACTATGTGTATGACAGAAGCCAGACCAGAGAAAAGAGAGATACCAAAGAAATCGGAATTTCCGCAGTCAGGGGCGGTACCATTGTCGGAGACCATGAAGTGATTTTTGCAGGTCCGGACGAGGTGATTGAATTCAGGCATACGGCTTATTCCAAAACTGTATTTGCAAAAGGCGCCGTGGAAGCGGCGAAATTCCTCAGCGGAAAACCAGCAGGTATGTATGATATGAGTCATGTAATTAACGGCTAAAAGCAGAGCTGTCACAGAAAGCGTTATAGAGAAGCAGAGACTTTTTCGGAGCGTTTTTTGGGGCAGTTTTTGTTTTATAAATTTTTATGAAAAAAATGGTTCTGTATGTCTCCTGCATAAAAAGTGTCCGGTATGCGCATATTAACAGCAGAACTTAAAAGAAAAGGAGACAATCTTATGAAAAATCTAAGAAAAATATCTTTGGGGCTGCTTCTGGCTATGAGCTTCTGTGCATTGACAGCATGTGGAAACAACACGACAAAGGATAACAATGGAAATACCACGACAGAGGACGCCAGAGACAAAAACAACACCAACACCAACAGAGACACGAATGGAACGAACAGAACAGACAGCACAACAGACGGAACAGGAAGTCGCGACGGAGTAATAGAGGATACCGGGGAAGCCATAGGAGACGGTATCGAAGATTTGGGTGAGGATATCCGTAACGGTGCAGAGGATATGGGGGGAAATACCAACGCAGCAGGAGAACGCACCCACACAGAGACAGATAATAACCGCTAGATTCTCGCAGAAACAGAGAAGTTTTGTGCTGCTTTTCTATTAAAAGTGTAAAAGAGCGCAAAACTTTTCTTTACATACAGAGTCCGGGAAAGTATTGGATTCGGTTATACAAAATATAATCAATTTCTAAATTTTCTAAAAACTCTTGAATTTGAGAAGGAATATTGGTATAATAAGGATACATTACAAGACCAAAGGTTCATTCTTGTAAAATACATGTAAAAGGGGTTGGACATAATGAAGTTTGTTATAAGCGGAAAAAATATTGAGGTCACACAGGGACTGAAAAATGCAGTCGAAGATAAATTAGGAAAGTTGGAACGGTACTTCACCTCTGACACAGAAATCATGGTTACATTGAGTGTGGAGAAAGAAAGGCAGAAAATAGAAGTTACCATTCCCGTAAAAGGAAATATTATCCGCTCCGAACAAGTAAGCAGTGACATGTATGTTTCCATTGATTTGGTAGAAGAAATTATTGAAAGGCAGTTAAGAAAATACAAAAATAAGATTATTGATAAAAAGCAGAGTGCAGGTTTCCAGCCGGAATTTGTGGAAAAAGACTACGAAGAGGATACGAATGAAATTAAGATTATCCGTACCAAGAAATTCGGCTTCAAGCCTATGTATCCGGAAGATGCCTGTGTGCAGATGGAACTTTTAGGACATAACTTTTTTGTATTTCTCAATGCAGAGACAGAAGAAGTCAATGTGGTTTATAAGAGAAAAGGCAATACTTATGGTTTGATTGAGCCGGATTTTGGTTGAATCAGGTACGGAGCAGCATAAAGAATAAAAAGAAAAAAGGATAGCAAGAATACCGTGTATACAGTCTGAGATTGTGTATACGGTATTTTTTTGTTTGCCAGTTATCAGGAAAATGAAATTTGGAATAAGAATAATGTTAAGTAACAAAATTAAAAGTTAACATAAAAATAGGTAAACAAACAAAATAAAAAGGAAGATAACAAAAGATGATGTCGTGCATGATGTGCAGGGTGTTTTTTGCATAAAAATAAAAAGCGGAAAAATGTACAAAAAATAAATGTAAAAACTAGGAAAAACAGATAAAATGTAAGTTGATATAAGAAAAGTATTGAAAAAATATAGGGAATATGTATACTCTAAATGTAAGGTAACAAAAGCAAAAACAATATTACTAATTATGTACCAAGAAAGGGGAAACCATGAAGAAAAAAAGCTTGAAAAAGACCGTGGCTGTCATGTTGAGCGGTGTGTGTCTTGCATCGGGAGTTGCAGTTCCGGCAGATACGGTGCAGGCATCAGCTGGTCTGGGGTATTGGCCGGAGAACCTGCCCATTCCCAACCAGTATTACTATCAAAAGGAGTCGCTGCAGCCATATGGAACCTGTCTGCAGATAGGAGAATTGAAGAACTGGAGTCCGGATAATGACCCGGATGCACGGTATAACCGGAGTTCCATTCCTCTGCGGCAGAGGTATATGGGACCCAGTGTAAATCCTCTGGCTTCCAGGGATGCCAAAGTAATGCCTCTAGCCATGTCTAACGCAAGGGCCAGTGAGGCAGAATCCCAGGGAGGAGAAGGAGATTTTGTCTATGCCTTCAATAATTTCCAGTATATAGACACCTACAATTTCTGGGGCGGTTCTTCAGCAGAAGGACCTATCTGTATTCCGTCTCCGGAGCACATTGATTCCGCTCACCGGAATGGAGTGCAGGCAACCGGTACGATTTTCATTCCGTGGGGGGATGAGGAGTATGGCGGAAGATTTGTGCGGGAACTGGTGGCGCAGGACGAACAGGGCAATTATCCATGCGCAGATAAGCTGATTGAAGTGGCTCAGTATTATGGTTTTGATGGCTATATTTTCAATGCGGAATCCGGTACAGGTGTCAGTGGGTTTAAAGAGTTTCTGGCTTATATGCAGGAGAAAGCCCCGGAAAATTTTCGAATCAGCTGGTACAACGGAAGCGGAACGCTGGGAGCAGATTCTATTGATGCCTGGATGCAGGATGAAGACAAGCGTATTACGGATGAGTGGTGGCTGGATATGTCCGGAAACGGAAACGTAGACAGTACGATAGACGCAACTTATGAAGCAGACAGAGATAAGTGGGACATCCATTCTACCTGGGAGTACATTCCTATGCAGGACGGTGCAAAGGGAGGAGATTACCACACGAGACTGGATAAGGACGGGAAGCTGAAGATTTCCCTTGGTATTCTGGCCCCTACGTCTACTTTAACCCAGTCGAAAAATTCGGATGACTTTATGAATGTGCAGGACCAGAAACTCTGGGTGGGACCGGATTTTGACCCGTCATCCACCAATCGCCCCGACGATGAATTTTGTGGTTTTGCCAATCTGGTAGCAGACCAGACACCGGTTCTGGGAACAGATTTCGTAACACATTTTAATCCGGGAAACGGCTATAAATTCTACGAAAACGGTGCAGTGATCGGCATGGAAAGCGGTTGGCACAACCGTTCTCTGACAGAAGTGCTTCCGACCTGGCGTTGGATTGTAGATGCCGAAGACGGTGCAAAAAAGGTGGAGCCTAAGATTGATTATGAAGATGCCTACTGGGGCGGTGCATCCATGAAAATCAGCGGTGGTTTAAGCGCAGGCAAGGCAAATCATATCAAGTTGTACAGCACTCAGTTGGATATTACAGACAGCTCTACGTTTGAACTGGTTTACAAGACAAAGAAAAACAGCGATGTGAAACTGTCTGTGGGACTTTGTTTTGGCGATACATATGAAGATAAGAATTTCCAGTTCTATCCCGTGGAAATTCAGGGAGATGGAAGCTGGAAAGAGGCGTCTATTCCTCTTGCAGATGAAAGCGGACAGAGGGTCAGTGCGATTTCTCTGAAACTGGAATCAGCAGGCGGTGTGGATGACTATAGCATGAATATTGGAAAGATGGGGATTGTGACAGACAAATCCCAGCCGGAAGCACCGGGAGAGATTACACTGGATGATGTGATTTATCCTACGGATTTAAGTGCAGAGGCAAGAATTTACTGGGATAAGGGGGAACATTCTTTTATCGATATTATTCACCGTGTACGTCCGGATGGACAGGAAGAATTTGTAGGTGCTACTCCTTCCGATGCGTTCTACATTCCAAAATTCCGCAAGCTGGAAGGGGAAAAAGAAGCAACCTTTAAGATTACTTCTATCAGTGAAAATGGAATTGAGGGTGATTCCAGAGAAATTAAGATTGCATGGCCCAAAGAGGTGCCGGACGGCTTTGGTCCCAGTGCAGAGTTGGGAGAAAATCTTGCTCTTCGAGCTCCGGCCGTGTGTGATGTGCCCTGTGCAGCAGATGGCCCGGTAGATAAAATCAATGATGGTGTTATTCCTTCCAGCAAATGGTGTGGTACGGCAAACAGCGGAAGCGCTTATTTGGATTTGGGGAAAGAAGTGGATATCAGCCGCTGGATTGTTTATCATGCGAATTGTAGAGGAGCCGGAGAAGGTGTAAACTACAATACGGTAGATTTTGAACTTTTATATGCTCCGGATGACGGAAAGCCAGTGTTGGACCCAACGGATAAAACTGCAGCGGAACGCGTGAAAAAGCTGAATTATAAAGAGGCAGACAAGGTAACCGGCAATAAGCAAAATGTGACAGACAGAAATCTGGATGGGCCAATCAAAGCCCGGTATATCAAGCTGCACATTACAGACTCAGATAACAGTCCATGGTCTGCAATCCGTATTTACGAGATGGAACTGTATGGAGAAAAAGGAGAAGGCAGTGTAGCGGTGCCTACAGCTCCGCTGGAAAGAAATGTTACCGTTTATAACGAAAAGGGCAATCAGGATAAGGTGATTATTGACAATGTGGGCATGCCTTATGCAGAAGGTTCTTATCCGAATGGAACTGTAAATGAGAAAACCGGAGTGGTATCTCTTTATGACAGCATGGATGCAAAAGAGCCCATTGCACAGGTTCGGGCCCAGCAGCCGGATAATGTGTATAAGCAGTACGCCGTGGGAATTGCCCAGTTTGACAATCTGAAACTCAAACCAGAGGGCGGACGCCTTTGGTATTCTGTGCAGGATGCATCCACGGGGGAAACGGTTACTACTCAGCGCTCCAGTGTGGCGTATCCGCCGGAGGATGGAAAGAAAATTCCAGAGGCTCAGGCAAAGCTTTATGGAGAGGCAGCCGGTGTGAACCTTTCCGGTGCATACGGCGCTCTGGAAATCAGCGGACTTCCCAAAGAAGCTACAGTGAAGGTTTATGACAGCAAAGATGCCTTAAAACCCATTCTGCATTCCGCTCCTGCAGGCGAAGATAAGAAAATTCTTTTGGAGAGCGTACCATTAAAAGAAGAAGGCGGAACGGTATATTATACCATTCATGCACCTGGATATTCAGATACAGAAAGATTGGAATTGGCCTATGGAGAGGTGGGGGCGCTTCCGGCTTATCAGGGAACCCTGGCAGAAATGGTCAATATGTATGAAAGAGGATTCTTTGAAGAAGAGTATATGGATTCTACCTGGGGTGCGTTTGCTTCTGCACGCACAAAGGCGGCCGGACTTTTGGAAGGAAATCCTACAAAAGCGGAAGCGGATGCGGTGCGAATGGAATTGAAACAGGCAGAATGCGGGCTTTTAAAGAAAGCAGATAAATCCAGAATTCAGGAAGTATGTGCAGACTATGAAGCAAATAAAGGTCATTATTCCAAAGAAAGCTGGGAAAAATTCCAACCAGTGTTTGAAGAAGTAAAAGCTTTTGCTCAGGCAGAGGATGAAACAGATAAAATGACCATTCAGACCCAGCGGGTAAAGCTGGACAAGGCAGCCAGACAACTGGTAGAAATTGTACCGATTAACAGCTCGGTGATTCCGGATGAAGCGCTTTTAAAAGCTATTAAGGAGCAGACGGGCTTTGAATCTGTGGACCAGTTAAGCACCTATGAGGGCACTCTGGATTTGACCAATCTTCCAGTGAAAGACCTTACTGGTTTGGAAAAAATGGAGAAACTCAAAGGACTTATTTTAGACGGAACAAAGGTAAAAGAAGTAAATGCAAAGAATCTGCCCAAAACGCTGGAAACGCTCAGTATGAAAAACTGTGGGGGTCTGGAAACCATCGACCTGAGAAACAGCGGAATGGATAAGCTGAAACAGGCAGACATTACAGGCTGTGAAAAACTGGTTCTGGTGTATATGAATACCGGAAATCTGGAAAAACTGGAAGTTTCCGAAAATGGAAAATATGCCAATATTTACGCTCTGGATATCAGTGGAAATAAGCTGGATTTAAGTGAGAAAACTCCAGAAGGCAAGTTGGCTGCAAAGGTGGAAGAAAATCTGAAGAAGAATCCGCCTGAAAAATTGGAGAAATATACAAATGTAACACAGGGACGGAATGTAACCGCAGACGTGATGCAGGGACGTCACGAAAAACCGGAAGTCATGGTAGATGGAAAGAAAGACCAGAATGCAGATATTTATTATCTGGATACAAATGGGAAGGCGGTTATCAATCTTGGAGAAGCAAAAGATATTTCCAAAGTGGGAGCAACTTTCCAGAAGGATAACTTCCCGGCAGAGTACAAGTGGGAATATTCCGAAGACGGAAAGGATTACAAAGAACTGGCTGTTGTAAAGAAGAATGAGAAGTATCAGACTGAAAATACGTTAAAAACTCCGGTGAAGGCGCAGTACTTGAGATTTACTGTGTTAAACAAAGGAAAAGGAGAAGCCGTTGTGGTGGAACTGGAAGGGTTTGAGAAGAAAACCATTGCAAGTGGTGTTACCAGCGGCAATCAGAAACCGGAAGCAGTAGTGGATTATAAGACCATTCCGGCAGAACTTTCACTAAAACAGGGAAGCGAAGCGGTGGATATGCTGGACTATATGAAAAACTGCTACAAAGAAGTAAAAACAGTCAGAGGAACAAAAATTGCAGAGTTGACTGACGCAAAATGGCTGGCAAAAGATTACGATATTGAGGCGGCTGCAAAGATGCCGGAAGGTATGAAGGTTGTGATTACCAAAGAAGATGGAAGCGCGTGTCAAAATCCGTTTGTACCTGAAAATACAGGAAACTACACGGCAGAATACCGAGTAGGAGAAGGCAAAGCACTGGCTTCGGTCAAGGTAAAAGTAACCGCGGATAAGTCTTATCTGGAAGAGTTGGCTGCTTCCTGTGAAGGAAAGAAGGAGACGGACTACACGCCTGCTACCTGGGCCGTTTTCCAGGAAAAACTGGCAAAGGCAAAGGAACTCTTAGAAAATGAATTTACAGGACAGGATGAAATTGATGCGGCAGAACAGGAGCTTTCAGAGGCATTGACCGGCTTGCGGGTGAAACCGATAAAAACGGTGCTGCATGTATTTATTGAACTCGCAGAAAAAGAACTGGAAAATGCAGCAGGTAAGGCGCCGGAAACCATGGATGCTTTAAATACTGCTCTGACGGAAGCCAAAACTGTTTTTGAAAATCCAAATGCAACGCAGGAGGAAGTAGATGCAGCAGGCGATAAACTGTTGGAGGCTCTGAACAGAATTCGTCCTATGGCAGATAAAGAAAAACTTCTGAATCTGATTGCTCGTGTGGAAAGCATGGAGACAAGCGGCTATACAGATGCAAGTGTAAAGACTTT
Organism: Blautia acetica; assembly: GCF_038739805.1. NCBI lineage: Bacteria > Bacillati > Bacillota > Clostridia > Lachnospirales > Lachnospiraceae > Blautia > Blautia acetica. The sequence goes on along the minus strand of NZ_JBBEWO010000012.1, from coordinate 23,075 downwards.
GGAAGAGAAACTTGCAGAAGCAAAAACAGTGGCAGAAGACGACAATGCCTTTGAAGAAGATGTGGAACTGGCATACAATAATCTGTTGCAGGCCGTGGCTCATCTGGAGGTAAAGGTTCATACTGCAGAACTGGAATATGTGATAGCAAAAGCAGAAGATATTCTTGCTAAAAAGGACAAATATATTGCGGCAACACTGGAAGGTTTAAGTGAGGAAATCAAAAAGGCAAAAGAAGTTCTGGAAAAAGCGGACGCAACACAGGAAGAAGTGAATCAGGCAGCAGCAGACCTGGCATGGAAAGTCGGGAATGCAAGACTCAAAGCAGAGAAACAGGCACTTTTGGATATGCTGGAGGAGGCAGAGAAAATGGATGTTGCTCTGTACACCGAGGAAAGTGCCCGTGCCTTTACAGGGGCACTGTTGAAGGCCCGTCAGGCAGCAGAGGATGAATATGCAACGCAGGCGGAAGTGGATGCGGCCGTTTCTGAACTGGATGATGCTATGACAAATCTGGTGAAAGCAGAACCTGAGCAGCCGGAAACAAAACCTGAGGAAGAGCAGAAACCGGAGCAGAAGCCGGAATCAGAACTTGAGGAAGAACAGAACCAAGACAAGGGAACAGAAGAAGGGCAACAGGAAGAAGCTAAAGAAGAGAAACCGGAAACTCCTTCCTACCAGGCTCCTTCTAAGAAACCGGTAAGCGGTACCAGAGACTATGCAGTTCGCAGCAGAAGACAGCACAGTGATAATACAGCGTCACAAAGCAGCAAAGAAGAACAGACGGAAGAGAGAAAGGAAACAAAAGAAGAAACTCTTCTGGCAAAGGGAGACGGTGAAGAGAATTCCAACAAGGAGACGGAAGACACCGCTGATTCAGAAAAGGCAGAAAAAGATAAAACTGTCCAGAAAGAAGAGAAAGCTTCTTATGGCTGGATTCTGGCGGGAGTCCTGATTCTTGCAGCAGCTGGAGGTCTGTGGTATTGGAAGAAAAAACAGAAAAAATAAGCAGCAGTAGAAGATAAAAGAAAGACTGCAGGAAAGCAGAAACCGGATTTTGCGAGGACGGCTTCTGCTTTCCTTTATTTCGTGGAATTATTTGTTGTGCTGACAGGCGGAAAGTGATACAATAATCCATAGCAGTGTTAAAAATGGATAGATTTTAGGAGTATGACACATGAATGTATTTGAAAAAATGTTTGGAACACATAGCGAGAGGGAATTAAAGCGCATTACCTCCATTGTGGATAAAATTGAATCTCTTCGTTCCGATATGCAGGCGTTAAGTGATGAAGAACTGCGGGGCAAGACAAAAGAGTATAAGAACAGGCTGCAGGAAGGGGCAACCTTAGATGACCTTCTTCCGGAAGCATTTGCAACGGTAAGAGAGGCGGCCAAGCGCGTGCTGGGTATGGAACATTATCGGGTGCAGCTTATCGGTGGCATCATTCTTCATCAGGGGCGTATTGCAGAAATGCGTACCGGTGAAGGAAAAACTCTGGTATCCACCCTGCCGGCATACTTAAATGCCCTGGAAGGAAAGGGTGTTCACGTCGTTACCGTCAATGACTATCTGGCTCATCGTGATGCAGAATGGATGGGAAAGGTTCATGAATTTCTGGGGTTGACCGTTGGTGTGGTCTTAAACGATATGAAAAACGACGAAAGACGTGCCCAGTATGCATGCGATATTACTTATGTAACCAACAACGAGCTGGGATTTGATTATCTGCGTGACAACATGGTTATTTATAAGGAACAGCTGGTGCAGAGAGAATTAAACTATGCCATCATCGATGAGGTGGACTCTGTACTGATTGACGAAGCCCGTACACCGCTTATTATTTCCGGACAGAGCGGCAAATCCACGAAGCTTTATGAAGTCTGCGATATTTTGGCAAAGCAGTTGGAGCGTGGAGAAGCCAGTGGGGAAATGACAAAGATGACCGCTATTATGGGTGAGGAGATTATCGAGACCGGAGACTTTATTGTCAATGAAAAGGACAAGATTGTAAACCTCACCGAAGAGGGTGTGAAAAAGGTTGAGAAGTTTTTTAACATTGAAAACCTGGCAGACCCGGAAAACCTGGAAATCCAGCACAATGTGATTCTGGCTCTTCGTGCTCATAATCTGATGTTCCGTGACCAGGATTATGTAGTAAAGGATGACGAGGTTCTCATTGTCGATGAGTTTACCGGACGTATTATGCCGGGAAGACGTTATTCCGACGGTCTGCACCAGGCCATTGAGGCGAAAGAGCATGTGAAGGTAAGGCGAGAGAGTAAGACACTGGCGACGATTACCTTCCAGAACTTCTTTAACAAATATAACAAAAAATCCGGTATGACCGGTACCGCGCTTACCGAAGAAAAGGAATTCCGGGATATTTACGGTATGGACGTTATTGAAATTCCAACCAATAAACCGGTAGCCCGTGTGGATTTGGAAGACGCGGTTTACATGACAAAGAAAGAAAAATTCCGTGCAGTAGTAGAGGCTGTTAAGGAAGCGCATGCAAAACAGCAGCCGGTACTGGTAGGTACTATTACCATCGAAACTTCTGAACTTTTAAGTCGTATGCTCACCCGTGAAGGTATTAAGCATCAGGTATTGAATGCGAAATTCCATGAGCAGGAGGCAGAAATCGTGGCACATGCCGGAGAAGCCGGAAATGTTACCATTGCCACCAACATGGCAGGACGTGGTACAGATATTAAGCTGGATGATGTGTCAAAAGAAGTCGGTGGTCTGAAAATCATCGGTACAGAGCGCCACGAATCCAGACGTATTGATAATCAGCTGCGCGGCCGTTCCGGACGTCAGGGGGACCCGGGCGAATCCCGTTTCTACATTTCTCTGGAAGACGATTTGATGCGTCTGTTCGGCTCTGAGAAGCTGATGGGCATGTTTACCTCTCTGGGGGTTGCCGAGAATGAGCAGATTGAGCATAAGATGCTCACCAGCGCCATTGAAAAGGCACAAAGAAAGATAGAGGGAAATAACTATGGTATTCGTAAGAACCTGCTGGAGTATGACCAGGTAAATAATGAACAGAGAGAGATTATCTACAAAGAAAGACGTATGGTTCTGGATGGCATGAACATGAGGGATTCCATCTATAAGATGATTACGGAAACGGTTGAGCATGCGGTAGATATGTGTCTGTCAGACGATGTAGAGCAGGAAGAATGGGATTTTAATGAAATTAACACCGTGCTGCTGCCGACCATTCCTTTAAAACCTCTTTCTTTAGAACGGGTAGAAGGAATGAAGAAGAATCAGGTAAAACAGTCCTTAAAGGAAGAGGCTGTGAAGCTGTACGAGGAGAAAGAAGCGGAATTCCCGGAAGCAGAGCAGCTGCGGGAATTAGAGCGAGTGATTCTTTTAAAAGTTATTGACCAGAAGTGGATGGACCACATTGATGATATGGACCAGCTTCGTCAGGGTATTGGCCTGCAGGCTTATGGACAGAGAGACCCCAAGGTAGAATACAAAATGCAGGCATATGAAATGTTTGACAGCATGATTGCAGCGATTCAGGAGACAACACTGAGACTGCTGTACCATGTCCGCCTGGAACAGAAGGTAGAAAGAGAGCAGGTGGCACAGGTTACGGGAACAAACAAGGATGAGTCAGGACCGAAGAAGCCGGTACAGCGGGTAGAAAAGAAAGTATACCCCAATGACCCATGCCCATGCGGCAGCGGAAAGAAATACAAACAGTGCTGCGGCAGAAAACCAATCTGATAGAAGCTTAGGCAGATAAGACTGCTGTAGATATAGGAAACTGTAGCTGCAGCAGTTTCGTTGTTTCTGCCGGAAAAAGGAGGAATTCTTGTGGGACAGACGGTGGATTTTACAATGGAGAGGGAAGGACTGGTCAAGCCGGGAGACCGGGTAGAACTGAAAGAAGACCAGGCTTCGACAATGGCGGGACTGATGTATTATTACACGATTAAACCCGCCGTGGCCATGTCCAGCAATCTGAAAAAAAGGCTGCCAAGGCTTACAGGAACTGTGACAAAGGTAGAGCCCCAGGTGAGTATTTATATGGTAACCGTGGAAGTAGATGAAGAGGAATAATCAGGAGGAATGACTGTGGTTGAATTAGATGCATTTAAATCAGAACTGAATACGTATACAGAGCCTTTGAAGGAGGTGAGGGATTCTCTGGATTTGGAGAATAAAGAGAAAAGAGTGGAAGAACTGGAGAGGGAAATGGAAGCTCCGGGCTTTTGGGACAATGCAGAGCGTTCCCAGAAAATGATGAAGGAATTAAGCGCTTTAAAAGGCGATATGGAAATCTATCACAAGCTGAAAAATCAGAAAGAAGAGATTGAGCTGATGATAGAAATGGGATACGAAGAAAATGACGAGTCTGTGATTCCGGACATCGAAGAGATGATGGAAGAGTTTAAAACAGATTTTGACCATATCCGTATCAAAACGCTGCTTTCCGGAGAGTACGACAAGGACAATGCCATTGTAACCCTTCATGCAGGTGCCGGCGGAACGGAGTCCTGTGACTGGGCGAGCATGCTCTACCGCATGTATTTAAGATGGGCAGACCGGCAGGGCTTTACCACAGAGGTGCTGGACTATCTGGATGGTGATGAAGCGGGGATTAAGTCGGTGACGTTCCAGGTAAACGGAGAGAATGCTTACGGATATCTGAAATCTGAAAAGGGAGTGCACCGCCTTGTGCGTATTTCCCCTTTCAATGCGGCAGGCAAACGCCAGACCTCCTTTGTGTCCTGCGATGTCATGCCGGATATTGAGGAGGATGTGGATATTGAAATCAATCAGGACGATTTGAAGATTGATACTTACCGCTCCAGCGGCGCCGGCGGACAGCATATTAACAAAACTTCTTCTGCCGTGCGTATTACCCACCTCCCTACCGGAATTGTGGTGCAGTGCCAGAATGAGCGCTCTCAGTTCCAGAATAAAGATAAGGCCATGCAGATGTTAAAGGCAAAGCTCTATCTTTTGAAACAGCAGGAAAACGAGAAAAAACTGTCCGGTATCCAGGGAGAACTGACCGAAATTGGCTGGGGAAACCAGATTCGTTCCTATGTTATGCAGCCTTATACTATGGTAAAAGACCATCGTACCAATGAAGAATCCGGCAATGTAGACGCAGTGATGAATGGAAATATTGACAACTTTATCAATGCGTACCTGAAATGGGTTGCATTGGGAAAAAAGGAAAAATAGTTGCTTCATGGGGAAAAATGTGGTAATATCTGTTGGAGACGCACAAATGTATTTTGTAAAAGAACAAAGGGGAGAAAATGGAAGACAATCGAAGATATTTTGTGGTAACAGAAAAAGCCGTGCCGGATGTTCTTCTGAAAGTGGTTGAGGCAAAACGACTTCTGGAGGTACAGAAATCCGCGACTGTGCAGGACGCGGTGGAAGCAGTGGGAATCAGCAGAAGTTCCTTTTACAAGTATAAAGACGACATTTTTCCTTTTAAAGAAAAGACGAAGGGACGGAATATTACCTTTATTATTCAGATGGATGATGAACCGGGACTTCTTTCTGCAGTGCTGAAAATGATTGCAAGGTTTCACGGCAATATTTTAACTATCCACCAGAGTATACCTATGAACGGCGTAGCCAGTCTGACTCTGAGTGTGGCGATTTCTGCGGCGCAGGGGGATGCGGCCGCTATGGTGGAACATATTCAGCAGATAGAAGGCGTTCATTATCTGAAGATACTGGGCAGAGAATAGACAGAAGGAGAATGAGATGATTCAGACAGCAGTGTTAGGTTACGGAACTGTAGGTTCCGGTGTGGTAGAAGTGTTAGAAACAAACAGAGAGAGTATTGAGAAAAGAGCCGGAGAAGCTATTGGTATTAAATATGTGCTGGATTTGCGGGAATTTCCGGGAAGTTCCATAGAGGATATTCTGGTGCATGATTATGAAGTGATTGTAAATGACCCGGAGGTACAGATTATTGCAGAGGTTATGGGGGGAATTGAGCCTGCTTATACCTTTACAAAACGTGCTCTGGAAGCGGGGAAAAGTGTGTGTACCTCTAATAAAGAACTGGTTGCAGAGCATGGGCTGGAGCTTATGAAACTGGCAAAGAAGCATAAAGTAAACTATATGTTTGAGGCCAGCTGCGGCGGTGGAATCCCCATTATCCGCGCGTTGAATTCTTCTTTGACAGCGGATGAAATCGACCAGATTTCCGGTATTTTAAACGGCACAACCAATTTCATTCTTACGGAAATGGCAGAGAGCGGCGCTGACTTTGACCAGGTGTTGAAGGACGCCCAGAACAAAGGCTATGCAGAGCGCAATCCGGAAGCAGATGTGGAGGGTTATGACGCCTGCAGAAAAATTGCTATTTTGTCCTCTCTGGCATACGGCGCTCATGTGGATTATCGGGATGTCTATACGGAAGGAATTACAAAAATCACAGCCGAAGACATGAAATATGCAAAAATGCTGGGCATGAGCATTAAGCTGCTGGCAGACAGCAAAAGAGAGGGAGAGCGTTTTTCAGCCATGGTATGCCCGACCATGGTAGGCAAAGGCAGTCCGCTTTACAGTGTCAATGGTGTCTTTAATGCAGTATTTGTACATGGGAATGTGCTGGGAGACGCAATGTTTTACGGCAGCGGCGCAGGAAAGCTGCCAACAGCCAGTGCTGTAGCGGGAGACATTGTAGACTGTGCCAAACATCTTGGAAAAACAGTTATGATGAACTGGAGCAGCAAGGAACTGGAACGGGTGGATATTAAAGAAGTAAAGCATGCGTTCTTTGTTCGCATAAAGGGAAAAATGGAAGAGCGGCTCAATCAGGTGAAAGCAGTTTTTTCAAATCCGCAGACCGTATCCGTTCCGGGGCTGGAAGAGGAGTTTGGTTTTGTGACGGAATGTATCAGTGAAGAAGACTTTGCAAAAAAGGCAGAAGGACTGGAAGGAATCATAAGCAGAATTCGTATCAGAGCATAGGAGTGGGAAGATGAAGTACATTGTGGTATTAGGTGATGGAATGGCAGACAGACCCATAGATGCATTAGGGGGAAAAACCCCTCTTGCGGCAGCAGAGACACCGGCCATGGACAGTCTGGCAAGAAAAAGTGAAATTGGCATGGTAAAGACTGTGCCGGAGGGCATGAGCCCGGGAAGCGATACAGCAAACCTGTCTGTGCTGGGGTATGACCCAAAAGTTTACTACTCCGGGCGCTCGCCTCTGGAAGCGCTGAATATCGGTGTCCGGATGGAGCAGGGAGATATTGCCATCCGTGCTAATCTGGTTACCCTTTCTGAGGAAGAGGAGACTTATGAGGAGAAGCATATTTTAGACCACAGTGCAGATGAAATTTCCACGGAGGAAGCGGAGGTGCTTTTGCAGGCGGTAAAGAAGGAACTGGAAAATGGAATGTTTCAGTTTTATACGGGAACCAGCTATCGGCACTGCCTTATCTGGAAAAAGGGCATGGTAGTACCACTGACACCGCCGCACGATATTCGCGGAAAAAAAATCGGGGAGTATCTTACAGATGAAGCACTGCTTCTTGCCATGCAGAAGAAAAGCTATGAAATTTTAAAGAACCACCCTGTTAATTTAGAAAGAAAGAAAAAGGGCTTGAATCCGGCCAACAGCCTGTGGTTTTGGGGCGCAGGAACAAAGCCTGCTTTGTCTTCTTTTGAAGAGAAGTTTCACAAAAAGGGTGTGATGATTTCCGCAGTGGATTTGCTGAAAGGAATTGCTGTGGGAACGGAAATGGGAAATATTGCGGTAGAAGGCGCAAACGGCGGTCTGCATACCAACTATGAGGGAAAAGCAGCTGCGGCTGTTTCGGCACTTTTAAAGGACGGCTATGATTTTGCCTATATTCATGTAGAGGCGCCGGATGAAATGGGACATCAGGGCAGCCTGGAGAAGAAACTGCAGGCTATTGAATACCTGGATACACGGGTGATTCAGAGAGTCAAGGACAGTATGGAGGAATCGGGAGAGGCGTACCGGATGCTGATTTTACCGGATCATCCGACTCCGGTCAGTGTTAAGACCCATACGGCAGACCCGGTACCATATCTGCTGTACGACAGCAGAAAACAGGAGGAACGGGACTGCGTATACAATGAAGCAGAGGCTTTGCGTCAGGGAAATCTGATACAAGAGGGCTATCGGCTGATTGAAAAATTATTTGAAGAATAGAGAAAAAAGAAACCGAAACATACACTTTGCAGTGGTGTTTTCGGTTTCTTTTTCTTTGTTAAAACGGATTGTTTATAAAGGAGTCAGGCGTTTCCTTTGGAGCCGCTTTTGGAGCGTCAAGTTCTCCGGCGACATCCATGTAGAAGTAGGCCATGGTAGTCTGCATATACGGTATCAGCCATAACATTCCAATGTAGCAGGTAAAGACAGAGGCCAGATACAGAGGCAGAAAGCTGAACTGAATGTAGAGATATCGTCCTTTATTGCCCTTCATCAGACATAAACTTTCCTTTAAAGCTGCTATAGCCCCCATGTCGGGATTATCCAGCAGCAGATAATTGGCCAGACCGAAGAAAGTGCTCACAATCAGGTTTACCAGAGCCTGTATAAGCAGTGTCAACATAGAGAAAACCATAGAGGTTTCTATATCAGAGGTAGTATAGCTTAAAATATCCAGAGGCAGACCAAAGAGAATTTGCACCAGTAAAAACAGCAGATTGACTACTAAAAACCGGTCCGGATTGTGGGAAAACACATAGAACAGGTTGCTGATGGTATAAGGCTGTCTGCGGTTCATATTCAGAAGCATTTTTCCATAGCCTGCATTGCACAGAGCAATCAACAGAGAAAGCATATAAAGCAGTATCTGGTTGGTAATCATGCTTGTTATGCTGGAGGTGTCCAGAAAGGCGGTGACAAGCATGGAAAAAAGTATAACCAGAACAACGATAATCAGGTTTGCCAATATGGGGAGTCCGAAATTTCCGTTGAGGGATTCCCGCGCAAGCGTTTTCAAATTCGCAGATGAGCGTTTCATAAATAATCTCCAATCTTTTCTGTAGTTCGTGGTATAATAACTGCACATGGTAATTATAGCATAATCATGGGAGGTTACAAGAGGATAATGAAGAAGAAAGACAGGAATTTTCAACAGGAGAGGGGATTGTATACAGGCGGATGGATTTTGCTGGCTCTGGCGGTGCTTCTGATGGCGGCAGAGAAGGGGCTCCACCTGTCCTGGCAGAGTTTTCCCTGCCTTTTTCATAAATGGACAGGGTATTACTGTCCCGGCTGCGGCGGAACCCGGGCAGTAAAAGCGCTGCTTCGGGGGCATATTGGGCAGTCGTTTCTGTATCATCCGGTGGTATTGTACGGGGCAGTCTTGTATGCCTGGTTTATGATTTCTCATACCATAGAATATCTGACAAAAGGACGGTGGCACACGGGTATGAGGTATACGGATAAGTATTTGTATGTGGGACTCGGCATGATTGTGGTGCAGTGGGTACTGAAAAATGTAATAAAACTGGTTTGGGGTGTGGGGATTGGTTGAAATTTTTCAGAAGCTGCATTATACTGAGAACAAGAAAGATTAGGTATGGTAGGAGGTATTCTATGAAAAAAGCAGGGATATGGGCAGCAGTATTATTCGTGGTCATGCTTATGACAGCGGGGTGCGGGGCAAAAAATCAAAAAGAGGAAACAGCGCATTTGAACCGTGTTATGGAAAACATTTTTAAAAGTACGGATGAAAAAGAGTATCAGCAGTCTGAAGAAAGTACGGAAGTTCCTGCCTGGGTAGAAGAATGCTTTCAGTCACATATGACAGCAAATGGATATGCAGTTCTCACATCTACAGCCGTCTATAACATGGCAGTTTTGTCTTATCAGAACGAGAAAACCATGCAGATAGAGGATTTGTCCATAGAGAAAAAGGACAACTACTATGACCTGAACTGGAAAGTTTCCGTAAAAGATGATGAGGGAAAGACAGAGAGTCTTCCTATGGAAGGCAGCGCACAGTTAGATGAGGAAGGGCTGGTAAATTCTTTCAATATTACAAATTTGTCTGAACTTCAGAAAGTCATAGAATCCTGAACAAGAAAAAGCGTTATCGGGGGAAGATAGTTCCGCTGATAACGCTTTTTTTTAAATACTGAAATATTAAATCACGTCGCTTCCGGTATCCGGCTGTGGCTGGTAAAAATCAGGAAGGTCTCCGTCATAGAAATCATAGCCGCCGTCGTCATTGAAGTAATCGTCGTAATTGTCATAATTGTCATATCCATTAGGAGTATCGTAACTGTCTGTATCCGGATAAGGCAAGAAATCTTCTCCATACATATATTTGTAAATAAAGTTGTATAAATCTGCCTCGGTAACGTTGTCCGAGGTAATGAGATGATAATATTCCTGCAGAAAGCTCTGGCCTTTATCGGAGACCAGGAAAAAGGTGCATATAAATATTACCAGAGCAGTAAAAATCGTCAGGCAGCTTACGCAGATAGCCATACCCGCCTTTGCATTTCCGGGACGTCTGTGTTCTCCTTTGGACAGACAGGAAAAAAGAATGCCCAGCCCCGAAAAGACAAAAACCATAGGGAAAAAGCAGCATATAGAAAGGATAGACAAAATTCCCATGACCAGAGAAAGCGTGGCAAAAGTAGCGTTTCCCTGATAAACAGAAGAATTCGGTGCAGATTCCGGTTCATAGACCGGAGGTGGGGTGTATGGCCGGTAATTTTGTCCTTCGTAAGGGTTTTCCATAAGTGTAAGACCTCATTTCTTTCAAAATAATATAAAGATTATTACATATTCTATCATGTATTATAGGGGGTGGCAATAGAAAACAGCACAGAGAAAATGAATTTCTTGACAAATTCCTTTCACATTGATAAGGTTGTAAGGTAGTAAAAGAAAGCTGAGGCGGAAAGGACAGATTTATGGATATTATACAGATAATAACGCAGGAATTGCAAGTGGAAAAATGGCAGGTGGAAGCTGCCGTTTCATTAATAGATGAGGGAAATACCATACCGTTTATTTCCCGTTACCGTAAAGAGGCTACCGGTGCATTAAATGATGAACAGCTGCGAAATCTCTTTGAACGGCTTACTTATCTGCGCAATCTGGAAGACAAGAAAAAACAGGTGCTTTCCAGCATTGAAGAGCAGGGAAAACTCACAGAAGAACTGAAAAAACAGATTACAGAAGCCCAGACACTGGTTGTGGTAGAGGATTTGTACCGTCCGTACCGGCCAAAGAGAAGAACAAGAGCTACCATTGCAAAAGAAAAAGGACTGGAACCTTTGGCCAACATCATTCTGCTGCAGATGACAGATAAGAGCCTGGAAGAAGCAGCAGAGGCTTTTGTATCCGAAGAAAAAGAAGTAAAAAATGTAAAAGAAGCGCTGGCAGGCGCCAAAGACATTGTGGCAGAGAGTATTTCTGATGAAGCGGATTACCGTATCCGGATTCGTGAGATGACAGCCAAAAAAGGAACGCTGGTTTCAGCAGCAAAGAAACCGGAAGAATCCACCGTTTACGATATGTATTATGAATACGAAGAACCGGTATCCAAGGTGGCAGGACACAGGGTACTGGCTATTAACCGCGGAGAAAAAGAAAAGATTCTGACCGTGAAAATTTCCGCGCCGGAAGAAGACATTCTCCGCTATCTGGAAAAACAGGTCATCACAAAAGACAATGCACAGACCACTCCTGTTTTAAAGGAGGTAGTGGAGGATTGCTACCGCCGTCTCATTGCGCCTGCCATTGAAAGAGAAATCCGCAATGATTTGACAGAAAAGGCAGAAGACGGCGCCATCAAGGTGTTTAAGAAAAATCTGGAACAGCTTCTGATGCAGCCCCCAATCGTAGGTCAGGTGGTACTGGGCTGGGACCCGGCTTTTCGTACCGGCTGTAAGCTGGCTGTGGTAGACGCCACAGGAAAAGTGCTGGATACGGCTGTGATTTATCCCACAGCGCCTACGACTCCGGCGAAAATCGCTGCGGCAAAAGAAACCTTAAAGGCTATGATTGAGAAATATAACATTACGCTGTTTTCTGTGGGAAACGGAACAGCCAGCCGGGAGTCTGAGCAGATTATTGTGGAACTGCTCAAGGAAATTCCTCAGAAAGTGCAGTATGTCATTACCAATGAAGCGGGGGCTTCGGTGTATTCTGCCAGCAAGCTTGCCACAGAAGAATTTCCGAACTTTGACGTGGGACAGAGAAGTGCGGCGTCTATTGCCAGAAGACTGCAGGACCCTCTGGCCGAACTGGTAAAAATTGACCCGAAATCCATTGGTGTGGGACAGTATCAGCACGATATGAACCAGAAAAAGCTGGGAGAAGCCCTGTCCGGTGTGGTAGAAGACTGTGTAAATAAAGTTGGCGTGGACTTAAACACTGCGTCTGTTTCCCTTCTGGAATATGTGTCGGGTATCAGCAAAGCCATTGCAAAAAATATCGTAATTTACAGAGAAGAAAACGGCCAGTTTACCGATAGAAAAGAACTCTTAAAGGTGGCAAAATTAGGGCCGAAAGCCTTTGAACAGTGTGCCGGTTTCCTGCGCATCCGGGGCGGAAAAAATCCTCTGGACGCTACCAGCGTACATCCGGAAAGCTACGCAGCGGCAGAAAAATTCCTGGAAAGCATGGGGATGAAGCCGGAAGATATTTTTGGCGGTCATGGCGTGTATTTTGTCAAAGATTATGCAAAAACCGCTGAAAAGCTGGGTATCGGCGAAATTACCCTGCGGGATATGGTAAAAGAACTGACCAAGCCGGGACGCGACCCGCGTGAAGAGATGCCGAAGCCGATTCTGCGTACAGACGTATTAGATATGAAAGATTTAAAAGAGGGTATGGTGTTAAAGGGAACCGTCCGGAATGTGATTGATTTCGGCGCTTTTGTGGACATCGGCGTCCATCAGGACGGGCTGGTGCATATTTCCCAGATGACAGAGCGTTACATTAAGCATCCGCTGGAAGCAGTCAGCGTAGGTGATGTGGTAGACGTAAAAGTTCTGGGCGTAGATATGAAGAAAAAGAGAATTTCCCTTACCATGAAAGGAATTCAGTAAAGAAAGGCGGGTTTATCATGAATGTGAATCAGGAAAGAATCAAAATGCTGCAGCAGGAAATGAAGGCAGCGGGCATGGATATGTATCTGGTGCCCACTGCAGATTTCCATCAGTCAGAATATGTGGGTACTTATTTTAAAGTTCGGGCCTGGCTCTCCGGTTTCTCCGGTTCTGCGGGAACTCTGCTGGTGACAGCGGACGGCGCATATCTGTGGACAGACGGAAGATACTTTATCCAGGCAGCAAAGCAGCTGGAAGGCACAGGCGTTGCGCTGATGAAAATGGGAGAAGAGGGTGTTCCCACAGTAGAAGAATTTCTGGAAGAACATTTGCCGGAGAATGGCTGTCTTGGCTGTGACGGAAGAACCATTCATGTGGCAGAGGGCAAAGAGTTTGAAGCGCTTCTGGCGAAGAAAAACGGCACTTTAAAATGCGGTGAGGACCTGGGCGGTAAAATCTGGACAGACCGTCCGCAGATGTCCAAAGAACCGGTTTATCTGCTGGATGTAAAATATGCAGGACAGCGCAGAGAAGAAAAAATAGCGGCTGTCCGTGAAGAAATGAAAAAAGAGGGAACCAATACCCATATCATCTGCAGTATGGATGATATTGTATGGCTTTTGAATATCCGCGGCAATGATATTGTGTACAATCCAGTGGTACTTTCCTATGTCATGATAACCATGGATAAGGTATACTTCTATGTACAGGAAGAGGCTGTTTCCGGAGAAGTACGGGCAGAATTAGAAAAAGCGGGAGTAGAACTGCACCCATATTTTGAAATTTATGATGCAGTAAAAACATTGAAGGATTCCGACAAAGTGCTGGTGGAGGACATCTGTACCAACTATACCCTGTACAAGTCTATTCCGGAGCACACAGAAGTAGTGTTTGCTCCCAATCCGGCGGCTGTTATGAAGGGGAATAAAAATCAGACAGAAATGGAGAATATCCGTATTGCCCATATCAAGGACGCAAAAGCTATGTGCCGTTTCATTTACTGGCTGAAGCAAAATGTGGGAAGCGGAGAAGTCACAGAATACAGTGCAGCCGAAAAAAGTCTGGAACTCAGAAAAGAAGACCCGGACTGCCTGGACTTGAGTTTTGAAACTATCTGTGCCTATGGACCAAACGCTGCTATGTGTCATTACGCGCCTACAGAAACGGAATTTGCAAAAGTAGAGCCAAAGGGATTTTTCCTGATTGATTCCGGCGGACAGTACTGGCAGGGAACTACAGATATTACCAGAACCATTGCCGTAGGGGAACTGACACAGCAGCAGAAAGAACATTTCACTCTGGTGCTGCAGGGACATATCCGTCTGGCTATGGCAAAATTCCAGTACGGTTGCAGCGGCGCCAATCTGGACGCTCTGGTAAGGGGACCGCTCTGGGAAAGAGGGCTGGACTTTAATCATGGAACCGGACACGGCGTTGGATATCTTCTGAATGTGCACGAAGGTCCTCAGAATATCAACTGGAGAGTGCGCGCAAACGGAAGACGCGGCAACACCACACCATTAGAGGAAGGCATGCTTACTTCCAATGAGCCGGGACTGTATCTGGAAGGAAAATACGGTATTCGTACCGAAAACCTCCTTCTGTGCAAAAAAGCAGAGAAAAATGGATATGGACAGTTCATGGAATTTGAAAACGTAACCTGGGTTCCTTACGAAAGAGAAGCTATTCTTCCGGAGATGCTGACAAAAGCAGAACGGCAGTGGTTAAATGCATATCATAAAAAGGTTTATGAAATCGTTGGCCCCATGCTGGAGGAAGAGGAACGTACATGGCTTCTGGAGGCCACAGCAGAAATTTAAAGCGGCAGCATGGAAAAAACAGTTGCAAGATATGGATACAAGGTATATAATGCATAGTAAATAAAAGAAAATTCTTCGGGGCGGGGTGCAATTCCCCACCGGCGGTAAAAGTCCGCGACCCGTATTTTACGGCTGAACCGGTGTGATTCCGGTACCGACAGTATAGTCTGGATGAGAGAAGAAGGTTATGATTTTGTACGACTTTCAAAGAGAGGAGCCCCCAAAAGGTGCGGTTGCCTTTCTTTTTTTGAAGTTTCAAAAATCATAGAAGAAGAATTTCCTTTTATGAAAAATCATTCATGAAAAGGAGAAATGAAACATGAGTCAGGAAGCAGTTGTAAACAAGAGAATCCAGGGAACACAAAACAGGTCAAAATTAAGAACTACCATACAGATAGCCATGCTTGGGGCTGTGGCTACGGTTCTGATGATGTTTGAATTTCCGCTGCCGTTTATTGCACCGCCTTTTGTGCAGATGGATTTTTCGGAGATTCCGGTAGTAGTGGGAACCTTTGCCATGGGGCCTCTGGCAGGTATTATCATTGAACTTCTGAAAAACCTGCTTCACATTGTCACTCACGGTACTACCACAGCAGGGGTGGGAGAATTGTCAAATTTCCTAATCGGCTGCTCCTTTGCAGTGCCGGCAGGTCTGTTTTATAAACGCAGAAAAACAGCGAAAAACGCACTGATTGGAATGTCTGTGGGAACTGTGACCATGGCAGCTGTGGGATGTCTCTCCAATGCCTTTGTGATGTTTCCCCTGTATAGTGTGGCAATGGGAATCCCTGTGGACAGCTTTATTGCCATGGGAACGAAAATTAACCCGGCTATCAACAATATGGTGACTTTTGTTCTGCTGTCCATGGTTCCTTTTAATCTCATAAAAGGTGTGATGATTTCAGGGATTACCATGCTTTCCTACAAGCGTCTGAAGGTTCTGCTGAAAGGAGAATAAAGTGGCGAAAATCACAGGAATTACCCGTAAGACAGCAAATCCCTTTGTCAATCTTTACGAGTTGGACAGGGAGAGCAAGACCGGGAAAAAGGGAAAATATTATGTGGCTTCCAGAGCAAAAGAAGAAAGAGAACTAAAGCTGAAAAGCCATACGCTGCATCCGGATGGCGTGGTCATCTACAGTCTGTACGGTGAAGCGCAGGATAAAGTGGTACTGATACGCCAGTACCGATACAGCATTGATGATTATGTCTATGAATTTCCGGCAGGTTTGGTGGAAAGAGGAGAGGATTACCGGGAAACCGCAGTTCGGGAGATGAAAGAAGAGACAGGGCTTACGTTTGTCCCTGCTTCTGTTTCCGAGGCATATGAAAAACCGGCTTTTACCACCATTGGTCTGACTGACGAATGCTGCGCCACTGTGTTCGGCATAGCATCGGGTGAAATTTCAGGAGACTATCAGGAGGACACAGAGGAAATAGAAGTTGTCCTGGCAGACCGGGAAGAGGCAAAACGGATTTTAAGAGAAGAAAATACAGCGATAATGTGTTCTTACATGCTGATGCATTTTATACATGATGAAGAATCGTTCGGATTTCTGAAAGAATTGTAAAAATTTCAGATAATTGGTTTCCAGTTCCGAAACATGTGGTATAATGATTGCATATAGTGCAATCCAAGCCACTAGAACACACCGGCTGGGAATGGATTGCCCATATGTGCAGAAATTATATGCATATATGGGCAGTTTACGTTTACGGAAATTTGCAATGTCAGGAGTCTTGAAAATGAAATGGAAAAAATATGCGAAAAGTATTTTGGTATTTATGATAACCATTGCAGCAATGGCGGCAGGGATTTTTATAGGAATTAAATTTCTGAGATTTTTTATGCCCTTTGTCATTGGCTGGTGTATTGCTCTGATTGCCAATCCGCTGGTGCGTATGCTGGAGCGGCGGCTTAAAGTTGCCCGAAAGCATACGTCCATGCTGTTGATTATTGCGGTTTTGGCGGGAATTGTGTGCGGCATTTATTTCGTAGGAGTAAAGGCCGTAGAAGAAACGCGGTCACTGATAGACCAGGCTCCGGAAATTTATGGGAGTATACGCCAGGAATTTCAGGATGCAGGAGACAATATGTCCCGGTTGATAGATGAAATGCCGGAGAGTGTACAGACGGCTATTGAAGATTTTCAGACGAGTATTGGACAGATTACCGGAGAGGCTGTGGGAAAAGTCAGCCAGATTACCGTAGATCAGGCCAGTGATCTTGCCAAAAATCTGCCCAGTATTTTGATTTCCATTATTTTTACCATATTATCTGCCTATTTTTTTATTGCGGACAGAGATAAAATTCTGGAATTCGGGCGGGCCAATACACCTATGCTGATTCAGGAAAAATGGCGGATTCTCTCAGACAGCTTCAAGCAGGTATTTGGAGGCTATTTTAAAGCGCAGTTTAAAATTATGGGTGTCATTGGGATTATTTTGTTTGTAGGATTTCTGATTATGCAGGTGAAATTCGCAGCCCTGGTGGCTGTTCTTATCGCTTTTCTGGATATGCTGCCGTTTTTCGGCACCGGTACTGCACTGATTCCCTGGGCGCTTTTTAAAATTATTTCAGGGGACTTGCAATATGCCGTAGGATTGATTATTCTGTATCTTGTGACGCAGCTGGTGCGAAGAGTGATTGAACCTAAGATGGTGGGAGATTCCATAGGCGTAAATCCGCTTCTGACCCTGATTTTTATGTATATCGGATACCGTATCGGAGGTGTGCTGGGAATGATTCTGGCAGTTCCGGTGGGGGCCATTGTGATTAATTTCTATAATCTGGGCGCTTTTGATGGGATTAGGAAGGGGCTGAAAGAAGTTACCAATGATATACTAAAATGGCTGTATCGGGATGATGAAGATTCCCCACATAAAGATTTGAAGACAAAGTAAATGAGACGGAGAATATTGTGACTAAGAAAAGAAAGATAAAATGGACAACTACCAAAATTATTGCAGCAGGCTATTTTACAGTCATTGCCTTGGGCACGCTGCTGCTGATGCTGCCAGTTTCCAACAGGGGAGGCGAGGCGGCCTCTTTTATGGATGCCTGGTTTACGGCTACGTCTGCTACCTGTGTGACGGGCCTGGTTACTCATGATACGTACACTTTCTGGTCCGAATTCGGACAGGTTGTGATTTTAATATTGATTCAAATAGGAGGCATTGGCTTTATGACCATTGCCATATCTGCGCTGACTTTGACTCGAAGGAAAATTGGGCTGTCGGAACGGATGCTGATGCAGGAAAGTGTGGCAGCTCCTCAGATAGGTGGAATTGTACGAATGTCAAAGTTTGTGTTATCAGGGACTTTTTTCTTTGAAGGAGTGGGTGCGGTTCTTCTGGCCTGTTATTTTGTCCCCAGGCTGGGACTGGGAAAAGGTTTGTATTATGCTGTGTTTCATTCCATATCTGCATTTTGTAATGCAGGAATTGATCTTATGGGATATTACAGCCCAAGTTCGTCCCTTATTACAGCAGGGGACAGCTATTTGGTAGGACTGACCATAGCGGGGCTGATTATCATAGGTGGTATTGGCTTTTTGGTATGGGAAGATTTGAAGAAATGGAAATGGCATATCCGTTCTTATAAACTGCATACTAAGATGGTGCTGTTTGCCACCGCCATTCTTATTGTGGGAGGAACTTTGCTTATCTTTGTCTTCGAGTGGGGAAAACCCTCCATGGAAGGCAAAAATTTGGGACAGCAGATTCTTTGTGCTTTTTTTCAGGCTGTGACCCCCAGAACGGCAGGGTTTAATACCATAGATTTGAATATGCTCACAGACAGCAGTCAGGCGCTTATGATAAGCCTGATGTTTATTGGCGGTTCTCCCGGCTCTACAGCGGGAGGTATTAAAACCACCACCATGCTGATTCTGGTGCTGACTATTTGGACAGAGCTGAGAAAGCGAAAAGATTTGGAACTGTTCAGGCGGAGAGTGGAGAGTGAAGCCATTCGTCATGCCTGCTGTCTGATGATGTTTTATGGTTTGCTGAGCATAGGTTCTTCTATGATCATTTCAACCATAGAGAATCTGGGAATGAAGCAGACGCTTTTTGAAACAGTGTCTGCACTTTGTACAGTAGGGCTGTCCTTGGGAATTACCCCTGGTCTGGGAACAGTTTCACAGATTATATTAATTCTGCTGATGTTTATCGGAAGAGTGGGAGGTATTACCATACTGATTGCATTTACCAACCGTATCTCCATGATTCCGTCAAAACTTCCGGTGGAAAAAGTGTCTGTAGGATAAAATAGTTTAAGGAGGAAAACAGAGATGAAATCAGTGCTTCTGATAGGTCTTGGCCGTTTTGGAAGACATATGGCAGAACGATTAATTGCGGAGGGAAATGAAATCCTTGCAGTGGATATTAATGAAGAAAGGGTCAATGACGCCATAGATATGGTAACGGATGCGCAGATTGGCGATGCTACCAATGAACATTTTGTGGAATCTCTGGGAGTGAGAAACTTTGATTTGTGTGTTGTGGCTATTGGAGATAATTTTCAAAGTTCGCTGGAAGCTACGGCACTTTTGAAAGACTGTGGGGCTTCTCTTGTACTGGCAAGAGCTAACCGGGATGTTCATGCTAAATTTCTTTTGCGAAACGGTGCGGACCATGTGGTTTATCCGGAAAAGGAAATGGCTCAGCGCCTTGCTGTGAAATATGGAAATGACAATATCTTTGATTATATTGAACTGACAGAGGAGTATGCGATTTATGAAATTCCGGTTCCGGATACCTGGGTGGGAAGTTCTATTGTGGAAAAAGAAGTAAGAAAGAAATACCATATAAGCATTCTGGCTACGAAAGAAGCTGGGAGGATGAATCCGCTTCCCGGTGCAGACCATGTGTTCAGAGGTGCGGAAACATTGATTGTTATGGGACATTTCCGGGACGTGCGGACTGTGACAAAGGTGAAATAGAGAGACAAGAGAGCTGAAAAGCTGACGGGGCTGCCGCATTACATGCGATACAGCCCTGTTTTCATGTTCTTTAGGGCATTTAAGTCCAGTTTTCCATTTTGTGATACAGGAAATCGGTTTACATAAATAAATTTCTTTGGAATCATGTATTCCGGCAAAATGGAAAGCAAGTCTTCTTTTAATCTGGCAGAATAGCTTTTATCGGAAATGGATTTTTCCGGACAAACTACATAAGCATAGAGATTTCGTACACGGTGTTCCCGAATGTGAGGAAGGACTGCAGCGCGGCTGACCTGAGGTAGCTTCATAAGTCCTGTTTCCACATCGTCCAGCGCAACGGGATGGCCGCTGAGCCGGATAGCGGCATCTTTTCTGCCGCAGTAGAAAAGAACGCCGTCCTGAAGATAGCCTCTGTCCTGCGTATGAAAACCCTGTACAGAACCTGTTTTGTGTTTTTCTGTGAAGAAAGTTTTTTTCGTATGGAAGGGATTTTTGTAATATCCGGGAGGAGATGTATGGCTTAGGATTACAATTTCTCCTTTGTCACCGTCTTTTAAAACTGTGCCTGTTTCGCTTCGAATTTCGATTTGCACCCCTGGTTTTATGGAGCCGGAAGGCAGTATCTGGCTGTTTTGCAGAAGTTTTTCCGTGATTTCTGTACTGGTGACTGCCAATGCAGTCGGAGCAGGAATATAGAGATTGAAAATCCGGGCATCAGGAAATTGTTTTTTTAATTTGGCGGCAGTTTTTACAGACAAAGGTTCTTTTCCCAAAAGGAAGCAGGACAGCGAAGGAATCTGTTTGGCACAGAAAGCTTCTTCGACAAGGCACATCTCCAGAAAGGATGGGGTAGAGATTAACACAGTTCCCTTTGAAGCGGCAAAGGTATGCAGAAGCAGCCGGGGATTGTCCATATCCGTTTCTGATATACACCAGAGTGTTCCCTGGAGAAAGAGACAGGTATAAATATCCGTTACGGACAAATCAAAAGAAAAAGGAGCTTGATTGAGAAATACCGGCACTTTTTCAAAAGAAGCAGAAAGGCAGGGGATAACACAGCTTTTTAAATGTTCTTCCAGGGAACGAAGAGAGATTTGAACTCCCTGTACAGTTTCACCGGAATCACAAGCATACATAATGCAAAAAACATCATCTTTTGCAATAGGGGTGAGATAAGCCGTCATAAGCCGGATGTCACAGTCCGGGATTTTATTTTTCTGAGTAATCTCCTGGAATACATGCAGAGAGAGCATAGAATTACAGGGAAAGGGAAATGGTTCCAATGCGCAGACAAGAGAGGGCTGAATATCTTCCAGTACCATTTTTACAGTCTGTATAGGCAGAGAAACATCCAGAGGACAATAGGGAATTCCCGCTTTCATGCAGGCCAGAAAGCAGACCAGCATAAAGGGACTTTTGTGCCCGTAAATAAGCACGGGATTTCCCTTTTTGCTGCATTTTCCGTCCAGGTACAGGGCAAGCCGGTCAGAATAATCAGCCAGTTGTCTGTAGGTAAGCATAGAAGTTCCGTCTGTGGCTGCTATCCGGGAAGGAAACCGTTGAGCAGACTGGGAAAGTATATGAAAAAGTTCCATGATGAAATCGCCTCCTGCGTACAAAAAATTTATGTTCTTCATTTTAGAAGGAAATCATTAAGAACTTTTCCGGATAAATCGAAAGAAATCCTAAAGTTTTCAGAAAAGCATCAAAGGAAAATACTCTGGTTTCGGTAGAAAAATTCGGGAAAGGTTTGGGGAAATATTGCACAAGTTAAAAAAAAAAGATATAATGCACAGTAAAGTAATAACAAGTGAAAAATTGAGAAAGTGAGTAGAGAATATGTGTAAAAAATTTGATGTAATTGCATTAGGTGAACTTTTGATTGATTTTACTGAAAACGGAGTAAGTGGGCAGGGAAATCCTATTTTTGAGGCAAACCCGGGAGGAGCACCCTGTAATGTGCTGGCTATGCTGAATAAGCTGGGCAAGAAGACATCTTTTCTGGGTGTTGTAGGAAAAGACCAGTTCGGAACCGCTCTTAGGGGAACACTGGAATCTATAGGCATTGACACTAGCCATTTGTATGAAGACGAAGAAGTACATACCACACTGGCCTTTGTTCATACTTTTGAAGATGGGGACCGTGATTTTGCATTTTACAGAAATCCGGGAGCAGATATGATGCTGCAGGAAGACCAGATTGATGAGGCCTATATACAGTCTGCAAAGGCTTTTCATTACGGTACTTTATCCATGACGCACGAAGGGGTGAGGAAGGCAACTTACAAGGCAATCAATGTAGCGAAAGAAGCAGGACTTCTGATTTCTTTTGACCCCAATCTGAGACCGCCGCTGTGGAAATCTATGGAAGAGGCAAAAGCACAGATTGCATACGGCTTGTCCAAATGCGATTTGTTGAAAATTTCTGAAGAAGAACTGGAATTTATGACAGGAACAAAAGATGTAAAAGAAGGGGCTCATATCCTTCTGAAAGAATATCCTAACTTAAAACTTATGAATGTGACTATGGGAAAAGAGGGGAGCATTGCTTTTTACGAAGGAAAAGAGGTATTTCAGAAACCGTTTTTACAGGAAAACACCATTGAAACCACAGGAGCAGGCGATACCTTCGGCGCGTGCGCATTGAACTATGTGCTGGAACATGGCCTGGAAGGACTGACAGAAGAAAATCTGCAGGAAATGCTGCGTTTTGCCAATGGTGCGTCTTCTCTGATTACCACGAAAAAGGGTGCTCTGCGTGTTATGCCGGAGAAAGAAGAAGTGACCGCTTTTATTGGTGCATAGACAAAAGAGAGTCTTGTAAGATTTGCATAGAAAACAGAATAAAATTGGTAAAAAATTCACAAACTTTATTATGGTAGATTGACATTGAGATGATTTTGTGTTAGATTATAACCATAGTTCTGATTACTGACGGATAAATGTGGAGTACCACAGGGGAATCAGAATAAGATAGTAAGCCGACCGTCTGGGCAGCATTTGTAGCTTTACAAGTGTTGCCCTTTTTTCAATCAGGCAATAATTTCGGAAATTTCGCATAGGAATAGATGGAGAAGGATTGGAAGAAGGGCGAGGAAAACTATTATTTTTAAGGAGGATGTTATTATGGGATTCAAATCAGACATTGAAATTGCACAGGAATGTACAATGGAGCCGATTACAAAAATTGCGGAGAAAGCAGGTATTGATGACAAATATCTGGAGCAGTACGGCAAGTACAAAGCAAAAATTGACTACAA
>NZ_JBBEWO010000011.1:0-101877 GCF_038739805.1 Blautia acetica | reverse complement strand
TTTTGTGGTGATTTAACAATACTACTTTTAGGACTTGCTTTCCACTGTTTTTTATTATAGAAAACAGAAAATCGCTATGCCACAGCCTTGGCAGGCCATCGCGCAGCGATTTTGTTCAATTCCAGTTTGTAGCAGACAGTTTTTTAATCGACTGTCTGCTTTTCCTTTTCAATCATAATTGATAGTAGTGGTATAAAATGGTTCATATCCATTGTGAAAAGACCATTTAGAACGGTGTAGATTGATTGTAAGGGTGGTGGGAGTTCCGTTGATTTGGTTATGTTCTGCTTCAATTTCTGCTACCACTTCATCAGTATTCCAGTATTGATATACGATAACTTGTAGTTCGGTATCACGATTAGCCCCATTGCTGAATGACATACTGTTAAATACAAGATAATCGGGTAAACTGATATAATAGAGAACACTTGCAAGCAAGACTAGAATAATAGTGATAAATAATAATTTCTTTTTCATTTTGACATACCTCTGTTTCTATATATTTATAAGGATAACTATATAGTACCTCACTGTATAGTGAATTACTACATAAAGATTTATTGAATATACTTTTATGTAGAGGTGAGGTAATGAAGTACGGACATTTAGAACTTCACATAGAGGAACTGCTGAAAGAAAAAGGAATTAGTAAGAATACCATTTGTAAAGAATTGGATATACCGAGGTCTAATTTTAATCGTTATTGCAGAAATGAATTTCAGAGATTAGACGCACAACTAATCTGTAAACTGTGCAGTTACTTGGATTGTGGAATAGAAGAATTGATAGAGTATGTGAAAGAATGAGAGTCTGTCGGATTGAAGAAAAATCGTGCAGGCTTTTGTTGTGTCAAGAAAAAGAGAAAACCTAGTGAGGTCAAGGAACAAGGCGTAGCCGATACGCCGTAGGGCAGTCCTTGACGGAACGGACGCAGCCAACTGCACCATGATACAGCAGAGGACTTGAAAGGTCAGAAACCTTGCAAGTCCTCTTGTCTGTTATTGGGCGTTATTCTTTAAATAAAGTGCTTCTTTTACCACTTCTTTTTCAAATGCTGTTATGTGACCGTCCTGTATTCCGTTGTCGATATAAAAGCAATCGTCAGTTTGTGAGTAGGCAAGTTTGGTAACTTTTGGTTCACAGGTCTTTGTATCAATTCCATAATAGTAAATCGTGGCTGTTGTTAATACCATGTGAATACTTTCAAAATCTCTTGTAAAAATGGTATGCCTGTCAGAATAGAAGAAATCAGACGGACATTCATAGAATTGGGAACTATCCTCTTTCAAAAATAATGGCAGTATGTGCATTGCATTTCCAGCACGATTGACAAGGACATAAAAGCGTGGAATAAGGGCGGCATATTGCGTCATCATGGCAATATAGATATCGTCTAAATTATCGAGAAGATATTCGGAGCAGGAGTTGTTATAAAAGACATATTGCAGGGCATTGTCATTTTGGCTTGTATGTTCCATAGGCACATTTTGTCCGTAAAGCCACCGCAAGTCTACATCTAAGGAGTCAGCAATCAGTTCCATTTTATCGGCTTTCGGATTGTACTGTCCCGAAAGATAGGAACTGAACGCCCCTTTGCTGATACCTGTATCTTTGACTATATCTACCTGTTTTTTATTTTTTGCTTTCATGGCAAATTTAATCCGTTCTGCGATTGTATTCATCTGAAAACCCTCTCTTTCCATATCCTGTTATAACTTTTCATATCTTATCGTCTAAGGACACTATACCACAAGTTCAGAAAAAAGAAAACAAAAAGTTTATAAAAAACTAAACTTTATATTGCAAAACGAATATGTCTGTGCTAATATACAATTAAGTTCAGAAATAACTGAACTAAAAACGACGTCGTAAATATGAAAATGAAAATATGAGAAGCTGACCTATCGGTTCAACGGGGAGAAAGGAACGTGTATGCAGATTACATTGACAAAAGAACAGGTAAAAGAAGCGTTTGGAGAACTTCGTTTTATGGGTGCGGATAACTGTTACCGCTATGATAAAGACAGTAAGAAGAAAACAGAGGAAGTGGAAGCCTTAAAACTTCATCTTGGAAGCATGAAACTTGGGAACAGCGTGGATATTCGCTTGGAAGCAACGGAACTTCCGAAGATTGAGCCTTATGCTGTGGTGGAACTGGAAGAACCAGTATATGCTCCTTATGTGCAGAGAGGAAACTTTCCTGTATTAGTGGAGAAGATTACCTGTAAGGGTATCCGCCCTGTTCCAAATAAAAATATGTAGGCGGTCAAAGTTCCTGCCCTCGTTCTGACGTACCAAACGGCAGGTTGGGGGGCAGGGCAATGGCAACGCCATTGCAGGTAAGGAGGTTTGATAAATTTGGAAGAAAGAAGCGGAAGTTTTCTTCCAGAACTCCCCTACACTAACAGGGGAGTAATACGGCAGAAAGAAGAATTAAGTGCCTTGATAGATTGGTGTCAGATAACCATTAAGGAAGTTCCGTTAGAAGCAGTCATAGAAGATGTGTTGAAAATACCTATGGAACTTATGACTGTAACGGGCTATGAAAAGGGGATTGCAGGACATGAGGTTGTGGCAATCTTCGATAATATCAAGGTGCTAAAGCCGACAGGAAATGCACAGTATCAAGGCTTTCAGATTTTGATGAGTGGGAAAGGCTGTCGCAACTATGAGAATTTTTTACAACTCAATGAGGAAACATGGTTTGATTTCTTGAACAGAGTTTGCCAGTATCATATCAATGTTCCTCGGATTGATTTGGCGATAGACGACAGAAAACCGTATTTGAGTATTCCCGATTTGATTGTACGGACAAAAGAGGGATTGCTTTCCACAAAACTAAGGGAGATAGATTTTCACGACTCGGGAGAACTGAAAGAAGAAGTGTTTCAGAGTAAAGGTGGCAGTCTTTATCTCGGCAGTTCAGCCAGTAATTTGAGATTGGTATTTTATGAAAAGGGATATGAACAGAATAAAAAGTATGGAACAGAATTAGACGAAAATTGGAATAGATATGAGTTGAGATTTCGGCAGGAAATGGCGGTAAGTGTAGTACAGGAATTATTGAGATATAGAGATGTGGCAGGACTGGCAATGGAAGTATTGAACAGTAAAATACGATTTTTAGAAAAGCCGACAGGCAGCATGACAACACGAAAAAGACTTTATCCAACCTATCAAGCATGGGCGGAACTGATGAAAGATATAGGCAAGGTGAAACTTACCATGCAACCACAGAAGAAAAGTTTACAAAAGGTGTGGGAGTGGTTGGAAAAGTATGTTGCCCCGTCTTTGAAACTGTTTGCAGAGGTTGGGAAGATAGAGCAGAGAGATTATATTGGCAATCTCATAGAAAATGGAGAAATGAATATTACACAGAAGCAGTTGTATGATGATTATATAAAAGCAAGAAAATTAGACGAAAGGGGGTGATCGTATCGAAAAAGCATTACTAAATATAAATGAATTTTGTGAGTATATGGGGATTGGGAAAACAAAGGCAAGAGAACTGTTGAACAATCCGAAAAATAGATTTACAGTACGCATTGGTAATCGGTTGTATGCAAATAAGAAATTACTTGATGAATGGCTGGAATATCAATGCAAAAGGGCTTGAAAAGAAAATGGGGTGTGGATATAATGAAAATTGAAATATTTACTTTACCATATTTCTTTCAGTAGAAGAAAGGAAAGTTGGTATGGGTAAAGATTTAAAGGGCAAAGAACTCGGTAAGGGAATTTCACAGAGAGCAGACGGACGCTATATTGCAAGATTTACAAGCAAAACAGGGAAACGAAAAACGCTTTATGATTTTAAACTGAATGAATTAAAACGGAAGTTGCGAGAAGCGGTTTATGAAGATGAACATGGTTTGAATGGCAATGGCGAAAGTATCACTTTAAACGCATGGTATGTAACGTGGACGGAGTTGTATAAGAAGAAAACAGTTAAAATGACTACGATATATAAAAACCACAGTTACTACAATTCAAGAGTGAAGAACTCTATCGGAAAGATGTATTTGCAGGATATTAAAACATATCACGTTCAGAAGTTTTTAAATGACTTGATAGACAGCGGTCTTGCACATGGAACGGTGTCGAACATCAGATTTATGTTGAGTGATATGTTTGATAAAGCGGTATTGAGTGAATACATTAGAAAAAATCCTTGTATCGGTGTGGAAATGCCAAAAGAAGTGAAAAAAGAAAGACGTGTATTAACAAGAGAGGAACAGGAAAAATTCTTTACATTTGCTTCTTCCTACATACACATCAATGTTTTGAAATTTGCTGTGACAACAGGTTGTCGGATTGGAGAAGTGCTGGGACTAAAATGGGAAGATTGTGACTTTGAAAAAAGAGAAATTATAATCAATAAGACAATCCATTATTCAAAGGCTTCCAGTCCTGTTGAGGGTTCAAAGTTTTTCTATACGACTGCAAAAACCATATCCAGTAATCGTGTAATTCCTATGACAGATGAAGTGTATGAGATTTTACAAAATCAGAAGATAAAGCAGACAGAACAGAAGATGTGGAAACGCTCGATATGGAAACAGCATAAAGAATTTCAAAACTTGGTATTTACCTGTTCTGATGGTTCGCCAGTTTATTATTACAACGTCAATAGTGCAATCAAAGACTATGTAGCGAAAATCAATGTGATAGAGATTGAACTGGCAAAGGAAGAAAAGAGAGAGCCGAAGATATTTGAAGTGTTTACCTGTCACACTCTGCGACATACATACGCTACAAGGTGTTATGAAAATGGAGTAGACCAACAGGTAGTACAGAAACTCTTAGGTCATTCCACGCTGGCAATGACAACCGATTTATACACGCACGTTTCAGAAGAAAAGAAAAAAGAAGAAGTAGCCGAACTGAAAATATTGGCTTAAAATTGGAGTAAAAATGGAGTAAATCAGAAGATAGATAGCGAAAAACAGCGTAAAATCAACGTTTTCAAGTGGATATAAATATTGTGCAGAAATAATTGAGAAGAAATTCTTACAAAGAAAAGGCGTTGTAAAAGGGTAAATATTTCAAGACAAGATGAGAAATGGCGTAGGTAGTGGAAACATTATTTGCGCCGAAAATCTTTTACATACATTTAACTGGTAAAAAATATAGAGAATGGTAAAATTATCTTGCAAGGGGGGAGATAGGGAGGATTTTATATGTTCTTGATGGCGATATCTATTCTGGTAATTGTGGAAACCATTGGCTTCTTTCTTGCAAAACGGTATGACATGAGTGAAAAAGTAGACAAGGGAATAGAAATTTGTTATTGGAAATTAAGTTATAGACGAAAATTTATTAGAACACTTTGTTTTATTCCTGTATCTGTAATTATAATTATTGAGTTTTATAAGGAATTTCAATCATATATGTTTACAGGAATAATTGGCGTTGTGTTCTTTATATCAATTTTTATTCAGGCTTTTTATAATTATAAGAGATGGAAAAATGAAATTGAGGAATAAATTTTGTCCGGCTGGCATAAAAGTGAGGTCGAGGAACAGGACATAACCAACAGCACCACGGTATTTCAAGGTGTAATTATGAGATTCTATATAAAAGTTGTATGTTAACAAAGGAGGAGATTGAAATTGAAATTTGAACCTATTGAAGTCAAGGATAAATTAAATAGAACTATAGTGATACGAAGTGCAATCGCAGATGATGCAGAGGATTTAATAAAATATTTAAAAGTCACTACAGAAGAAACACCATATCTGATTCGAGAGCCGGATGAGGTTGCTATTACACATGAACAAGAAGTAGCGTTTATAAATAATTGTCTGAATTCAGATAAATCTTTGCTGTTAATTGCAACATTAAATGGAAGACATATTGGTAATTGTTCTTTAAATCCAATAGGAAGTTACAGGAGATATGCTCATAGGTGCGAAGTAGCAATTGCTTTATATCAGGAATTTTGTGGATGTGGTATTGGAAGAACTATGTTGGAGCATATGCTTAAAGTGGCAACAAAGATGGGATTTGAACAAGCCGAACTTGAAGTTATTTCTGACAATAAAAGTGCAATTGCTTTGTATGAAAAACTTGGTTTTAAGAAGTATGGTTCCTTGCCCGACAATATGAAATATGCAAGTGGCCATTATGCTTCAGCAGACTGGATGATGAAAAAATTATAATGGGCATTACAATTCCTGGTTTATAGCAGACAGTTTTTTCGATAGCTGTCTGTTTTCTTTTTCTCATAATGGATAGCAGATTTTGCAATCGGACAATTTGATGTAAAAAGAGTGAAATTCCTGTAACGAAAATTATTTATAGAGTACATATAGGAGGAGGTGGAATATGGAAGAGATGGTAGAGATTTACAAAAAATATATGCCGCAGGTGTATAAATTTTTGTTTAGCCTTTGTCACGATGTTCATTTAAGCGAAGAACTAACCCAGGAAACTTTTTTTCAGGCTATGAAATCCATTGATAATTTTCATGGAGACTGTAGGTTATATGTGTGGTTGTGTTCCATTGCAAAGCATTTGTGGTATAAAGAGTTAAAGAAGAAAAAAAGAGAAACGGCGGCAGAGAATGCAGAACAGGCAGATTATCGGAATCTTACAGAGAATTCGGCCATACAGAAAGTGGAAGTGATAGAATTATATAAAAAACTTCATTTGCTGGAAGAGCCTGTACGGGAGGTCATGTATTTGCGGCTGAATGCAGATTTTACTTTCAAAGAAATTGGAGAAATCATGGGAAAAGATGAAAATTGGGCAAGAGTAACTTTTTATCGTGGAAAGCAGAAAATCAGAAAGGAGAACCGCCATGAAATGTGAAATGATTCGCGACTTATTGCCTCTGTATATTGACGGATTGACCAGTGAGGAAAGCAATCGGGAAATAGAAAAGCATTTAAAAAACTGTAGAGGATGTCAAAAATACTATCAGGAAATGACAGGTGAAATTGGTGAAGATATATCCATAAGTGAGGAAGAAATACAGGAACTTCAAGTTATAAAGAAGATAAAGAAAAAAAATAAGAGAAAAATGTTTGGGGTACTTACAGGAATTGTTCTGGCTTTGGCCGTTTGCGTGATGGTTTTGTTTACACAATGGTATAGTTCTGCGAATTCCGAAGAAGTTACGGTAGATTATGGAGTGAGAGGAAATGTTGCATATTGTGCTATAGAAACAAAGCCGGGATACTCTATGGAAATAAACGGCTCTTCGTCTCATTTAAAAATATTAAGGCTGAGAAAAACAATGAGTCCGAAAGGTCAAACGATTAGCTGGGAAGAAAAAATAGGGACAGAGGAGAACCCTTGCAAATGGACAATAGAATTTCAAGATAAGATTATGGTTATTGAAAATGGACAGTTGACAAAGGAAAAGGAAAAATAGTGATGTTTTTGAGAAGACAAACGTTTGTTGAAATTGACTAAAAACAGCACAGAATATTAAAATTTTTATTTATATTGACATTTTCCGCCTGCTCGGATAAAATGAATCTATCAAACCAAGGAGGGCTGTTTTTATGAAGAAAAAGTCTTTAAAAGTGTTGTTATGTTCCACTTTACTGGCTATGGCGCTGACTGTTTCCGCATGCGGTGAGAAGGATGCAGGAAAAGACAGTGCAGAGGTTTCCAGTGAAAAAGAAACGCAGCAGGAACAGGAAGAAAAGGAAGTGGAAAAAGAGGAATCAGAACCGGTGAAATTGGAAGATGCCGAACCCATAACCGAGAAGTTCCCGGATATTAAGTCTTATGTGGAATCTGACCTTGTACAGGAACAGTTAGATGCACAGCTTTCTTCTCTTGGAGACAGCGGTATGAGTATGGAAGTGCTGGGAGAAGACAACAAGCTGATTTACCGGTATACCATGGATGGTATTGTTAAGACAGATGCGTTGACCGAACAGCTGCAGTCTGCTATGGATGGACAGGCGGATACTTTTAAAAACGTAGCAAGTTCTTTGAAATTGGCGGTAGAGGTAGAAAATCCGGTGGTTGTAGTGGAGTATATTGATATGAATGGGGAAGTGATTCTTTCCGCAGAGTATACGACAGAATAATTTTGGTGCAGAAATGGAATACAGGCCCGGGGCTGTGAGAGAAAACAGTCCCGGACATAGAAAAAGCGAAACAAGTCTAAGAATTCTAAGATGCTCATGAGAGATTCTCTCGAAATTTCAAAATAATTCCTTGATGAAGAAAGTTTTTTTTCGTATACTTTTGTATAAAAGCAGAGAAGGGAAACAGGATGAACAGAAATTATCAAAAAGAACTGGAAAAAATCATAGAAGAAAATCAAAAACAGGGAAAGATTCCCAGGCTTTTTTTGCACAGTTGTTGTGCGCCCTGCAGCAGTTATGTGTTGGAATATCTGTCCCGGTATTTTGAAATTACAGACTTTTTCTATAACCCCAATATTTTTCCCCGGGAGGAGTACGAAAAGCGAACAGAGGAGCTGAAACGGCTGATAGAGGAAATGCCTTTGGTGCATAAGCCGGTTTTTGTGGAAGGCAGGTATTGCCCGGAGGAGTTTTTTGAAATGGCAAAGGGACTGGAACAGGCTCCGGAAGGCGGAGAACGGTGCTTTCACTGTTACCGCATGCGGTTGGAAGAGACGGCCCGCATGGCTGCAGAGGGAGGATATGACTACTTTGCCACTACGCTGACCATCAGTCCCTTAAAGAATGCGGGAAAACTAAATGAAATCGGGGAAGAGTTGGAAAAGATTTATCATGTAAAGCATCTGCCTTCGGATTTTAAGAAAAAAAACGGATATAAACGTTCTACAGAATTATCCGGAGAATATCATCTTTACAGACAGGATTACTGCGGCTGTGTTTTTTCCAGACAGGAGCGTGAAAGACAAAAGCAGGAACAAAAGGAAAAACTCTTGCGTTCAACACTATAAAGTGATAAAATTTTACACAAGATATTGTCGAAAGTGCAAAAACGAAAGAACTTCGGCGATACGGTGAAAAAGAGAGGAATGAGGAACAATATGGCACAATTATGGGGAGGTCGTTTCACAAAAGAAACAGACCGTCTGGTGTACAATTTTAATGCGTCTTTGAGTTTTGATAAAAGACTTTATAAGCAGGATATCAAAGGCAGTATGGCCCATGCTTCCATGCTGGCTAAGCAGGGGATTCTTACAGAACTGGAAAAGGAAGAGATATTATCAGGCCTGCAGGAAATTTTAAAGGATATTGAAAGCGGAAAACTGGAGTTTTCACCGGAATACGAAGATATTCACAGCTTTGTAGAGGCAAATCTGATTGCCAGAAAAGGAGACGCAGGGAAGAAGCTGCATACAGGAAGAAGCCGTAATGACCAGGTGGCTTTGGATATGAAAATGTATGTAAGAGATGAAATTCAGGAGACAGACGAACTTTTAAAAGAACTGCTGGAAACTCTTCAGAAATTAATGGAAGAAAATCTGCACACCTATATGCCTGGCTTTACCCATTTGCAGAAGGCTCAGCCAGTGACTGCAGCCCACCATTTGGGCGCTTACTTTGAGATGTTCAAAAGGGACAGAAGTCGTTTGAAGGATACAGGAAAGAGATTGAATCTCTGTCCTCTTGGAAGCGGGGCGCTGGCAGGAACTACCTACCCTCTGAACCGGGAATATACTGCGCAGGCGTTGGGCTTTGACGGTCCTACTTTGAACAGTATGGATTCTGTGGCAGACAGGGATTATCTGATTGAATTTTTGTCCGATTTATCCATGATTATGATGCATCTGAGCCGTTTTTGCGAAGAGATGATTTTGTGGAATTCCAATGAATATCAGTTCGTGGAAATTGACGACGCTTACAGTACGGGCAGCAGTATTATGCCTCAGAAGAAGAATCCGGATATTGCCGAACTGGTAAGAGGAAAAACAGGAAGGGTTTATGGGGCGCTTATGTCTTTGCTTACTACCATGAAGGGAATTCCTCTGGCTTACAATAAGGATATGCAGGAAGACAAGGAATTGGCTTTTGATGCCATGGATACAGCCAAAGGATGTATTGCGCTGTTTAACGGTATGCTGTCCACTTTGGAATTTAAAAAAGAAAATATGGAAAAGAGTGCGAAAAACGGCTTTACGAATGCCACAGATGCAGCAGATTATCTGGTGAACAAGGGTGTGCCTTTCAGAGATGCCCACGGCATTGTTGGCCGTCTGGTGCTTTACTGCCTGGAGAAGAATATTTCTCTGGACGAGATGTCTTTAGAAGCATACAAAGCCATCAGTCCGGTTTTTGAGGAAGACATTTACGAGGCTATCAGTATGAAAAATTGTGTAGAGAAGAGAAATACCATTGGTGCGCCAGGCTCAGAAGCCATGAAAGAGGTACTGAAGCAGAATAAAAAATATCTGGAAGAATAAAAAGAAATTCTTGACATTTTGGAAAAATTTGTTATAGTAGTGTTTAACGAAAACAAATGTGCGTGTAGCAAAGACGTTTGCGGCGCAAAGGCGGTTGAAACAGTAAAATGGCTGAGTCAGAAAAAGCCGGCTGCAGACAAAGCGTTTTGCAGGCATAGGGTAAGGAGAATAGACAGATGAGTGAAAAATTAAGAGTTGGAATTTTAGGAGCTACAGGTATGGTCGGACAGAGATTTATTTCTCTTCTGGAAAACCATCCATGGTTTGAAGTCGTAACAGTGGCAGCAAGTGCAAGAAGTGCAGGAAAAACATATGAAGAGGCTGTAGGAGGTCGTTGGAAAATGACAACTCCTATGCCGGAAGCAGTGAAAAAACTTATTGTCATGAACGTGGCAGAGGTGGAAAAGGTTGCTTCTACGGTGGATTTTGTATTTTCAGCAGTGGATATGTCCAAAGAAGAAATCAAAGCGATTGAAGAGGAATATGCAAAGGCCGAAACCCCTGTTGTTTCCAACAACAGCGCCCACAGATGGACACCGGACGTACCGATGGTAGTGCCGGAAATCAACCCGCAGCATTTTGAGGTGATTGAGTTCCAGAAAAAACGTCTGGGCACAACAAAGGGCTTTGTGGCTGTAAAGCCAAACTGTTCCATCCAGAGTTACGCGCCAGTGCTTACTGCATGGAAGGAATTTGAGCCATATGAAGTAGTAGCCACTACTTACCAGGCAATTTCCGGCGCAGGAAAGACTTTCAAAGACTGGCCGGAAATGGTAGAAAATATCATTCCTTATATCGGCGGTGAAGAAGAAAAGAGTGAAATGGAACCTCTTCGTCTCTGGGGCGAAATTAAGGACGGCGTGATTGAGCCGGCCAAAGAACCGGTGATTACCTGCCAGTGTGTGCGCGTTCCGGTATTAAACGGACATACTGCAGCCGTATTTGTGAAGTTCAGAAAGAACCCCACCAAAGAACAGCTGATTGAAAAACTGGTAAACTTCAAAGGACTTCCCCAGGAACTGGAACTGCCAAGTGCACCGAAGCAGTTTATTCAGTACATGGAAGAAGACAACCGCCCACAGGTACAGTTGGATGTAGATTATGAAAATGGCATGGGAATTTCCATAGGCCGTTTAAGAGAAGATAAAGTGTATGATTACAAGTTTATCGGACTTTCCCACAATACGGTTCGCGGTGCGGCAGGCGGAGCTGTGCTTTGTGCAGAAACCTTGAAAGCAAAAGGTTATATTACAAAGAAATAAATATTACGAAAGAAAAATCCGGGGAAACCAGTGTCAGATTATGCAAAAGCAGGCACTGGTTTTTCGGCTCTGAAAGGGGTAGAAAACGTCAGAAATTTGACGCATATCCCAACCTGTGTTAAGATAAAAAGCATTGTAAAGAAATTAAAAGCAAAAGAGGAGCTTTCATGAGCAAATCATTATTTATAGCCGAAAAACCAAGTGTCGCCCAGGAATTTGCCAAGGCGCTGAAATTGAATACATCCAGAAAAGATGGTTATCTGGAATCGGAAAACACCATTGTAACCTGGTGTGTGGGACATCTGGTAACCATGAGCTATCCCGAAGCCTATGACCCGGCGCTGAAAAGATGGAGTCTGGATACGCTGCCCTTTTTGCCGGAAGACTTTAAATACGAAGTGATTCCTTCGGTGAAAAAGCAGTTTGATATTGTCAGCGGACTGCTGAACCGCAAAGATGTGGAAACTATCTATGTCTGTACGGACTCCGGGCGGGAAGGGGAATATATTTACCGTCTGGTAGCCATGATGGCAGGCGTAAAAGATAAGGAACAGAAGCGAGTGTGGATTGACTCTCAGACAGAGGAGGAGATTATCCGGGGAATCCGGGAGGCGAAATCGCTTTCAGAGTACGATAACCTTTCGGCTTCGGCCTATCTGCGGGCGAAGGAAGACTATCTTATGGGCATTAATTTTTCCAGACTGCTTTCTCTAAAATATGGCAATGCGGTTTCCAATTATCTGGGCAGCCGCTACCAGGCCATTTCAGTGGGGAGAGTTATGACCTGTGTCCTGGGTATGGTGGTACGCAGGGAGCGGGAAATCCGGGAGTTTGTGAAGACGCCTTTTTACCGGGTGCTGGGAAAATTTGAACGGCAGGGACACTCTTTTGAAGGAGAGTGGAGAGCCACACAAGGCAGCCGTTATTTCCAATCCCCCCTTTTATATAAGGAAAATGGATTTAAGAAAAAGGAAACAGCAAAGGAACTGGCAGAATTACTGTCTGCCAATCCCCCTTTGCAGGCGGTGGTAGAAAAGATTGAGCGGAAAAAGGAAAATAAAAATCCGCCGCTGCTTTTTAACCTGGCAGAACTACAGAATGAGTGTTCCAGGCTGTTTAAGTTAAGCCCCGATGAAACGCTGAAAATCGTGCAGGAATTGTATGAAAAGAAGCTGGTTACATACCCCAGAACCGATGCCCGTGTGCTTTCCACTGCCGTGGCAAAAGAGATTCAGAAAAATATAGGCGGACTGCGCAGTTTTGTCCATGTGGGGGCTTATGCAGAAGAAATTCTGGCCGGACAGATGTATAAAAATCTTTTGAAAACCCGCTATGTCAATGACAAGCAGATTACAGACCATTATGCCATTATTCCCACAGGACAGGGGTTAAATGCGCTGCGAAGCGTTTCTGTGCAGGGGGAAAAGGTGTATGAAGTGATTGTGCGCAGATTTTTGAGTATTTTTTATCCTCCGGCTGTTTACCAGAAAATCAGTCTGGTGTCTGTCAGGGAAAAAGAACGGCTGTTTTCTTCTTTTAAAGTGCTGGTTTCCGAAGGGTATTTGAAGGTAAGCGGGTATTCTTTCGGGAAAAAGAAAGAGGAGGAAACCTCGGAAGAAGAAACACAGGACAGCGCTTTTCTGGAAATGCTGCAGAATATCCGAAAGGGAAGTATTCTCTCCATCCAACGGTTTTTCATCAAGGAGGGAGAAACATCGCCGCCTAAGCGGTATACCTCCGGTTCTATGATTCTGGCGATGGAAAATGCAGGGCAGCTGATTGAAGATGAGGAATTGCGGGCCCAGATTAAGGGAAGCGGAATTGGAACCAGCGCTACCAGAGCGGAAATTCTGAAAAAACTGGTAACCATTCAGTATCTGGCACTGAATAAAAAGACGCAGGTCATTACCCCCACCTTGCTGGGAGAAATGATTTTTGATGTGGTCAATGCTTCTATCCGTTCTTTATTGAGCCCGGAATTGACGGCAAGCTGGGAAAAGGGACTGACTTATGTGGCTGAAGGCAGCATTACCCCACAGGAATATATGGAGAAACTGGAACGCTTTATCCGCTCCTGGACCCAGGGGGTTCTGGGACTTAGAAACCAGCTGATGTTAAAGCAGTTTTTCGATGCGGCGGCTCAGTATTATCAAAAGGGAACGGGCAATAAAACCAGAAAAAGCAACCGATGTGATACAGAGAAAGGAAGGTAAAAATGGAACAGTTGAAAATTCAGGAATTATACAGTGATTTAAGTAAAACCATGGCAAAGGAACTGTTGGAGAGCAAAATCTATCCATGGGAAGTGCTGCCGGAAATCAGCGCTTTTTTGGTGAAGCTGGGAAATGCATTAAGCGAAGAGGAATATGAAAAAAGAGGAGAAGATGTGTGGATTGCCAAATCTGCAAAGGTGGCGCCAACGGCCTATATCCATGGCCCGGCCATTATTGGAAAAGAGGCGGAAGTCCGTCACTGTGCTTTTATCCGGGGGAATGCACTGGTAGGCGAAGGTGCGGTTGTGGGAAATTCCACAGAGTTGAAAAACGTAATTCTCTTTGATAAAGTGCAGGTACCCCACTATAACTATGTGGGAGATTCCATCTTAGGCTATAAATCCCATATGGGGGCAGGTTCTATTACCTCCAATGTAAAATCAGACAAAAAGCTGGTGGTGGTAAAAGGACAGGAAATGCAGATAGAGACAGGATTGAAAAAGTTTGGCGCTATGTTGGGCGATGAAGTGGAAGTAGGCTGCGGTTCTGTACTGAATCCGGGAACGGTGGTGGGAAGCCACAGCAACATTTATCCCCTGTCTTCTGTAAGAGGTGTGGTTCAGGCCAACAGTATTTACAAAAAACAGGGTGAAGTAGTGGAAAAAAGATAGCTGCCTGCAGTACGGGATGTTAAATCCCGAATACTGCATAGCGCAAGGAAAATAAGAGCAGAAGATGTGCCGGATAGAAAAGGTAGAAGAAATATTTCATGCTTCTGCCTTTTTGCTGATTATACAGGTTGATGGGAAGAAAAGCAAAGCAGGCCACAGGCTCCCATAAAAGAGAGAGACATCCTGCAATGGTTTTTTCCAGAGGATAGGAATAAAACAGGTATAAAATGAGAATCAGTACAATCCCTTTCCAGTTGTAATCAGCAGCAAACAATTTTCCGAGAAGAATCCCTCCCCCTGCCGCAAAAAGCAGGAGGACGGGATTTTTTTGTCTGACGATGTCCATGAGCCAGAGGGTGAGAAAACCGATAAGAAGGGTAAACATCACGTTCTGGTAGGAAAACTCCAACAGACCGCCGTTAAAGCACAAATCAAAGGGCAGTTCAGACACACAGGCAAAAAGAAAGAGCCGCAGGGCATACTTCTTACGGTTGGAGGTATGGACAAAGCCTTCCACCAGAAGAAAACAGAAAATGGGGAAGGAAATTCTTCCTACTGACCGGAGTATCCGGTCTGCCTGGTACAGGAAAGAGGTGGTTTCAAAGTCCCAGGCAGAAGAAAGCTGTTGGTTGTAAGCGGAAATTACGCCGCTTTCCAGAAAAACAGCTCCAATATGGTCTGTCAGCATGGTGACAAGGGCAATCCATTTTAGGGCGCTGCCGGTAAGCAGCGGAGGAAGCAGTGTATTTTTTGCGGTATCAGGGTATCTGATTTTATAAAACATAAGCAGTATCCTTTCTGGTGTTTTTTTGTTTGAAGAAGTTCAAATTGCATTTATTATAGCACAAGATGCCTTTGTATTGAATAAAGTACCTGCAATTTCTTGCAAAGAAATAAAATTGTGTTTATTATAAACAACAGGGATTTCAGAAAAAATGCAGGAAAGGAAGAATGCAATGAGAAGTCTGGATACAAATGTAAAAAGAATCCGTCACAAAGTATTTAAAGAGATTGCCCGTGTGGGTTTTGAATCGGAACCGGAGACCCTGGTGGCTGATATTGAGGCCATTCCTTATCATATTGTACAGGAGAGGGCAACATACCGGGAAAGTATTTACCGGGAAAGAGCAGTGGCCAGTGAGAGAGTCCGCCTTGCCATGGGAATGTCTCTTCGGCCGGAAAATGCAGCCGTACATATTACCGCAGGTCTTGAGGCCAGCAACATTGACGAGAAATATTATGAGCCGCCGCTTATGCAGGTCATACCTTCGGCCTGTGATGCCTGTGAGCCTAAGATGTATGAGGTTTCCAATATGTGCAGAGGCTGTGTGGCGCATCCTTGTAAGGAGGTCTGTCCAAAGGGCGCTATCAGCATTGTAAAGGGCAAATCCATTATCAACCAGGAAAAATGCATTAAATGCGGAAAATGCAAATCAGTCTGTCCATATGATGCCATTGCCAAAAAGGAGCGTCCCTGTGCCAGAGCCTGTGGTGTAAATGCTATTGAAAGTGATGAATTGGGAAGAGCCAAAATCAACAATGAGAAGTGTGTTTCCTGCGGTATGTGCATGGTAAACTGCCCGTTTGGAGCTATTTCTGATAAATCACAGATTTTTCAGCTTGCCCATGCACTGAAAGAGGGAAAACAGATTATCGC
The DNA here is from genome assembly GCF_038739805.1 of Blautia acetica. Classification (NCBI taxonomy): domain Bacteria; kingdom Bacillati; phylum Bacillota; class Clostridia; order Lachnospirales; family Lachnospiraceae; genus Blautia; species Blautia acetica. The sequence goes on along the minus strand of NZ_JBBEWO010000011.1, from coordinate 85,711 downwards.
AGAAGTAGCGCCGGCTTTTATAGGGCAGTTTGGGCCTGATGTGACACCGAAAAAATTAAAGGCGGCTTTGCAGGAACTGGGCTTTGCAGATGTCTATGAAGTGGCTCTGGGAGCAGATATTGGAGCAGTTGCTGAGGCACATCACTATGCAGAGAAAGTCAGCACAGGGGAACTGCCTTTCCTGCTCACTTCCTGCTGTCCTTCCTGGAGCATGCTTGCAAAGAAGTTCTTCCCGGATATGATTGGGAATATTTCTCAGGAGCTGACGCCTATGGTGGCAACTGCAAGAACCATTAAGCAGCGTTATCCGGAGGCTCATGTGGTGTTTATTGGCCCTTGTGCTTCGAAAAAACTGGAGGCTTCCAGAAAATCGGTACGAAGTGACGTGGATTTTGTCATTACCTTTGAGGAGCTGGCAGGAATGTTTGAGGCAAAGGGAATTCATCCCGAAGAATGCCAGGGTGAAAGTTCTCTTCATAATGCAACTGCAGCTGGAAGAGGTTATGCGGTTGCCGGAGGAGTGGCCAGCGCAGTAGAATCCTGCCTTCATGAATATTATCCGGAGGTAGAGGTTCACATTGAGCATGCGGAAGGCCTGGCAGAATGTAAGAAAATTCTGACTATGGCAAAAGCAGGAAAATTAAAAGGCTGTATGATAGAAGGTATGGGTTGTCCTGGCGGCTGTATGGCAGGTGCGGGAACCAATGTACCTCTGGCAAAAGCAGCAGCAGACTTGAAAAAATATAAAAAAGACTCTTCCAGACAGTTACCCCCGCCGGAACTGGCGGAAATCCATCTGGATTAAGAAAATTTAAGAAAAGCGCATGAAAAGAAGAACTGCAGGTTTTTTCGGAAAGAGAAAACTGCAGTTCTTTTTTCTATATTCTTTAGAAAAACTTTAAAATTGTCTGCTTGTTCTCTTTAAATCTGTTTTTTATGATAAAGACAACTTAAGAGAAAGACCAAAAGGGGGAAATCCTTATGAAAATATTAATCACAACAGATTGGTATAAACCGATTATCAACGGAGTGGTGACATCTGTGCTGAACTTAAAAAAGGAACTGGAAGAAAGAGGACATGAGGTAAGAGTTCTGACTTTATCCAGAAGCTATGAGTCTTATAAAGAAGCAGGCGTTTATTATATTAAATCCATAAATCTGGAAAAAATTTATCCGAATGTCAGGGCTGTGCTGCCTCATACGGAAAAGCTGGTGCGGGAATTGGTGCACTGGAATCCTGATATCGTACATTCCCAGTGTGAGTTTATGACCTTTTCTTATGCGGTCAAAATCAGTAAAAAATGCAACTGTCCGCTTTTGCATACTTACCATACAGTTTATGAGGATTATATTCATTATCTGCCTGGAAGAATTTCAGAACATAAAGCCGGGGCTGCTTTAGAAAAGAAAGCGGTAGCACAGTTTTCCAGAAGCGTGCTGAAAAAAGCCAGTCAGGTGATTGTACCTACGGAGAAAGTAGAGAAGATTCTGGAAGGCTATGAAGTAAAGAAGCCGATTTCCGTGATTCCTACAGGAATTGATTTGCAGAGATTTTCCGGAGATTTATCAAAAGAAGAAAAGCAGGAATTAAAGAAAAAATGGAACATTCCTTTGGAGAATCAGGTACTGGTCAGTGTGGGACGTCTGGCAAAGGAAAAGAATCTGGAAGAATTGTTAAGGTTCTTTGCACAGATGGTAAGAGAAGAAGGAAGAGAAAAACTGACTTTTCTGATTGCCGGGGACGGACCGGACAGAGAACGTCTGGAAAATCTGACCGTGGAGCTGGAAATTCAGGACTGTACTGTGTTTACGGGCATGATAAGCCCGGAGGAAGTAGGCCGGTATTATCAGCTGGGAGATGTATTTGTGTGTGCCTCCAACAGTGAAACCCAGGGGATTACCTATATCGAAGCCCTTGCCAGTGGAGTTCCGGCCCTGTGCAGGAAAGATGATTGTTTAAACCAGGTTGTGACAGACGGATATAATGGTTTCCAGTATGACTCCTATGCATATTTTAAAATGCATTTAGAATATCTGCTGGAGAAGGAAAGCCGGAGAGTGCAGATGGGAAAATGTGCCAGAGAGACCGCCTATCTGTATTCTACCTGGAATTTTTGCACTATGGCAGAATGTATTTATAAAGAAGTACTGGTACGACAGGGTATGGCAAAGCTTTCCCTGGCTGTACAGGAAGAAAAAGGATTTTCCAGGGAATTTCTGGCAGTCTGGAACCGGAAAAATATGTTGAGAAGAGGAGTGTAGGGTTATGAGAAAAATAAATATGTTATCAAAAGCAGATATGGTAAAAGGGCAGGGTGTGCTTTCCGCTCATGATGAGCAGGTGGCGCTTGCCAGACAGGTTATGAAGGGCAGTGCCGTGATTCTGGAAAATTCAAAAAAAGCCTGCGAAATTACGCACTATCACTCCATTAATCCGGAATACTATCTCTCGATTGACAAACGGAAAAAACAGGGGACGGCTGTGGGATATGTACACTTTTTGCCGGAAACTGTGGAAAACAGCATTTCTCTTCCAAGAGCGGTAAAGAATCTTTTCTATAAATATACGATTTCTTTTTACCGGAGAATGGATTATCTGGTAACGGTCAATCCGGTGTTTATTGACAAACTGGCACAGTACGGTATTCCCAGAGAGAAAATCACATACATTCCCAATGTGGTTTCCGAGGAGTCTTTTTATCCTATCTCCGGGGAAAAGAGAAAGAAAATCCGGAAAAAATGCCACATGGATCCGGATGCCTTTACTGTTTTATGTGTGGGGCAGCTGCAGAAGCGAAAGGGTGTCTTTGAATTTGTGGAAACAGCACGAAGAATGCCGGATTGTCAGTTTGTATGGGCCGGAGGTTTTTCTTTTGGAAAGATATCAGAAGGATACGAAGAGATTCGGGCTCTGATGAAAAATCTGCCCTCCAATGTGAAGTTTCTGGGACTGGTGGACCGAGAGAAAATGAACGAGGTCTACAATATGGCGGATGTGATGTTTCTGCCTTCCTATGAAGAACTGTTTCCCATGACCATTCTGGAATCCATGAATTGTGCTTTGCCGGTTTTGGTGCGGGATTTGCCTGAGTACAGACCCATTCTTTTTGACCATGCGTTGACTGGAAGAAATACAGAAGAGTTTGTACGGACGCTGCGCCAGCTGAAAGAAGAACCGGATTTTTATCAGAGAAGCGCGCATGCTTCCTATGAGGGTCATGAGAGATACAGCAGAACTGCGGTGGGAAACCAGTGGAAAGCATTTTATGAAAAGGTATTTCGCGAATCGGCAGAAGGAAAAAAGCTGAAAAACAAAAGGAATCTTTTAGGCAAAGAAAGAAAAGAGGAATTGGTATGGAAAAACAGAAAACAGCAGTATATCTGAATCTCTGCACACTCATAGGCCTGATAGGTATGGGGTGGTTTATCTGGTATGGAATCCGGCATCAGCTCTTTGTGTCTGCAGACGCATTAAAGGCTTTTTTAAGCCAGTTTGGCCTTTTTGCGCCGGCGCTGTTTATTGTGATTCAGATGGTGCAGGTGGTGATTCCTATTTTGCCCGGAGCAGTGGGCTGTCTGGGCGGTGTCCTGATTTTCGGACCGGTCTGGGGATTTGTATACAATTATGTGGGGATTTCCCTTGGTTCCATATTGGCCTTTCTGCTTTCCAAACGGTACGGAAGACCTTTTGTCCGTCAGATGGTGGGAGAAAAGAATTATGAAAAGTATATTGGCTGGCTGGAAAAAGGGAAGGCTTTCGATAAAGCATTTGCAGTAGCTATTTTTCTTCCTGTGGCGCCAGATGATTTGCTTTGCTATATTGCAGGGCTTACCCCTATGTCCTTGAAAAAATTTGCGGCAATTATTTTTCTGGGAAAGCCGGGTTCTATTTTTCTCTACAGTCTGGGCCTTACCGGGATTATGGAAGTGCTGCGGTATCTTTTTTAGACAGAATTTTGGAAAAAAAGAGAAAATAGGTCTGGATTTTTTTGCGGTTTTATGAGAAAATAGGTTTGAATAAGACGTTAAATGATTAACGCACTTGTAAGTATACATACTTGAAAGGAGTTTTAAAATGATTTATTCACATGAAGTAGAAACAATGTGCCCGGTAGCACAGGGCGTGAATCACGGTGCAGCTCCAATTCCGGAAGAAGCAAAGTGGGTAAAAGCAAAAGAAATCAAAGATATCTCTGGTTTAACACACGGTGTAGGCTGGTGTGCGCCTCAGCAGGGTACCTGTAAATTAACATTAAACGTAAAAGAAGGTATCATTCAGGAAGCACTGGTAGAAACTATCGGATGTTCAGGTATGACACATTCTGCTGCTATGGCATCAGAAATCTTGCCAGGAAGAACACTGCTTGAAGCATTAAACACAGACCTGGTTTGTGATGCGATTAACACAGCTATGAGAGAATTATTCTTACAGATTGTATACGGACGTACACAGAGTGCATTCTCTGAAGACGGTCTGCCGATTGGTGCTGGTCTGGAAGACCTTGGAAAAGGACTTCGTTCTCAGGTTGGTACAATGTACGGAACATTAAAGAAAGGTCCTCGTTATCTGGAAATGACAGACGGCTATGTTACAGGCATCGCATTAAACGAAGACGATGAAATCATCGGATACAAATTCGTAAGCTTTGGCAAGATGATGGACTTCATCAAAGCCGGCGATGATGCAAACACAGCATTTGAAAAAGCTCAGGGTCAGTACGGACGTGTAAACGACGCTGTTAAGATTATCGACCCACGTAAAGAGTAATCAGACGGAAGTGTCAGATATAGAAATCAGGAGGATAGAATAATGGCTTTATTTGAATCATATGAAAGAAGAGAAAAACAGATTCTGGCTGTTTTAAAAGAGTACGGAATGAACTCTATTGAAGAAGCTGCAGAAGTAACAAAAGCAGCCGGTTTAGATGTATATAAAATGGTTGAAGGTATTCAGCCAATCTGTTTTGAAAACGCAAAATGGGCTTACACAGTAGGCGCTGCTATCGCAATCAAAAAAGGCTGCAAGAAAGCAGCAGATGCAGCAGCAGCTATCGGTGAAGGTCTTCAGTCTTTCTGTATCCCGGGTTCTGTTGCAGACCAGCGTAAAGTAGGTCTTGGACATGGTAACTTAGGAAAAATGCTTCTGGAAGAAGATACAAAATGTTTCGCATTCTTAGCAGGACATGAATCTTTCGCAGCAGCAGAAGGCGCTATCGGTATTGCTGAAAAAGCAAACAAAGTTCGTAAAGAGCCTCTTCGCGTTATCTTAAACGGATTAGGAAAGGATGCTGCTCAGATTATTGCTCGTATCAACGGATTTACATATGTAGAAACAGAATACGATTACTACACAGGCGAATTAAAAGAAGTATTCCGCAAAGCATACTCTGACGGACTTCGTGCAAAAGTAAACTGCTACGGAGCAAACGATGTTCGTGAAGGCGTGGCTATCATGTGGAAAGAAGACGTTGACGTTTCTATCACAGGTAACTCTACAAACCCGACACGTTTCCAGCACCCGGTAGCAGGTACATACAAGAAGGAACGTATCGAAGCAGGAAAGAAATACTTCTCTGTTGCATCAGGCGGTGGTACAGGACGTACTCTTCACCCGGACAACATGGCAGCAGGCCCGGCTTCTTACGGTATGACAGATACCTTAGGACGTATGCACTCTGACGCTCAGTTTGCAGGTTCTTCTTCTGTACCGGCTCACGTGGAAATGATGGGTCTTATCGGCGCAGGTAACAACCCGATGGTTGGTATGACTGTAGCTGTAGCTGTAGCTGTTGAGGAAGCAGCTAAGGCTGGAAAATTCTAATATAGGGGCGAAAAACCTTGATTTTAAGGGGCTTCTCAAGTCGTAGTTCGGCTTGGGGAGTCCTGTTTTTTTGTCTAAAAGACTCATAAAAGCCACACGCAAGCCACACTCTACAAGCCACACAAGCCACACTTGAGTTTATGGTGGGTTAAGGCTTTCTCATATTAGGGTTTTTGAACAGATGTTAGATACGCTTTGAGTTCGTGTAAGTAAAGTGAAAAATTTATTTGGGAGGAGTGTGTCTATATGAGACGTGCAAATGGTTCTGGTAACATTTATAAGATGAAAGGAGGTAAGCGGAGAAATCCTTGGAGGGTGAGAGTCACCGTAGGCTGGGAGTTAAATCAAGAAACAGGCAGATGTAAACAGAACTTAAAGACCATAGGTTATTATCCAACGAGGGCTGAAGCTGAGGCAGCTTTGGTAGCTGGATAAAAATGTTGCTACTGCAATAGAATTACTTAAGAACCATGCCAGTCATATACAGGTATTGAGATTGGCACATTTAACCATGGAAGATGTAAGTGTAAAAGATAAATAGGGTATTAAGAGCAGGCTGCTATTTACTGGTATGTATTTAGCGGTCTGTTCTTTGTGTAAATCCTTATGAGTTTTGGTATCTTCACTCTCATATATCCCCCACAGAAACACTCCCTAAAAATGATATTGACATCTCCGTTCCACAGAGTTACAATGCCGACAATCCAACGGTTAGACAGCTCATTGTATTTGACTGAACCCATTGGAAACTGTTATAATATATCAAAGGAGGGATTGCATTGTCAGAAGGGATAGCGTATCAGAACAAAGACATTGAATTTAAGCTGATGAGCGAAACCTATAAGGAGAAATCCTTTGAGGCTTACGGCTTAAAACTACCAAAGATTAAGGAAGTATTGCCTACAAATTTGCCAGCAGTTTCGGCAAATGAAATGCGTATCGACAATGTGTTTTTACTGGAAGATGACACAGTGGCAATCGTAGACTATGAGTCAGAAAATAAGGCTTCTAATCGTGTGAAGTATATTAACTATATTGGCAGGATTATGCACAGATATGACTCACAGAACAAAGTCATACCTAAACTGCGTATGATTGTAATTTATACGGGAGACGTGGAACACGCAGAAGATACGTGGGAAATACCATGTTTGACTCTGAAAATGGAGCAGGTATTCATTCATAGCCTGCCAGATGCTGAAATCTACCAATCTATTAAAAAGAAACTGGAGAATAATGAAACATTATCAGATAAGGAACTTATGCAGCTTATCATTCTTCCACTTGCCAAGAAAGGCAAAGAAGAAAAACAGAGAATGATTGAGCAAGTAGTAGATTTGGCTAAACAGATTGATGATGAAAACACACAGGCATTTGTTATCACAGGTATTCTGGTGAGCAGTGATAAGTTTATAGACAGAGATTATGCAAAGGTAGTAAGGAGGTATTTGAGCATGACGAAAGTATTCCAGATATTAGAAGAAGAGAAACAAGAGGCAATCAACTTAGCTGAACAAAAACGTACTATTCGTATGGCAGAAAGTTTAATTAAAGATGAAGTAGATACAGTAGTTATTATGAGAGCAACAGGCTTTTCAAAAGAGCAAATTGAAGAAATCAAGCAGAATATGCTGACAACGAAATAGGGTATTAAGAGCAGGCTACTATTTACTGAGAGGTATTTGGTAGCCTTTCTCATTTCATTTAGTGGTGGGGGGAGTTGCCACTTGTGGCAAGGTTGACTGTTTCGTGGAAGAGATGATATACTTTGATTAAAGTGTCGTCATCCGCTTTCTCGTTGTTGTCACCTTTTGTTGTGATGTTACCTTCAGCATCAATAGTAACTGCTCGGTGGCAAACCTTTGTATCTTCATTTATACGAAACATAACTACATCGTCTTCTTTGATGCCTTTCGTTTTCTGTACAATAGCAATGGAGTTTGTTTCCATATACGGCTCCATTGAACCAGACAAAACTAACACTGGTCTGTACCCAAAGATATAAAACTCATCTTTCTGTATCATAACTCCCAACAGCATATAAACTGAAAGAGCAATGATACCATAAGAAATTATTGAACTACTGTGATAAAATAAAAGATTATGCAGATTCTTTCCCGGAAAACTATTGGATCAATACCAGCAGTAATGATGCTGTTAAGAAATTCATCAAGAACTTATCTATCCGGAAATGTATCAGTCTTTAGAGAACGTCTGGAGCCTTTTATTTATGACCGGATATTTAACGCAGCGTGAAAGGGTTGATGTGAAGAGGTATAAGGAGGAACGGAAGTATGACGAAGAACTCCGGGAAAACGGAGTAGATAAAATTTTAAAATATGGAATTGCGTGTTATATGAAACGGTGTAAAGTGAAACTGGCAGAGGTGTCATAGACGCTTTATACAATCCATCACCAGGACAAATAGAAACAAAGGAGAATATTTTGTTAGGAAAAACACACATGACAGTAGGAATTGCGGCTGCTTTAGCAGTGACACAGCCCGCCAGTGTTTCTGAAATGATTCTTGCTGTTGGCATTGGCGGATTGGGTGCATTGATAAGTGATATTGATGTGGGAACATCAGCTTCACATAAAGATGCGGATAAAATAACAGGGCTTTCAGTGGCTGTTATAGCCTTGGCCTTGTTTTTGGACAAGTTTTTTCATACGGGGATTATAAACAGGGTGATATATAGCAGCGGTTATGGAAAAATGATTTTTGGTATACTTCTTTTCGTAGGTATTTGCGCCTTTGGTAAAGAACAGCCTCACAGGTCATTTATGCACTCAATCTTAGCATTGATACTGCTCTCTTGTGCAGTGGGAGTGATATGGAAAAACGCGGTTATTTATTTTGCAGTAGGATTTATATCTCATCTTGCGACAGACATATTTAATAAGAGAAGAGTAAGGCTGCTCTATCCTTTGAAAGGCGGGGTATCCTTAGGATGGTTCCATGCATATGGATTGGCGAATACCATACTTTTTGTTATGGGAAGTGTGGTTGCCGGGCTGGAGAGTGTTTTCTTTGTGATAAGAATGCTGCAATAAATGAGAGAAAGACAAACTGTTTTAACTTTAGAACTTGTTTGTCCCACAAAAACGTTGTATAATACTTCTAAGAATGGTCTTTTTAAAGGCCAAAGATACAGAAATTCTGTATAGATTATCTAATGATAGCGGAGGAAGAAAATATGAACGTATTAGTAGTAAACTGCGGAAGTTCATCACTGAAATTCCAGTTAATCAATTCCGAGACAGAAGCCGTAGCAGCAAAAGGTCTGTGCGAGCGCATCGGACTTGACGGAAGACTGGTATATCAGCCAACAGGCGGAGAAAAGGAAACGACAGAGGCATCTATGCCAACACATACAGAGGCCATCAAAATGGTTCTGGATGCACTGGTAAATCCGAAAACAGGTGTATTGAAAAGCTTAGATGAAGTAGAAGCTATCGGACACCGTGTTCTGCACGGCGGTGCAAAAATTTCCGATTCCTGCATCATTGATGACGAGGTTATCTCTGTTATTGAAGAATGCTGTGATTTAGGACCTCTGCACAATCCTGCAAACTTAATGGGTATCCGTGCATGTATGGAATTAATGCCTGGCAAACCGAATGTAGCAGTCTTTGACACGGCTTTCCATCAGACCATGCCGGAAAAAGCATATATGTATGCTATTCCATATGAATATTATGAAAAATATAAAGTTCGTAAATACGGCTTCCACGGAACTTCTCACAGATTTGTTTCCAAAGAAACCATCAAGTTCCTGGGATTAGACCCGGATAACTCTAAAGTTATTGTTGCTCATTTAGGAAACGGTTCTTCCATCAGTGCGGTAGTGAACGGTAAATGTGTAGATACTTCCATGGGTCTTACACCGTTGGAAGGTCTGGTAATGGGAACGCGTTCCGGTGATCTGGATCCGGCTGTTTTAGATTTTATTTGCAAAAAAGAAAATATTGATGTTGCGGAAATGGTAAATATTCTGAATAAAAAATCCGGTCTGATGGGACTTTCCAAAGGACTTTCCAGCGATTTCCGTGATTTAAACGAAGCCAGAGAGCAGGGCAACGAAGATGCGAAACGTGCAGTAGACTGTCTGTGCTACAGAATCATCAAATACATCGGTTCTTACGCAGCAGCTATGAATGGTGTGGATGCCATTGCCTTTACAGGTGGTATCGGTGAAAATGCAATTCCTGTAAGAGAAACGGTTGTCAAAGGTTTAAGCTACCTGGGAATCACTCTGGACGAAGAAGCAAACCAGACAAGAGGAGAAAACAAAGTTATCTCTACACCGGATTCGAAAGTAACTGTTGCAATTGTTCCTACAAACGAAGAATTGGCAATTTGCCAGGAAACAGCTGAATTAGTTCAAAAATAATGGTTGACAAACCATAAAATCCTATGTATAATTTACAAGGTGTGATTAGGAGACTATTATGCTAATTGATTTATCGGAAATTTTATCCCTGGAAGGAAAGACACAGGTTGTTGAAGCACCTGTTTCCATGGATTCCTTTCAATCAAAACTGGGAGACTTCCCAGTTGCGGAAAAAGAGCCCCTTTCGCTGACTATTACAAATACGGGAAAGAAGGTTCTGAAAATCGAGGCGAAGGGCAGGATAACTGTCAACATTCCCTGTGATAAGTGTTTAAAGGATGTTCCCACTGAATTTGACATAAACTTTGAGCAGGAGATTGATATGCAGGCCTCAAAGGAAGACAGGATAAAAGACTTAGATGAAATTAATTATGTCACAGGTTGCAGCCTGGACGTAGAGCAGTTAGTGCATAATGAGATTTTAATCCATTGGCCTTTAAGGGTTCTATGTAAAGAGGACTGCCGGGGAATCTGTCCCAAATGCGGGAAAGATTGGAACGAAGGCTCTTGTGACTGTGACCAGTCCAGCCCTGACCCCAGAATGGCGGTAATCAGTGATATATTTAGCAAATTTAAGGAGGTGTAACCTATGTCCATCTGTCCAAAGAATAAATCTTCTAAAGCAAGAAGAGATAAAAGAAGAGCAAACTGGAAAATGAGCGCTCCGAACTTAGTAAAATGCAGCAAATGTGGCGCATTAATGATGCCTCACAGAGTTTGTAAAACTTGTGGTTCTTACAACAAAAAAGAAATCATCAACATGGAAGAAGCTTAGTTTTCCTTATAAAATAAGAGGTCTGGCATTTGTTCAGGCCTCTTATTTTGCGTCTTTGACACATTTCTGACACATATAAATTAATATTTTTGTAATATTTTAAAGGAAAAACTTGCGGTTTTTGAAAAAATAAGTTAATATATGTGAGGGAGTAAGAATGACAAGGAGGTAATACCGTGAAAAATAAATGGCTGAAAAAAGCGATGATAATACTGACTTTGAGCTGTCTGGCATTTTCCATGATAGCATGCAAAGCAGAGCATGTGCTGGACAAGGTTCTGGAGAAAACAGATTCCCAGAAGGCGGAGGAAGACAGCACAGAGAAAGAGGAGAGTACAGAGTCTAAAATTGAGGTGGCCAAGCCGGAACTGACCACCAATTTAAGCGGTTCTGTGACATATAAAAAAGGAGATACAGCAGAGCCCCTGACTGTGGAAGCTACTTCTTCTGATGGCGGAACTATTACCTATCAGTGGTATAAGAGTCAGACCAATACCAATGGCGGCGGAACTGTGATTGAGGGAGAGACGGAAAATACTTTTACACCTTCTACCCAGGAAGAGGGAACCATGTATTATTATGCAGTGGCTATCAGCACCATAGAAAATTCCACAAATCGGGTGACCAGTGATACAAAAGAGGTCATTGTAACTGCAGACGCGGAAGCGCAGCCGGCTGAAGAGGCCCAGGGTGACGAGCAGCCTGCACAGTAATATATTTTTTTCAAGGATTCTCTCAGGAGAATCCTTGCATTTTTTATAGATGTTTAGTAAAATCAGTGATAGGTATGACAGGAGGCAAGACATGGAAAACATAATTAAAGTGGCCGTAGACGCCATGGGAGGCGATTATGCGCCTACAGAAGCTGTAAAGGGCGCTGTGGCAGCCTTACAGGAAAGAGAAAATGTTCAGATATTTCTGGTTGGAAAACGGGAGATACTGGAAAAGGAACTGGAATCCTGTACCTATCCAGAGGAACGACTGGAAATTGTACCGGCCGGTGAAGTTATTGAAACAGGAGAACCGCCGGTAGCGGCTATCCGCGGAAAGAAGGATTCTTCTCTTGTGGTAGGTATGAAAATGGTCCGAAGAGGAGAGGCAGACGCCTTTGTTTCTGCAGGCAGTTCAGGGGCTATATTAGTAGGGGGAACTACCATTGTAGGCAGAATTAAAGGTGTGGAGAGAGCGCCTCTGGCCCCTCTCATTCCCACTAAGGATGGGGTATCCCTGCTCATTGACTGCGGGGCCAATGTAGATGCCCGTTCTTCTCATCTGGTACAGTTTGCACGCATGGGGTCTATTTATATGGAACATGTAATGGGAGTAAAGAATCCCAGAGTGGGAATTGTCAATATCGGCGTGGAGGAAGAGAAGGGAAATGCCCTTGTAAAAGAAACGTATCCGCTGTTGAAAGAATGTAAGGATATTAACTTTATCGGCAGTATTGAGGCCAGGGACATTCCGGCAGGGGCTGCAGACGTCATTGTCACAGAGGCCTTTGTGGGAAACGTAATTCTGAAGCTGTACGAAGGTCTGGGGGCTACCCTGATTTCCAAGATAAAGGGCGGCATGATGGCTTCTCTTCGCAGCAAGGCAGGTGCGCTTTTAGTAAAGCCCGCCTTGAAAAAAACGCTGAAGAGTTTTGATGCCAGCGAGTACGGCGGCGCACCCCTTTTGGGACTGAAGGGGCTGGTGGTAAAATGCCACGGCAATTCCAAAGAAAAGGAATTTAAAAATTCCATTATTCAGTGTATCTCTTTTAAAGAGCAGCACATCAGTGAGCGTATCGGAGAAAATCTGACCGTTGCACAAGAGAAAAAAGAGGAAGTTTAGGAGGATATATCATGGAATTGGAAAAATTACAGAAGATAATAGCAGAGGTTTTGAATGTGGATACAGAGGAGGTTACTCCTGATACTACCTTTGTAGACGATTTGGGCGCAGATTCTCTGGATATTTTCCAAATTGTGATGGGGATTGAAGAAGAATTTGATATTGAGATTCCGACAGAAGAAGTAGAACAGATTGTATCCGTAGGAGATGCAGTAGAGCAGATTAAACGTCTGATTGGCTAAGAAAAAAGGGGCTGTCGCATGAGGTGCATAAATGCCGTTTGATGTGACAGCCCCCTTTGGGATTCGTTTACAACAGGAAAGGAGAGATTATGAAAGAAACAAGAAAGTTTTTGGAACTGGAAAAGAAAATCGGGTATGCGTTTGAAAATTTAGACCTTCTGGTAAATGCGCTGACGCACAGTTCCTATGCAAATGAACATCACATTGCATACAGGGGGAACAATGAACGTCTGGAATTTCTGGGGGATGCGGTGCTTGAAGTGACCTCCAGTGAATTTTTATTCCGTACATATCCGAATCTTCCGGAAGGTGAACTGACGAAGAAGCGGGCCAGTCTGGTCTGTGAACCAACTCTGGCGCTGTGTGCAAGAGAGATTTCTCTGGGAAATTACCTGCTTTTGGGCAAGGGGGAAGAAGCCACAGGCGGCAGACGAAGAGATTCTGTGGTATCTGACGCTATGGAAGCACTTATTGGGGCTATTTATCTGGACGGCGGTTTTGCTAATGCAAAAGAGTTTATTCATAAGTATATTTTAAATGACATAGAGAATAAGCAGCTCTTTTATGATAGCAAGACTACTCTCCAGGAAATCGTGCAGGGCCGTTATGAGGAGGATGTACATTATGTGTTGGTGAAAGAGGAGGGACCGGACCATAATAAATTCTTTTATGTGGAAGCTCTGCTTGGAAAACGGGTGTTAGGTCAGGGCTGCGGACATACGAAGAAAGCGGCAGAGCAGCAGGCTGCTTACTGTGCTATTAAGAAGCTGAAAAATGAAAAGGGTGACGTATGTATTTAAAAAGCATTGAGGTACAGGGATTTAAGTCTTTTGCCAATAAAATTGTATTTGAATTCCATAACGGAATTACGGGAATTGTCGGCCCTAACGGCAGCGGTAAGAGCAATGTAGGCGATGCGGTGCGCTGGGTACTGGGAGAGCAGAGCGCCAAGCAGCTTCGTGGAGGCAATATGCAGGACGTTATTTTTTCCGGTACAGAGACCAGAAAACCTCTGGGATTTGCCTATGTCGCTATTACCATGGACAACAGTGACCATAAACTTCCCATTGATTACCAAGAGGTTACCATTGCCAGAAGGCTGTATCGTTCCGGCGAGAGCGAGTATCTTTTAAATGGCACTACCTGCAGGCTGAAAGATGTTCAGGAACTCTTCTACGATACCGGTATCGGAAAAGAGGGCTATTCCATTATCGGCCAGGGTCAGATTGACAAGATTTTAAGCGGAAAGCCAGAGGAGAGGAGGGAACTCTTCGATGAGGCGGCTGGTATTGTAAAGTTTAAACGGCGTAAGAATACAGCAGTGAAGAAATTGGAGGAAGAGCAGCAGAATTTGACCCGCGTCAATGATATTTTGTCTGAACTGACTCGACAGTTGGCTCCTTTGGAGAGGCAGTCGGAGACGGCCCGGATTTATCTGAAGAAGAAGGGAGAACTGAAAAAGCTGGACACCCAGATGTTTCTGGTGGAAATGAACCGTATCCGGAATCAGTTAAAAGAGGTTGAGGAAAAATACCGGATTGCCCAGTCGGATTTGGAGGAGACCTGCAAGAGTCTGGATGTAACCAAGAGCGAGTATGAGAAACTGGAACAGGAACTGGAAGAACTGGAACAGGAGATACAAAAGGCCAGAGAAGTTACCACCCGGAAAACGCTGGAAAAGCAGAATCTGGAAAATAGGATTCACCTTCTGCAGGAACAGATACGTTCTGCAGTACAAAAGGAAGAGCAGTATCAGGAGAGGACCGAAACCCTGCAGGCTGATTATGCAAAAAAAACAGAGGAAGAGCAGGGATACCTGGCGGAAAAGGAAAAATTGGAGAAAATTCTGCGGGAATGCGAGCATACACAGGCAGCAGCCCAGTCGGAATTTAAGGAAGCTGCCATGGAAATCCAAAAGCTGGAAGAAACGGTAGAGCAGGGGAAAAATGAAATTATCGAACTTCTGAATCTCCGTGCTTCCACAAAGGGGAAGTTGCAGAGATACGATGCCATGATGGAACAGATTTCCATAAGAAAAGTGGAATTAAACCAACGGCATTTACGGCTGAACAGCGATTCTGTACAGTTGGAATCCTCAGAGGAACAGTATCAGGCAGAAAAGGCGGAAATCGAAGAAACCATCGAAAAACTTATCCGGGAGGGAAACCGCTGCGAAGATAAGATTAAGAAATATCAGGCGGAGATATCCAGAAGTACCCAGCAGCTGGAGGTGGGGCAGACAGCTTATCACAGAGAGGCTTCCAGACTGGAATCTCTGCGTAATATTACAGAGCGTTATGATGGATACGGAAATAGTATTCGTCGGGTTATGGAACAGAAGAAGCAGGTATCCGGCATCCGGGGTGTTGTGGCAGACCTTCTGAAGGTGGAAAAAAGCTATGAGACAGCTATTGAGACGGCTCTGGGCGGCAGCATTCAGAATATCGTTACAGACAACGAAAATACAGCCAAGGAAATGATTGCTTTTCTGAAAAAGAATAAATATGGACGGGCTACGTTCCTGCCTTTGACCAGCATGAAGAATAAAAAAGTCTTTAACAATGCCAGTGCGTTGAAAGAGCCGGGGGTTATTGGCGTGGCCAGTGAACTGGTAACGGTTGCGGCAGAGTATGAGGGGCTTGCCAATTATCTGCTGGGGAGAACTCTGGTGGTAGACCATATTGACCATGGAATTGCCATTGCGAGAAAATACCAGTATACCATTCGTATGGTAACCATTGAAGGGGAGTCTTTGAATCCGGGCGGGTCTCTGACTGGTGGGGCCTTTAAAAACAGCAGCAACCTGTTGGGAAGACGTCGGGAGATAGAGGAACTGCATGAGACGGTGGAATCTCTGAAAAAGGATTTGGAAACCATGCAGCGGACACTGGAAGAGTATCGGAATAAGCGGAATCACTTCCGGGACGAAGCGGCTAAGGTACAGGAACAGCTGCAGGAACAATATATCCGGGAAAATACGGTGCAGATGAATTTAAATTCCATGAGCGGTAAGCGGGACGAACTGCGAAAGGGTTATGAAAGCCTGAAAGAAGAAAAGGCGAAACTGGAAAAGCAGAGTGAAGAACTGCAGGAAAACACCCAGTCTATTCAGCTGGAACTGGAAACCAGTGCAGCCCAGGAAAAGGAATTGGAAGCGCAGATTACCTCCAATCAGGAAATTTTGGAAGAGAAGAAAAAGGAAGAGGGCGAAATTTCGAAAAAACTGGAGAAATTCCATTTGGAAACCGCGAATCTGACTTCCCGTCAGGGATTTCTTCTGGAAAATATCAGCCGTGTGCAGGAGGAAAAGAAAAATCTGGAAGCACAGAAGGTGGCTTTGGCGGCTGGTATGAGCCAGGGAAAAGAAGAAATTCAGCAAAAAGAGCAGGAAATCGAGAAGATTCGTCAGGCTGTAACAGAGGCTCAAGCAGAAGCTTTGCAGGACGAAGAAAAGATGAAAAAGGCTCTGGAAGAGAAAGAAAAAATGAGCCAGAACCATAAGGCTTTTTTTGCGAAACGAGATGAACTTTCCGAGCGTATAAATCTGTTGGATAAAGAGAGTTACCGTCTGACCGGACAGAAGGAAAAGCTGGAGGAACAACAGGAAACCCAGGTGAATTACATGTGGGAGGAATACGAGATGACCTACAGCCAGGCGCTGATTCAGATGCCGGAGGAACTGCTGGAGAGGGCAGTGATTAAACAGGGCATTACGGATATGCGTATGGAAATCCGGAAACTGGGCAATGTCAATGTTAACGCCATTGAAGAATACAAGGAACTTTCTGAGCGCCATACCTTTATGAAAACCCAGCACGATGATTTGGTAAAAGCAGAGGAAACCCTGCGAGGGATTATTGAAGAACTGGATACGGGCATGCGCAGGCAGTTTGAAGAAAAGTTCCAGCAGATAAGGGTGGAATTTGATAAAGCCTTTAAGGAGCTTTTCGGCGGTGGTAAAGGAACTCTGGAACTGGACGAAGAAGAGGATATTCTGGAAGCGGGTATCCGCATTATTTCCCAGCCGCCGGGAAAGAAGCTGCAGAATATGATGCAGCTCTCTGGTGGGGAAAAGGCGCTGACCGCCATTGCGCTCTTGTTTGCCATTCAGAACCTGAAGCCCTCTCCATTCTGTCTGCTGGATGAGATTGAGGCGGCGCTGGATGATTCCAACGTGACCAGATATGCCCAGTATCTTCACAAGTTGACAAAAAATACACAGTTTATTATTATAACACATAGACGAGGTACCATGACTGCTGCAGACCGCTTGTATGGAATTACCATGCAGGAAAAGGGTGTGTCCACACTGGTATCTGTAAACCTGATAGAAAATGACTTGGACAAGTAGGAGGAACACATGGCAGAAGGAAAAGAAAAAAAAGGGTTTTTTAAGAGACTGGTAGAAGGACTTTCCAAAACAAGGGAGAATATTGTTTCCGGAATTGATTCCATTTTCAGCGGTTATTCCAGCATTGATGACGATTTCTATGAGGAAATTGAAGAAATTCTGGTTATGGGGGATATTGGAATCAATACCACTACAGCCATTATTGAAAGACTGAAGGAGCAGGTCGCTGAGAAGAAAATCAAAGACCCTCAGGAGTGTAAGCAGCTTTTGATGGATAGTATTAAAGCCCAGATGGCAGTAGGAGAAACGGCTTACGAATTTGAAAACAGAAAATCTGTCATTCTGGTTATTGGGGTCAACGGAGTGGGAAAAACCACTTCTGTAGGAAAGCTGGCAGGAAAATTAAAAGACCAGGGCAAAAAAGTAATTATGGCTGCTGCGGACACCTTTCGCGCAGCTGCTGGAGAGCAGCTTACCCAGTGGGCCAACCGGGCCGGTGTGGAATTAATCGGCGGACAGGACGGGGCAGACCCGGCATCGGTGGTATATGATGCGATTGCTGCAGCTAAAGCCAGAAATGCAGATGTCCTTATCTGCGATACGGCAGGAAGACTTCATAACAAGAAAAATCTTATGGAAGAGCTGCGGAAAATTTACCGGATTATTGAAAGAGAATATCCGGAAGCATATCTGGAAACCCTGGTGGTTCTGGATGGTACCACAGGGCAGAACGCCCTGGCTCAGGCAAGACAGTTCCATGAAGTGGCCAATGTAACGGGAATTATACTCACAAAGCTGGACGGCACAGCCAAGGGCGGTATCGCCGTGGCTATAGAGTCTGAACTGGAGATTCCGGTGAAATATATCGGAGTAGGAGAGACGATTGACGATTTACAGAAGTTTGACTCTGATGAATTTGTCAATGCGTTATTTAATATGGATTCCCATGCACAGAGAGAAGAATAGAAACAGGAAGAGGGTATGTGAAATGCTTACATTAGAAAAGTTTGAGGAAGCATCAGAAATCGTCAAAAAAGTGACACAGGAAACCAAGCTGATATACAGTGATTATTTCAGCAGTCATACGGGAAATAAGGTATACTTGAAACCGGAAAATATGCAGGTAACAGGAGCCTATAAAATCCGCGGGGCTTATTACAAAATCAGCACCTTGACACCGGGAGAACGGGAAAAAGGGCTGATTACCGCTTCTGCGGGAAACCATGCCCAGGGTGTGGCATATGCGGCAAAGGCTTTCGGGGTGAAAGCTGTGATTGTGATGCCAACAACCACACCGCTCATTAAAGTGGAGAGGACCAAAAGCTATGGTGCACAGGTCATTCTTCACGGAGATGTGTATGACGAAGCCTGTGCTCATGCGTATAAGCTGGCAGAGGAACATGGCTATACGTTTATTCATCCCTTTGATGACCCGGCTGTTGCCACTGGACAGGGAACCATTGCCATGGAAATTTTAAAAGAGCTGCCTTTAGTGGACTACATATTAGTCCCTATCGGAGGCGGCGGACTGGCTACAGGCGTTTCTACTTTAGTAAAGCTGTTAAATCCCAACATTAAGGTTATCGGTGTAGAACCGGCAGGCGCTAATTGTATGCAGGCATCCCTTTTAAACGGTGAGGTTATGACACTTCCTTCTGTCAATACCATTGCAGACGGAACCGCAGTAAAACGTCCGGGAGACCACATTTTTCCATACATTCAGAAAAACGTAGACGAAATCATTACAGTGGAAGACGATGAACTGGTAGTTGCTTTCCTGGATATGGTGGAAAATCACAAGATGATTGTAGAAAATTCGGGTCTGCTGACCGTAGCTGCCTTAAAACATTTGAAATTCCAGGATAAAAAGGTGGTATCCATTTTAAGCGGAGGCAATATGGATGTGATTACCATGGCTTCTGTGGTACAGCATGGACTCATTGCCAGAGACCGTATCTTTACCGTGTCTGTGCTTCTTCCGGATAAACCGGGAGAATTGGTGCGTGTAGCCAGTGTCATTGCCAGGGAACAGGGAAATGTCATTAAACTGGATCACAATCAATTTGTAAGCACCAACCGTACGGCAGCCGTAGAACTGAAAATTACGCTGGAAGCTTTTGGTACGGAGCACAAACAGCAGATTATCGAAGCCTTGAAAAAAGAAGGATATCAGCCAAGGCTGGAAATGGCAAATTTATAAAAAGCAAAAACAGGGGAGTCTGTGACTTATGGAAGCCGCGGATTCCCCTGCTTTGTGTTGTGGATTATTTTACGGTAACCAGTTCGTATTCACTGTTTCCAATACCTATTTTGACACCGTGCTCAATGGCAGATTGCCAGTTGGTATCCGGGAAGATATGGTGGAAATGGTCGTGGCAGCAGTCCTCTTTGTGTTCAGCGAGGGCTTCGCTTAACCGGCTGTTGGAAAGCACTGGCTGGGCATTGACTGCGTCAGCGCAGGCCACGTCCAAAGCCACCGGGTCAAAGGAGGCAAACATACCCACGTTTGGTACAATGGCTGCATCGTTCTCGCCATGGCAGTCACAATACGGAGATACATCGATTACCAGACTGATGTGGAAGTTTGGACGTCCGTTGATAACTGCTTTGGTATATTCTGCCATTTTGCAGTTTAAGATATCGTTGGATTCATCAGAAGCCGCTGCAATGGCATCTTTTGGACAGACACCGATACATCTGCCGCAGCCCACGCATTTGTCATGGTCAATGGAAGCCTTGTTGTCTGTAAACTGAGGCGCATCATGGGCACAGATTTTAGCACACATATGGCAGCCTACGCATAAATCCTGGAGAACATGAGGTTTTCCGGCAGAGTGCATTTCCATCTTACCGGCACGGGAGCCGCAGCCCATACCGATGTTTTTAATCGCACCGCCAAATCCGGCAGCTTCATGTCCCTTGAAATGGGACAGGGAAATCAAAACATCTGCGTCCATAACGGCACGCCCAATTTTGGCTTCTTTTATATAAGTACCGCCTTCAACGGGAACCAGTGCTTCGTCTGTACCCTTCAGACCGTCGGCAATGAGAATCTGACAACCGGTTGTCATGGGATTAAAACCGTTTAAGTTGGCACTGTCCAGATGGTCCAGGGCATTTTTTCTTCCCCCTACATAAAGAGTGTTGCAGTCTGTAAGAAAAGGCTTTCCACCCAGTTCTTTTACCACATCAGCTACCGCTTTGGCATAATTTGGTCTTAAAAAGGCCAGGTTTCCCGGCTCTCCGAAGTGCATTTTAATCGCAACATATTTATCCTGGAAATCAATATTTCCAATTCCCGCAGTTTTTATGAGGCGCTGTAGCTTGTTCAGCAGATTATCGCCGTTTTTCGCTCTTAAGTCTGTAAAATATACTTTTGATACGCTCATTTTTCATCCTCCTGTGTTGCATATTTACTTTCGCCAGTATTCATGATATATTTTATCATTGAGAGAAAGAAGAAACAAGAGGCAATGAAAAAAGGCATGAGAAGAGAACTTTATTTGGAGTGTTATACGGGAATAAGCTGCAGGAAGCTTTTGGGTGCTTTGTTGGCTCTGGGAGCAGAGAAGGAGGAGCTGGAGCAGCGTTTGACCTGTCTGGCCCAGTGTCTGGTCTCCATTGAGGCACAGTATGAGAGCCAGGGAATAGAGGAAGTTGTTTTAAAGAACATAGAGTCTGCTTATCCGGTGTTTAAAACCAAAGAAGAAACCGAAAAAAAAATTGCGGAAAGTCCCTGGGGAGAAAAAACAAAGACTGCACTTTACAGACTTTGGGAAATCAGCCTGCAAAGCGAGGAAGAATCTTTTCTGGAAGGAGCGGCGGCCTGGCTGGCATTGGAAATACTGGGATTTGAACAGCTTCAGGTTCTTTCTGTTACAGAAACGATGGACAGCAGAGACGGTGAAATTCTGCCGTGTGCAAAATTGCTGCAGAGCATAGAAAAATACCAGGTTCCCATGCATTTTATCAGAGGTCAAAAGGAGAAAAGCAGTCTGCTGGGAATGGAACTTCTGGGAATTATGGGGAAACCTGCAGTATTTCCGGACAGAGTCTGTATCGAAAAAACAGGTGCGGGAAGTGTCATTACACAGGAAAATTCATTCCTAAGAGAAGGACTTCGCGCCGTAGTGCTTACAGAATCAGTGCCGGAGAAAACGGAAATCCAAAGGCAAAGAGACAGGAAAGAAACTGCAGAGAAACAGGACTCTGTCCGGGTGCTGGAAACCAATGTGGATGACTGCAGCGGAGAGCAGCTGGGGTATGCCATTGATTGTCTCATGAAGGCCGGAGCTCTGGATGCTTCCTGTTTTCCCATTTATATGAAAAAAGGCCGTCCGGCTTATATGCTGCAGGTTATCTGCAGGGAAAACAAACAGGAGGTCCTGGAGGACATTATTTTTCGGGAAACTACCAGTATCGGACTTCGTAGATATGAGGAAAAGAGAAGAGTGCTTCCGAGAACCTTTGAAGAAGTTGTATTAAAAGATGGTCACAGGGTCAGAATCAAGGTTTGTTTCCACCATGGAAAGCGGTTCTGTTATCCGGAATATGAAACAGTGAAACAGATATGTGAAGAAACTGGAAGAGCCTTTCGGGATGTATACGATGAGGCGTCTGCAGCAGCGGGAGGATATTATGAGAACTTATGAAGAAAAAAAGAAAGCGCTTTATGATTTTATGAATACCTGCATAGAAGAAGACATCTGTATTGCCTTTTCCGGCGGAGTAGACAGCAGTGTGCTGCTGCAGCTGGCCAGAAACTGTGCAGAAGAAAAGAAGAGACAGAGCAGTATTTATGCAGTTACCTTTCATACCATGCTTCACCCTTCCTGCGATTTGGAGATTGCACAGAAAGTGGCAAAAGAAGCGGGAGCTATACATAAGGTACTGTTTGTCAATGAACTGGAGCAGGCAGAAATCCGTTTTAACCCCAAGGATAGATGTTATCTCTGCAAAAAGGCTTTGTTTGGAAAGCTGAAGGCATATGCGGAAGAAAAGAGAGTATCCTGCATATTAGAGGGCACCAATGAGGATGATTTGCATGTGTACCGTCCGGGACTTAAGGCGGTAAAGGAAATGGGGGTTCTCAGTCCGTTGGCCATGCATGGGTTTACCAAGGAAGAGGTTCGTCGTCTGGCAGAAGAACTGGGGGTTTCTGTGGCAAAAAGACCATCTACGCCTTGTCTGGCTACCAGACTGCCTTATGGGGCAGAAATCCGTCCGGAGATACTGGAGAAAATTGCGAAAGCAGAAGAATATCTGAAAAAGGAAGGTTTTCCGGTGGTGCGCCTGCGGCTTCATGGAGAAATTGCCAGAGTGGAGATTCCCAAAGAGCACTTTGGACGTTTTCTTAAAATGCAGGAGACATTGGTTCCAAAGTTGAAAGCCATGGGATTTCGATACCTGACACTTGATATGGAAGGCTTCCGCAGCGGAAGTATGGATGAAGAATAGAAGAAAGAAAAATCAGAATTTTGCACGAAAAAACCAGAGCCTGTTGGTGTTCCTGCATATTGTTACACAAATTTTGTCAATTTTTCAAAAAATAGTTGCAAAATGAAAAATTTATGGTATACTAATGAAGTAATCAGTTGTGAGCGCAATTGATTGAGCGGGAGTGCTGGAATTGGCAGACAGGCAAGACTAAGGATCTTGTGGGTGTATGCTCGTGTGGGTTCAAGTCCCATCTCCCGCAGTCTGGTATATGAGGCGTGTATGAAAAAGGTTGAAGTTCCGCTGGGATTAAGAGGAACTTCAGCCTTTTTCATTTGTTTTGGGACGAAAGAACTTTACCTTCTTTCGTCCTCTTTTTTGCGTTACAAAATTTCTGAAAAAAAGTAATATTTATCTAAAAAAACTATAAAATGATAGAAAATTAAGGATAGTTGTAGTAAAATCATATGTATCTAAATGTGAAACTGAGGGGAGACTTATCAAAGATGCGGCAGGAAAGGAGAAAGGTCATGAGTGAAAGAATGATAAGTGTAAAAATATTGGGAAAGCAGAAAACATATCCTTATGGAACATCTTACGCACAGATTGCGACAGAATATCAGGGTAGCACCAGATATCCCATTGTCCTGGTTATGAAAGACGGGAAACTGTGTGAACTGCACAAAAAACTGAAAAAAGACGGTGTTCTGGAATTTGTTACAACAGGAGATGAGATTGGACACAGCACTTACAAAAGAAGCGCTTCTTTGCTGTTTTTAAAAGCGGTTTACCATGTGGCAGGGCACGAAAATATCCGGAAAGTCACGCTGCATTTTTCCGTAAGTTCCGGTTATTATTACACCATTGACGGAAACGTGAAGATTACCAGAGAACTTCTGGATGCGGTGAAAGCCTATATGCTGGAACTGGCAGAGCAGAAAGTGCCCATTTTAAAACGCAGTGTCAGCACAGGGGAAGCTATTGAAATTTTTCATAAATATGGTATGTATGATAAAGAAAAACTGTTTCGTTTCCGCAGAGTGTCCAGAGTGAATTTGTACCGTTTGGGAGATTTTGAGGACTACTTTTACGGATTTATGGTGAATCATACTGGTTATTTGAAGTATTTTGAACTCTATCCCTATGAAGGAGGACTGGTGCTGCAGCTTCCAAGAAGGGAATGTCCGGATACGGTGCCGGAATTTTCTCCGAGACCTAAGATTTTCCGGGTGCAAAGAGAATCGGAAAAATGGGGCGAAATGGTACAGTCTGACACCGTAGGAGAGTTGAATGAACAGATTACAGGACAAGGAGCCAATCAACTGATACTGATTGCAGAGGCTCTGCAGGAGTCCAGAATTTCTCAGATTGCAGAGCAGATTGTAAAGGCCGGAAATAAAAAATTTATTATGATAGCAGGTCCCTCCTCTTCCGGAAAAACGACCTTTTCCCACAGACTTTCCATACAGTTGGCGGCTCATGGGCTGAAGCCGCATCCCATTGGTGTGGACAATTATTTTGTGAACCGGGAGGATACCCCTTTAGACAGCAATGGAAATTACAATTTTGAATGTCTGGAAGCCATTGATGTGAAGAAATTTAACGAAGATATGCTGCGGCTTTTGAGCGGAGAACGGGTGGAGCTGCCCCAGTTTAACTTTAAAACCGGACAGAGAGAGTACCGGGGCGATTTTCTTCAGCTTGGAGCAGAGGATGTGCTGGTGATTGAGGGAATTCACTGCCTGAATGATAAATTAAGCCATTCCCTTCCGGTGGAAAGCAAGTTTAAAATATATATCAGTGCGCTGACTCAGTTAAATATTGATGAACACAACCGGATACCCACCACGGACGGCCGTCTGATTCGCCGGATTGTAAGAGATGCCAGAACCAGAGGAGCTTCTGCAAAGGCTACCATTGCCATGTGGAATTCTGTGCGAAAAGGAGAAGAAGAGAATATTTTTCCCTATCAGGAATCTGCAGATGTGATGTTTAATTCCGCACTAATATATGAGCTGGCTGTTTTGAAACTGTATGCAGAACCTCTGTTGTTTTCTATCAGACAGGGGGAGCCGGAATACAACGAGGCAAAGCGGCTTCTGAAGTTCCTGGATTATTTTGTAGGGGTTCCCAGCGAATCCATTCCCCACAATTCCATTTTAAGAGAATTTGTAGGCGGAGGGTGCTTTGATGTGTGAAAAAGTTTGCATTTTCATTTTTTCTGTGATAGAATAACCGAGTGTCATAAGTAGGATAAATAATCGCGGCTGACAGGACCGAAAGGGGTCAGGTGAGGAAAGTCCGGGCTTTGCAGGGCAGAATGCCAGATAACGTCTGGTGGAGGTGACTCCAAGGACAGTGCAACAGAAATGTACCGCCGGGGATTTCTCCGGTAAGGGTGGAAGGGCAGTGTAAGAGACTACCGCCTTTCTGGTAACAGAGAGGGCACATGTAAACCCCATTCAAAGCAAGACCGAATAGAAAACATTGTGGCTGCCCGTCACGTTTTCAGGTGGGTCGCTTGAGCCTGCTGGCGACAGCAGGCCTGGATAGATGATTATTCACGACATAACCCGGCTTATCGTTCTGCTTATGCACGAAAAGAGAGGATATCACATGAGGTTTGGGCTTCATGTGATATCCTCTCTTTATTGCTGCTGTCCCAGAAGATAATCGATAAATTGCTGGGCTGTCCGTCCGGAAAGGCCGCCGTGCTGGAGTTCCCAGGCATTGGCTTTTTGGAGCAGTTCGTTTTCCTCCATAACAATGTGGTGGCGTCTGGCCAGGGTCAGGACGATTTCCTGGAATTCTTTTTTCTCAGGAGAACCGAAATAAATGGTAACACCGAAGCGGGATACCAGAGATAGTTTTTCCTGTACCGTGTCATTGGTGTGCAGGTCATCGTTGCGGTCTTCTTTATCACTGTAGCGCTCCCGAACCAGATGTCTGCGGTTAGAAGTGGCATAAATCAAAATGTTATCCGGTTTCCGCTCCAGACCGCCTTCAATCACAGCTTTCAAATACTTGTATTCAATTTCAAAATCTTCAAAAGATAAGTCGTCCATGTAAATAATAAATTTATAGTGGCGGTTCTTTATCTGGGCAATGACATCGTTTAAATCCCCGAACTGGTGCTTGTATACTTCAATAATACGCAGTCCCTGGTCATAATACTGGTTTAAAATGGCTTTAATGCTGGAAGATTTTCCCGTTCCCGCGTCTCCGAACAGCAGACAGTTGTTGGCAGGCTTATTGTTTAAGAAGGCCTCTGTGTTGTCAATGAGTTTTTTCTTGGCAATTTCGTAGCCAACCAAATCGTCCAGATGTACATGAGCTATTCTGGTAATCGGGACAATCCGTACCCGGTCGTCTGTGCTTCTGTGTTCCAGGCGGAAGGCTTTATGAAGGCCCAGCTTTCCCACACCGAAATCTTTATAAAAGCCTGTCATGTGTTCCATAAATTCTTCGGCTGTTTCTGCGCTGGCCAGAAGCCGGCTCAAAGTACAGAGACGGTTTTTGATTCGTTCATTAAACTGTTTCCCACTGCCTGGCGTATTTTCATAGTGGCTGATAAGCCGGCAGCAGGACCGGGTGCCGTAAAAGCTTTCAAAAGCAGAAAAATCCAGATGAAACAAGTCTTTAAAAATACCAAAGTCATGAAGGGCAAGGTGGTTTAAAGAACCTTGGCCGGGGCCGATGATTTCGCAGGAGGTACTGAAAGCATTTTCGTGGTTTACCAGAAGATAGGTCAGGTAATTGTTCCAGAGATTCCCCGTAAATCCGTAAGTATTTGCCATTTCCACCAACCCGTTCATACAGCGGTAGAAAAGAGGGGCGGATTTTTGGGGATTGTCCGGCTCCTGACAACAGATGGATAAGGCCTCCAGCATATCGTTTAAAATATCTCCCTGTTCAAAATTTTGATACAGAATACATTCTTCTACATGAAACATCATTCATTCCTCCTCTGATAGTAAAATACGGCTGTGTGCTTTAATAATTTCCGTGTACCCGCAGATTCTGCGCCTCTGCCTTTAAGCCACGCAGGGCGTTCTGTACGGCGCTGTCGCTTAGATTTCCTTCAAAATCCACAAAGAACCGGTATTCCCAGTTTCGCTCTGCAATGGGACGGGACTCGATTTTCGTCATGTTCAGTCCGTTGTAAATAAAATGGGAAAGACTGTTGTAAAGACTTCCGCTTTCGTGAGGAAGTTCATAGCTGACGCTGATTTTCTTTGCGTCTTTGCAGTATATTTTTTCCTTTGTGACAATAATAAAGCGGGTGGAGTTTCCCGGATTGCTGTAAATTCCCGTGGCCAGAGGAACCAGGCCGAAGTATTCTGCCGCATAGGGGCTTGCAATGGCAGCCTGGGTCTTGTCGCCGTCTTTTGCCACTTTTTTTGCAGCTGCAGCGGTATTGCTAAATTCCCGGCAGTGCCATGTCTCATGGCTGTCCAGAAATTCCCGGCACTGCATGAGAGCCTGAGGGTGGGAGTAGACGCTCTGAATATCTTCCAGTGTTGCTCCCGGCACACCCATAAGCACATGACGGCACCGGATAATCTGTTCTCCGGCAATGACATGATTGTATTCATTTAATAAGTCGTAGTTGTCCTGAACAATGCCGGCAGTGGAATTTTCAATGGGAAGCACGGCATAAAAAGCATTCCCCTTTTTGATTTCCTCCATGGCGTCCTTCCAGGTATCCACATGATAGCTTTGAATGTTTTCCCCAAAAAAAGCATGCATGGCAGCGTGGCTGTAGGCACCTTCCACTCCCTGGAAAACTACAGAAACCTTGTCCTTTGGCAGAGTCTCCACAACACGGAATTCTCCGGTTTCCGGCGGGGCGCTTTCCTGGAGAAGCTGGTACTGCCGTTTGCGGCTGATGGACATAATGTGCTGATATAGTTCCTGTACACCGCAGCAGTTAAAGGCGCTGTGTGTTTTTTGACCCAGAGTTTCCAGCTTTTCCTGTTCCCGGGTGCGGTCAAAAACCGGTTTTTGAGTCTCTATTTTAAATTTTGCCACGTCTTCGGCAATAGACATACGTTTTTCAAACAGTTTTACAATCTGGTCATCAATGACATCGATTTCTTTTCGCATTTCCTGTAAATCCAGCATATGCAGCCTCCTCTTGTTGATAAATGTAACCTTTATGATACACCGACACTTTACTGTGTGCAAGTGTTTTGTATAAAATATCCCGGAAAATTCCATAATAAAGACAAAAAGAAAGAGGAGCAGCTGGTTATGAAAAGCGATTTTATCAAATGCGGGGCAGCAGGCTGGTGTCTGGAAATTCTCTGGACCGGACTGCATGCGTTGGGCAACAGGGAGTGGAAAATGATGGGGCAGTCTTCTCTTTGGATGTTTCCCATCTATGGCATGGCCGCCTGTATTGGCCCTTTGTCACGGCATTTGAAGAAAATTCCCATTATCTTCCGGGGCGGGATTTACATGACTGGAATTTTTGCCGCAGAATTCGGAACAGGTATGTTTTTGAAACACTATGATATGTGTCCCTGGGACTACAGCAACACTCCGTACCACTACAAAGGCGTCATACGTTTGGATTATGCGCCTGTGTGGTTTTTGACAGGGCTGATATATGAAAAATTATTGTCTGCAAAGAAGTGAAAATTCTTGAAATACACAAAGAAGTGGTATATGATGATACAAGGGTTCAAAATCCTGAGAGTACACATTAGGAGGTAATCTATGAGACATTTAATGAGTCCACTGGATTTATCCGTAGAGGAGCTGGCAAAGGTACTGGACCTTGCCAATGACATTGAAAAAAATCCGGAAAAATATGCCCACAAATGTGATGGGAAAATTTTAGCAACATTGTTTTATGAACCGAGTACAAGAACTCGTTTGAGTTTTGAATCTGCCATGATGCGTCTGGGCGGAAAAGTTCTGGGATTTTCCAGCGCCAATTCCAGTTCAGCGGCAAAAGGCGAGAGTGTTGCGGATACGGTTCGGACTGTATCCTGTTATGCGGATATCTGCGCCATGCGTCATCCAAAGGAAGGTGCGCCTTTGGTTGCGTCTATGGCTTCCCGGATTCCGGTTATCAATGCAGGAGACGGCGGACATCAGCATCCCACACAGACATTGACGGATTTACTTACCATTCGTTCTTTAAAAGGAAGACTGGATCATATTACCATAGGATTGTGCGGAGATTTAAAATTCGGAAGAACCGTACATTCGCTCATTGAGGCGCTGGTGCGTTACGAAGGTGTAAAATTTGTGCTGATTTCACCGGAAGAACTGAAAATTCCGGACTATATCAGAGAAGATGTGTTAAGAGCCAGCGGTCACGAATTTGTAGAAGTAGAGCGTCTGGAGGATGCGATGCCTTCTCTTGATTTGCTGTATATGACCCGTGTACAGAAAGAGCGTTTCTTTAATGAAGAGGACTATGTGCGCATGAAGGATTTCTATATTCTGGACAAGGCCAAAATGGAACTGGCAAGACCGGATATGCTGGTGCTTCATCCACTGCCCAGAGTAAACGAGATTTCCGTAGAAGTGGACGCTGACCCAAGAGCTGCTTATTTCAAACAGGTGCAGTACGGTGTTTATGTTCGTATGGCGCTGATGCTGAGTTTATTGGGAATGGGGGTAGACTTATGTTAAATGTAGGACGTTTAAGTGAAGGTGTGGTATTAGACCATATCAAAGCCGGAAAGAGTATGACCATTTACCACGATTTAGCGCTGGATAAACTGGACTGCTGTGTGGCCATTATTAAAAATGCCAGAAGCGGAAAAATGGGGCGCAAGGATATTATTAAGGTAGAATGTCCTATCGATACCTTGGATTTGGATATTCTGGGATTTATTGACCATAACATTACGGTGAATATTATTAAGGACGGGGAGATTGTGGAAAAGAAAGACCTGCATCTTCCAAAAGAAATCCGAAATGTCATCAAATGCAAAAACCCGCGCTGCATTACTTCCATTGAGCAGGAGTTGGACCATGTGTTTATTCTGGCTGACCCGGAAAAGGAAGTATACCGCTGCAAATATTGTGAAGAAAAATACAGGGGAAACCGCAACAAATAAAGAGGCAAAGGCAACAAAGAAGAGGGCAGATGCTTGAGAAAATCAGGTCATCTGCCCTCTTTTATAATGCCTTGGCATATCTGTCATAAACTATAGAAATGAAGGATTTGTCAAATTGATGTTTTTAGGGGAAATCTGTAGAAAATACTGGACATTTGCGGGGAGAAATTATATTATTTATGCTATGCAGCATTATGTGAGGAGGATATGAGATGAAGAAAGTTGTAAAGTTCGGAGGAAGTTCACTGGCCAGTGCGGAGCAGTTTAAAAAAGTAGGCGCAATCATCCGCGCAGACGGAACCAGAAGATATGTGGTACCTTCTGCACCGGGCAAACGCTTTTCAGAAGATACAAAGGTAACGGATTTATTGTATGCGTGTTACCGCGCCGCCAATGAAGAGATTTTTCAGAAGGTACTGGCAGAAATTAAGAGCCGTTATCAAGAGATTATTGACGGTTTGGAATTGTCTCTGTCTTTGGAAGAGGATTTTAAAATTCTGGAGGAAAACTTCAGACAGCAGATTGGGGAAGAGTACGCGGCTTCCCGAGGAGAATATTTAAACGGTAAAATTATGGCGGATTATCTGGGCTTTACCTTTGTAGATCCGGCAGAAATGATTCGCTTTGACGGAAACGGACAGTTTGACGCAGAGATTACGGAAGCCTTAGTGGCAAAAAGGCTGAAAGACGTGACAGAAGCCGTAGTTCCCGGTTTTTACGGTGCAAAAGAAAACGGGGAAATTAAGACGTTTTCCAGAGGCGGCTCGGACATTACAGGTTCCATTATTGCAGGAGCATTAGATGTGGAATTGTATGAAAACTGGACAGACGTATCCGGGGTTATGGTGACAGACCCCAGAATCATCAACAATCCCAAATCCATTGACACCATTACCTACAGAGAATTAAGAGAGCTTTCCTACATGGGCGCTACCGTACTTCACGAAGATGCGATTTTCCCTGTCAGAAAAGCCGGAATCCCGATTAATATTAAGAATACCAATGCGCCGGAAGAAGACGGTACTATGATTGTGGAGGATACCTGCAAAAAGCCGCCGTATACCATTACCGGTATCGCAGGCAAGAAGGGATTCTGTTCGCTGTTTATTGAAAAATCCATGATGAATTCGGAAATCGGCTTTGGACGCAAAGTTTTGCAGGTGTTGGAGGAACAGGGAATTTCCTTTGAACATGTACCTTCCGGGATTGACACTATGACTATCTTTATTCATCAGGATGAATTTGCGGAAAAAGAGCAGCAGGTGATTGCCGGAATTCACAGAGCTGTGAAGCCGGATTATATGGAACTGGAAACGGATTTGTCTCTGGTTGCCGTTGTGGGAAGAGGCATGCGTTCCAATCGCGGTACCGCCGCCAGAATTTTCGCGGCCCTTGCCCATGCGAATGTCAATGTGCGTATGATTGACCAGGGCTCCAGTGAGCTGAATGTCATTGTAGGCGTAAAAGACGAAGATTTTGAACCGGCGATTAAGGCCATTTACGATATTTTCGTAGAGACACAGGTTTAAGAGGCATAGAATATGAAAATTGTAGTGATAGAACCTCTGGGTGTGGAAAAAGAACAGCTTTTGTCCATTGCAGAGGAAAAACTTCCCAAGTCCGCAGAGCTGGTGTGTTACGATACCAGAGTGACGGATACGGAGATATTGATTGAAAGAGGGCGGGACGCAGATGTGGTAGTAGTTGCCAATCTTCCCTTAAACGGGCAGGTGATTCGGGGTTTTCAGAAGCTGAAACTGCTTTCCGTAGCCTTTACCGGCGTAGACCATATTGATTTGGAAGCCTGCAGGGAAAAGGGCGTGACGGTCTGCAACTGTGCCGGATATTCCACCGTGGCTGTGGCAGATTTGGTGTTTGGCATGCTGCTTTCCCTTTACCGGAACATTCCTGCCTGCAATGAGGCGGTACGCCGGGAGGGAACCAAGGACGGGTTAGTAGGCTTTGAATTGGCCGGAAAGAAATTCGGCGTAGTGGGAACCGGAGCCATCGGACTGCGGGTGGCGCGGCTTGCCCATGCTTTTGGCTGTGAAGTCTATGCTTACAGCAGGACGGAAAAGGAAATTGACTGGGTACATTACATGCCGTTAGAAAAACTTCTGGGCATCTGTGACATTGTATCTCTGCACACACCCTTGACAAAGGAGACACACCATCTGATTTGCCGGGAAAATCTGGCGCTTATGAAGAAAAGCGCTGTGCTGATTAATACGGCAAGGGGTCCGGTGGTGGACAGCGAGGCTTTAGCCGAAGCCTTAAACCAGGGGAAAATCGCAGGGGCTGCGGTCGATGTGTTTGAGACAGAGCCACCGGTGTCTAAAGACTACCCGCTGTTTCATGCAAAAAATACCCTTGTGACGCCACATGTGGCCTTTGCCACAAAAGAGGCCATGGTAAAACGGGCGCACATTGCTTTTCAGAATGTGAAAGCATGGCAGGGGGGCACTCCTCAGAATGTAATAGGAGAGCCATAAAAAAGATAGAACAGAAAAAGGTTCGAACTTTTCAAAACAAATTTATAAGGGAAATGGTAAATTGGAAAAAAGTGCAAATGACAAAAAGATTTGCACTTTTTTCGCATTTAAAAAAATGTAAGAATAATTCCCTGCTCCAGAAAGTATTTGATTTCTTAAAGTCTTTTATGTCCATCTGATAATGGATATGTATTTCTTCTACTCGCTTTTGTTCCTATATGTACAATTTGGTCTTGACAAATCACTCTTTCTCTTATAAAGTATTAAGTGTACTAATAATGTTAGTACACTTAATACGGAACTCTATTTTGGGAAAGGAGGAAACATTTTGATTGTTATTGATTATCAGAACCGAAAGCCCATATACGAGCAGATTGTAGAACGGTTTCAGATGCTGATTGTAAAAGGAATTATGGAGGCAGATACCAAGATGCCGTCGGTTCGTTCTCTGGCAACAGAACTTTCTATCAATCCCAATACCATTCAGAAAGCGTATACCATTCTGGAACAGCAGGGGTACATTTATCCGGTAAAGGGAAAGGGAAATTTTGTTTCAGGAAATCAAGCATTGAAGGAAGAACAGAAGACCGTGTTTTTTGAAAAATTGAAAAAACTGATACGGGAAGGACGGGAACTGGAAATACCAAAAGAACTTTGTCTGGAAAAAGCAGCGGAGTTCTATGAGGAGGGTAAATCATGATAAAAACAGAAAAACTGTGCAAAACATTCGGAGAAATAAAGGCAGTGAACGAAGTTTCCCTGACTATTACAGACAATATTATTTTTGGTCTGGCAGGCACTAACGGCGCTGGAAAAAGTACTCTGCTGCGTATACTGGCCGGTGTGCTCAGACAGGACAGCGGAAAGATTCTGGTAGACGGACAGGAAGTATATGAGAATCCCGCCTGCAAAAGAGAGATTTTCTTTTTGCCGGATTCCTCCTATTTCTTCCAAAACAGCAGCATCTGCGATATGGCCAGATATTTTTCCATGTACTATCCGAGATACGATGTTGCCCGTGTGGAAAAGCTGGCAGACAAACTGGGACTGGAAAAAAAGAGGAAAATCAGTACGTTTTCCAAGGGTATGAAACGTCAGGCCGCCATGCTTCTGGGCGTCTGTGCAGGAACGAAATATTTGTTCTGTGATGAAACCTTTGACGGTCTGGATCCGGTGATGCGCCAGGCTGCCAAGAGTATTTTGGCCTACGAGGTATCGGAAAGGGAATTTACCCCGATTATTGCCTCTCATAACCTGAGGGAACTGGAAGACATCTGCGACCATGTGGGACTGCTTCACAGAGGCGGTGTGCTGCTTTCCAAGGACGTGGAGGAAATGAAGCTGCATATTCATAAAGTGCAGTGCGTGCTTTCTGAAGCCGCGGATGAAGAACTGCTGCTGAGGGAACTGGATATCATGCAGTATGAGAAAAGGCTGTCTCTGCTGACCATGGTTGTGCGGGGGGAGCAGGAAGAAATTCTGGAGAAAATCCAGAAGAAGAACCCGCTTTTTGCAGAAGCCATTCCTCTTACTTTAGAAGAAATCTTTATCAGCGAAACGGAGGTAGCTGGATATGACATCAAGAAATTATTTATTTAACAGCATAAAAGAAAACATCCGCAGAAATTTTTATCTGCTGATTTTACTGTCTGTGTCCATGCTGGCTGTGCTTCCTGCTTACACAATCATGCAGATGGAACTGGCACCTTTGCAGTACCCTGCTATGGGAAGTTCTTTGAATTCCTCGCAGGAGATGCTTTTAAAATGCCTGGATTCCACCAATCCGGGTGTACAGATAGTGGTTATCGGCGCGGCTGTGCTGCTGGCTATGACGGGTTTTTCCTACCTGCATGCAGGAAAGAAGACTGACTTTTACCACAGCCTGCCCTTAAAGAGAGAGGAACTTTTTATGATTTCCTTCTCCAGTGGATTTTTGACCTTCCTGCTGCCGTATCTGGTATCCGTGGCTTTGACCTGCCTGGTAGGTGCGGTTTACGGTGGTTTCAGCGAACAGACGGCGGCAACGCTGTTTCAAGCCATGGGGATTCACATTTTATTTTTTGTGGTGATTTACAGTGCGGCTATACTTGCTGTTTTGCTTACGGGAAATCTGTTTACAGCGCTTCTGGCCTTTTTGGGCATGATGAGTTATGGCTGGCTGGTGTATATGGCTTATCAGATGTTGAATGATCGTTTTTTATATACCATGGGGAATTTCGGAAATTCCAGTATGGAATATTTTTTAAGTCCTGTAATTTCTTATATTGGTGTTGCGGATACCCTGCTAATTGCGCCCCAGCTGCAGAAACAGTTGATAATTCTACATGTGGTGCTGGCTGTGGTACTTCTTGCAGCGGATATCTGTATTTATAAAATCCGTCCGTCGGAAAGCTATCATAAAGCCATTGCTTTTCAGAAGCTGCAGCCGTTGATTAAGGTCTGCTGTATCATTCCCATTGCTCTTGTGACGGCCCTGCTTTTCAGTTCCGGTATGACACACAGTTTTGTCTGGCTGGTGATTGCCGTATTGATTGTAAGCTTGGTTCTGTCCGTGGCTTTTGAATTTTTGTATACCATGGATCTTAGAAAAAGCCTGCGTCCCCGTGTTTCGTCAGGCATGGTGCTGGCTGCGGTGCTTCTTGTGCTGACGGGCTATAAGATGGATATTACAGGGTATGATTCTTATCTTCCGAAAAAAGAAAAAATAGAAACCATGTCCGTGTATTTCCCAAGCATCAATGGAAGATTTTCCTATAGTGAAGACTATTTTACCAATTACAGAAATGCAGAGGGTGATTTCCTGAAAAAAACCAGGATAAAAGACTTTGCACCTATATATGAATTGGCAAAAATGGGAGTAGAAGCCAGCAGAGAAGAAAAAAAGACAGATTATGGGACAGCGCCGGAATTAAGAGAGTCTGTGTATGCAACTCCTATGGATTATGTTACAAATCAGAACAGTCAGGGAGAAACCCTTGTTTCCGTGTATGTGGCTTATCATCTGAAATCAGGCAGAACCGTTTACCGGGCTTATATGATTCCGGAAACCGAAGAAGTGATTTCTCAGATAACAGCCGTGTATGATGACTGGAGTTACAGGGAAAAAATGCTGCCCACCAGCTATCAGAAGGCAGAGGACATAGATTATTTATACCTGGATACTTTTTATGAGTCGAGAAAACAGATTTCCGGAGGCAGAAGCGAGCTGGAAGAAATTTACAAGACGTATAAGACAGAACTGGAAAATATGAGTTTTCAGGAAAGCTGCGAAAACCGGGTTGTGGGTTATTTGATAACAGAAAAAGAGTGGAAGGATTATGGAAACGATACGTATACCACCAGCTACTCCCTTCCGATTTATGAGAACTTTACAAAGACCATGGGACTTTTAAAAGAAGCGGGAGAAGAGGTATTGGTAACCATAGATAGTGAGCAGGTTGAGGCTCTGACTCTGAGTTTCTGGAACGAAGAGCAGGAGAAGACTGTAGAAATCAAAGACAATGCCCAGATAGAAACACTCTCCGAGCATCTTACTTATGAGGACTGTCGCTATGGTGTGGACAGTCGTGTGGAATATGATATTATGGTAAACATTTTATGGAAAAACAGAGAATACTCATCTCCGAATGTATATCTTATGGGGGATGAAAGTGTGGAAGACATTCTGAAAAATCTGAATTTTGACTAACCGTTTGTATAGCAGGCGCCCCGGAGAAATCCGGGGTGTTTTTGCTTGTGTCATTGACAAGGCGGGAGGGGCGAGGGTACAATGAAGAAAAGAGATTTAAGAACAGCGAGGGTGTTGCAAAATGGGTAAACGAATCAATCTGGAAGAGGAAAAGGAATTGATGGCACTTGGAAAGGCGCTGTCTTCGGAAATCAGACTGAAAATTCTGGGACTTCTGCAGGAAGGACCTTTGTGTGTCAATGAAATTGCAGAGCTTTTGAACATTCCTGCTTCTTCCGCAGCGCTTCATGTACGGGTGCTGGAGGAGGCGGAACTTATCCGCACAGAGCTAAAGCCGGGTATTCGGGGCTCCATGAAGCTGTGTATCCGTCAGGAAACCAGTGTGGTGCTGGATTTACAGAAAAAATCCAAGGAGCAGAGGGAAGAAGTGATTTCCATGCCTGTAGGAAATTATGTGGATTATAAAATTACTCCTACCTGCGGTATGGTAAATGAAGAAGAGTATATTGACGGAGAGGATGAGCCGCGCTGCTTTTACGACCCCAGACGGACCACGGCCAAGCTGGTGTGGTTTTCCTCCGGTTATCTGGAATACCGTTTCCCCAATGCGGGTATGCAGAAGGAGCCGGTAAAGTCTCTGGATTTTTCTGCAGAGTTATGTTCAGAAACAGCGGATTACAATCTGGACTGTCCTTCGGATATCACACTCTGGATTAACGGCATAGAGGCGGGAACCTGGACTTGCCCTTCGGATTTTGGAGGGAGAAGGGGGAAGTTAAATCCGGACTGGTGGGAAGATAAAAACAGCCAGTATGGTAATCTGAAAAACTGGCACATTGATGAGACCGGTACTTACCTGGACGGTCTGCAGGTCAGCGGACGGGGAATTGAAGCGTATGCTTTGGCCGAGGGACCTTATGTGTCAGTGCGCATCGGCATTAAGGAGGACGCAGAGCATGTAGGGGGTGTGAATATCTTTGGGAACTGTTTCGGAGATTATCCCCAGGATTTGGTTATGCGCCTGAAATATTAAGGCGGAGACAGGATTTCTTTGAAAAAGGGCTTTACATCTTGTTTTTCTGTGCTATAATTTCGTTATAAACAAAAAAGATGAATTAAAACATAAAAACTGTTTTAAATGAGAGAAGGGAATTGTGCAGGTCTGTTTTACAGGATGACACAACAGAATTGGGAGGAAGCAAATATGTTGAATAAAGATATCAGAGATTTGGTGCAGTATGGAATGGATGCAGGACTGGTGCCGCCCTGTGAAAAAAATTATACCATCAACCTGCTGCTGGATATGTTCCATGAGGACGAATACCAAGAGCCGCAGGAAGAAATCTGTGCCGATTTGGAGACGATTTTAAAAAGTCTTCTGGATGAGGCGGTAAAGAGAAACATTATCGAAGACAGCATCGGATACCGGGACTTGTTTGATACAAAGATTATGAACTGTCTCATGCCCCGTCCGTCCCAGGTGCAGGAAAAATTCTGGAAAGAATACGAAAAGAGCCCTCAGGAGGCTACGGATTATTTTTACAAATTAAGCCAGGACAGCGATTATATCCGCCGCTACCGCATTAAAAAGGACAGAAAATGGACCGTGGACAGCCCGTACGGTACTATTGACATTACTATCAATCTGTCCAAGCCGGAAAAAGACCCAAAAGCCATTGCTGCAGCAAAGAACGCAAAGCAGAGCAGCTATCCCAAATGCCTGCTGTGTATGGAGAACGAAGGTTATGCAGGACGGTTGAATCACCCGGCCAGAGAGAATCACCGGATTATTCCCATTACCATAAATGATTGCCAGTGGGGCTTTCAGTATTCTCCTTATGTGTATTACAATGAGCATTGTATTGTGTTTAACGGACAGCATGTACCTATGAAAATTGAGCGAAATACCTTTGTAAAGCTGTTTGACTTTATCAAGCTGTTTCCTCACTATTTCCTGGGTTCCAATGCAGACCTTCCCATTGTAGGAGGTTCTATTTTAAGCCACGACCATTTCCAGGGCGGACATTATACCTTTGCTATGGAAAAGGCACCTATGGAAAAGGAAGTCACCATTTCGGGATACGAAGATGTAGAGGCCGGCATTGTAAAATGGCCGTTGTCTGTGCTGAGAATTCGCAGCAAAGATGAAAAACGGCTGATTGATTTGGCCAGCCATGTACTGGAGGTGTGGAGAGGCTACACCGATGAAGAGGCGTTTATCTTTGCTGAGACAGAAGGAGAACTTCACAACACGATTACACCGATTGCAAGAAAAAGAGGAGAGTTTTTTGAACTGGATTTGACTCTGCGCAATAATATTACCACAGAAGAACATCCACTGGGACTGTATCACCCTCATGCAGCCTACCACCATATCAAGAAAGAGAATATCGGCTTAATTGAAGTTATGGGTCTGGCAGTACTGCCAGCCAGACTGAAAGAGGAACTGGAGCTTCTGGCTTCCTGCCTGCTGGAAGGAAAAGACCCTGCACAACATGAAATGCTGGTAAAACATGCAGACTGGGTAAAAGAATTTTTGCCGAAATATCCAAACCTTACCAAGGACAATGTGATGGACATTCTGCAGGAAGAAGTGGGACAGGTCTTTGTCCATGTGCTGGAAGACGCAGGGGTTTACAAATGCACGGAAGAGGGCCGGGAAGCGTTCCAGCGTTTTATCCACGCTTTATAATTCTAAAGAGAAAAACAAAAAAGATAGGTGTCCTGCCTGTCTTTTTTGTTTTTTTTATGCTATACTACTTGATAAACAAAGAAAAGAGGGATAGTTATGCATCCGGTATACGAAAAACTCCAGGGCTGTCTGGCCAGTATCCGGCAGAAGACAGACTTTGTGCCAAAGGTGGCGCTGATTCTAGGCTCCGGTCTGGGAGACTATGCAGAAGAGATAGAAATTCACCAAATCATACCATACGAAGAAATACAGGGCTTTCCCGTGTCTACCGTACCGGGACACAAGGGACGATTCGTCCTTGGATATGTAAAGGGCGTGCCTGTTATCATTATGCAGGGCAGAGTTCACTATTATGAGGGGTATTCCATTACAGATGTGGTGCTTCCGGTGCGTCTGATGAAGCTTTTGGGAGCCGAGATTCTGTTTCTTACCAATGCGGCGGGAGGAGTGAATTTTGACTTCCGGCCGGGAGATTTTATGATGATTACAGACCAGATTTCCTCCTTTGTCCCATCGCCGCTGATTGGCTCCAATGTGGAAGAACTGGGAGAGCGGTTCAGCGATATGAGTGAAATCTATGATAAGGATTTGCAGAAGCTTTTAGAGAGCACGGCAGAAGAATTGCGGATTCCTCTTCAGAAAGGGGTTTATATCCAGCTTACCGGTCCCAATTACGAATCTCCGGCAGAAGTGCGTATGTGCAGAATTCTGGGTGCAGACGCAGTAGGTATGAGTACGGCCTGCGAGGCTGTGGCGGCCAATCACTGCGGCATGAAAATCTGCGGAATTTCCTGTATTACCAATCTGGCCTGCGGCATGAGCGAAACCCCTTTAAACCATAAAGAGGTACAGGAGATAGCAGACCAAAAAGCCCCGGATTTCAAGCGGCTTTTGACGGCTGCGCTATCCCGTATGTAAGACAAAAATGAACCAGATAAGGAGAATACAATGAGGGAAAAAATCCTGCTGATAGACGGACACAGTATTTTAAACAGAGCCTTTTACGGCCTGCCGGATTTGACCAATTCCGAAGGGCTTCACACCAATGCCATTTACGGCTTTTTAAACATCCTGTTCAAAATGATGGAAGAAGAAAAACCGGATTATCTTACGGTTGCCTTTGACCTTTCGGCGCCCACCTTCCGGCACAAGATGTACGACGCCTATAAAGGAACCAGAAAACCCATGCCCCAGGAACTGCGCCAGCAGGTGCCGGTGATGAAGGATGTGCTTGGCGCTATGGGGGTGCCCATTCTCTCTATGGAGGGGTATGAGGCGGACGACCTTTTAGGAACGATTGCCAAACGGAGCGAGGCCAAGGGCATGGGTGTCACCGTGCTTTCCGGAGACAGGGATTTGCTGCAGCTGGCTACAGACCATATCTGCATTCGTATTCCAAAGACAAAGGGCGGAAAAACCACCATTGAAGATTATTTTGCAAAAGATGTGCAGGAGGCTTATCAGTTAAGCCCGCTGCAGATTATTGAACTGAAAGCCCTGATGGGAGATACGGCGGATAATATTCCGGGGCTTCCCGGAGTGGGAGAAAAAACGGCTACCAAGCTGCTCTTAGAGTACGGCAGTGTGGAAAATGCCCATGCCCATGCAGAGGAAATTAAGCCCAACAAAGCAAAAAATGCTTTTTTAGAGCATTATGATTTAGCGGTACTCAGTAAGGATTTGGCAACTATCCGCATTGACAGTCCGGTGGAGTATGACTGGGAAACTGCCAGAATCCATGATTTATATACTCAGGAAGCCTACGAATTTTTTAAGGAACTGGAATTTAAAAATTTCCTTTCCAGATTTGAAGAGACTGGAAATACCAGCAAGGCAGAAGAGCATTTTGCAACCATTACGGATTTTGCAAAAGCAGAGGAACTTTTTGCACTGGCTCAAAAGAAAGAGCGGGTGGGACTGGAACTTCTGGAAGAAAAAGGAATGATTCTGGGGCTTGGTCTGGCTTATGAGGAAGAAGGGGATTTGCAAGTGTACGGCATGCTGCCCCAGGGATTTGTGACGGAAGCATATCTTCTGGATAAAGCAAAAATGCTCTGTCAGCAGGGAAATGCGGTGGCGTCTTTGAATGTAAAGGCCATGCTGCGGCATATGGATTTAGACCATCATACCGCCATGTTTGACGCCCAGATAGCCGCCTATCTCTTAAATCCCTTGAAATCCGAATATGCTTATGACGATATTGCCAGAGAATATCTGGGAGAAATGCTCCCTGCAAAGGAAGACCTGCTGGGAAAACTTTCTTATTCCAAGGCAGCGGCAGAGAAAGAAGAGGAACTGGCAAAAAGCGTCTGCTATATGGCTTATACGGCTTTAAAAGCCAGACAGCCTCTTTTGGAGGCTCTGGAAGCAGCAGGGATGAAAAAGCTGTATACAGATATGGAAATGCCTCTGTTGTTTACCCTTTCCGATATGGAGAAAGAGGGAATCCGGGTGAATGCAGAAGAATTGAAGGAGTATGGAGAAAAGCTGCAGGTGCGGATTGCAGAACTGGAGAAAAGTATCTGGCAGCAGGCAGGGGAAGAATTTAATATCAATTCTCCCAAGCAGCTTGGAGTGATTCTCTTTGAAAAGCTGCAGATGCCGGGAGGAAAGAAGACGAAAACCGGATATTCCACGGCGGCAGATGTACTGGAAAAGCTGGCTGCAGATTATGCCATTGTATCGGATATTCTGGAATACCGCCAGCTTACCAAACTGAAATCCACCTATGCGGACGGTCTGGCGGGCTATATTGATGAAGGCGGCCGAATTCATTCCACTTTTAACCAGACGATTACTGCCACAGGGCGTATCAGCAGTACAGAGCCCAATCTGCAGAATATTCCGGTGCGGACAGAACTGGGACGGCTTCTTAGAAAGGTATTTATTCCCAAAGACGGGTATGTGTTCTTGGACGCAGACTACTCCCAGATTGAACTGCGTGTTCTGGCTCATATGTCCGGGGACGAAAAGCTGATACAGGCTTATCGGGAAGCCCAGGATATCCACAGAATGACGGCTTCTCAGGTGTTCCACATTCCTTTTGAAGAGGTAACTCCTCTGCAGAGACGGAATGCCAAAGCCGTCAACTTCGGTATTGTGTATGGTATCAGCTCTTTCGGACTTAGCCAGGATTTGAGCATTACGAGAAAAGAGGCAGAGCAGTACATTAAAAATTATTTTGAGACTTAT
Source organism: Blautia acetica (assembly GCF_038739805.1). NCBI lineage: Bacteria > Bacillati > Bacillota > Clostridia > Lachnospirales > Lachnospiraceae > Blautia > Blautia acetica. The sequence goes on along the minus strand of NZ_JBBEWO010000011.1, from coordinate 43,716 downwards.
CCGAAGATAAAGGGATTTCTGGATAATCTGGTACAGCAGGCCAAGGACGAGGGATATGTCAGTACGATGTTCGGACGCCGCCGTCCTGTGCCGGAACTGAAATCCAGCAACTTTATGCAGCGTTCCTTTGGGGAGCGGGTAGCCATGAATTCCCCTATTCAGGGCACGGCAGCAGATATTATTAAAATTGCCATGATTCAGGTCAGCCGCCGCCTGAAAGAGGAAAATCTGAAATCCAGACTGATTCTGCAGATACACGATGAGCTGCTGATTGAAACGGCAGAGGATGAGGTGGAACAGGTTTCCGCCATTCTGGAGCAGGAAATGAAGGGAGCGGCGGAGTTATCCGTATCCCTGGAAATTGATATGCACACCGGCAAAAGCTGGTATGAGGCAAAATAAATAGAGAAATGCGTTACAAAGGAGGAAGTGTCTATGAGGATTATAGGAGTAACCGGCGGCGTGGGAAGCGGCAAAAGCGCGGTATTGAATTATATGGAAGAACATTTCGACTCCAGAGTGGTAAAGGCAGATGAAGTGGGGCATATGCTGATGATGCCCGGAAGAGAGTGCTATGAACCGGTGATTCAGCTTTTCGGGGACTGGGTGGTAAGGGAGGACACCTCTCTGGACCGGGCAGCCATTGCATCCATTGTCTTTGATAATCCCGAAATGCTGAAAAAGCTGGACGATATTGTACATCCGGAAGTGAAAAAATACATTTTAAGGGAAATTGAACGGTCCAGAAAAGAAGAGACGGAATTTTTCTTTATTGAGGCGGCTTTGCTTCTGGAAGAAAAATATGATGAAATTTGTGATGAGATATGGTATATTTATTGCGAAAAAGAAGTACGCATGGAAAGACTGCGCAGAGACAGAGGCTATTCAGATGAGAAAATCAAAAAGCTGATGGACAACCAGCTTCCGGAAGAGGTCTTTGAAGAGCGCTGTGATTTCCAATTATATAATGATGAAGATGTAGCTCATACTTATCTTCAGATCGAACGGAAAATGAGGACATATTATGAATCTTTGTAGTATAGCCAGCGGCAGCAGCGGAAACTGTATCTATGTGGGAAGTGATACCACAAGCCTGCTGGTAGATGTAGGAATCAGCGGAAAACGCATTGAAGAGGGACTGCGAAGCATTGACCACACCACCGGGGACTGCGACGGTATTTTGATTACCCATGAGCACTCCGACCATATCAAAGGACTTGGGGTGATTTCCAGAAAGCACAAAATCCCCATTTACTGCACCAGGGGAACCATGGAGGCCATGCAGTCCATGAGCAGCCTGGGGAAAATGCCGGAAGGGCTTTTCCGTCCCATAGAGGCAGACAAAAAATTTCAAATCGGGGATTTGCAGGTGCAGCCCTTTGCCATTTCTCATGACGCGGCAGAACCGGTGGGATACCGGATAAATCATGGTACAAAGTCTGCAGGCATTGCCACGGATTTGGGATATTATGATGATTACATAGTGCAGAATCTCTCCGGACTGGATGTGCTTTTGCTGGAAGCCAACCATGATGTAAATATGCTGCAGGTGGGAAGTTATCCCTATTATTTGAAGCAGCGTATTTTGGGAAACCGGGGACATCTTTCCAATGAAACGGCAGGCCGCCTTTTGTGCCGTCTGCTGCATGAGCGGATGAAAGCTGTTTTTCTGGGACATTTAAGTCGGGAGAACAATTACGAAGCGCTGGCTTATGAAACGGTCTGCTCCGAGGTGACTATGGGGGAAAATCCCTGGAAATCTTCGGATTTTAAAATTGCTGTGGCACACCGGGAGCAGGTGTCGGATTTGGTAACTGTGTAAAGACAGCAGGTAGAAAGAAACATTTTACAAATAAAATAAGAAATGAGGAGCTAATCATGAAGAAGACCATTATTACCGTTGTGGGAGAAGACACCGTAGGAATTATTGCAAAGGTATGTACTTACCTGGCAGAGAACAAAATTAACATTCTGAATATTTCTCAGACGATTGTAGACGGATATTTCAATATGATGATGATTACAGATACCAGCATGTCTGCAAAAAAACTCAATGTGATTTCCGAAGAACTGGAAGATATTGGAAATGGAATCGGCGTGGTGATTCGTGTGCAGTTAGAAGATATTTTCACAAAAATGCACCGGATTTAAGAAGCAGGCAGAAAGGACGGAAAATCACCTATGATTAACATGTATGAAGTCAATGAGACAAATAAAATGATTGAGGAAGAAAACCTGGACGTGCGCACCATTACGCTGGGTATCAGTCTTCTGGACTGTATTGATTCCGATTTACAGCAGGTGAACCGTAAGGTTTACGAAAAAATTACGGGACTGGCCAGACATCTGGTGGAAACAGGAGATGATATTTCCAAGGAGTTCGGAATTCCGGTTGTCAATAAAAGAATTTCTGTAACCCCTATTGCACTTGTAGGCGGTGCAGCCTGCAAGACACCGGAGGATTTTGTCAGTCTGGCAAAGACGCTGGATAAGGCGGCGAAAGAGGTGGGCGTCAACTTTATCGGGGGCTATTCTGCCACCGTGTGTAAGGGCATGACAGCGGCAGACGAGCTTTTGATTCGTTCTATTCCTGAAGCGCTGGCTTCTACGGAGCGGGTATGCAGTTCTGTGAATCTGGGTTCTACCAAAACAGGAATCAACATGGATGCCGTGCGCCTTATGGGCAGTATTGTTCTGGAAACGGCTCAGGCTACCAAGGAAGAGGATTCTCTGGGCTGTGCAAAGTTGGTGGTATTCTGCAATGCTCCTGACGACAATCCGTTTATGGCAGGTGCTTTTCACGGAGTGACCGAGGCAGACGCGGTTATCAATGTAGGCGTATCCGGTCCGGGTGTTGTGAAAAAGGCGCTGGAACAGGTGAGAGGCAAGAATTTTGAAGTGCTCTGCGAAACGATTAAAAAGACGGCCTTTAAGATTACCCGCGTGGGACAGTTGGTGGCTCAGGAGGCGTCCAGACGTCTGGGGATTCCTTTCGGTATTATCGACCTTTCTCTGGCGCCGACTCCGGCTATTGGAGACAGTGTGGCAGATATTCTCCATGAAATCGGTGTGGAATATGCAGGCGCGCCGGGAACCACGGCTGCTCTGGCTCTTTTAAATGACCAGGTGAAAAAAGGCGGTGTGATGGCTTCCTCTTATGTAGGCGGATTGAGCGGTGCTTTTATTCCGGTCAGCGAAGACCAGGGTATGATTGACGCAGTTGTAGCGAATGCCCTGACCATTGAAAAGCTGGAGGCTATGACTTGTGTCTGCTCCGTAGGGCTGGATATGATTGCGATTCCCGGAGATACAAAAGCAACCACGATTGCAGGCATTATTGCAGACGAATGTGCCATCGGTATGGTAAACCAGAAAACTACAGCCGTGCGTGTGATTCCGGTTATCGGCAAAGGCGTGGGAGAAACGGTGGAATTCGGCGGTCTTCTGGGCTATGCGCCGGTTATGCCGGTGAATCCCTATTCCTGCGAAAACTTTGTGAACAGAACCGGAAGAATCCCGGCGCCGATTCACAGCTTTAAGAACTAAGGAGAAGAGGAAATGGAATCTCTTTGGTCGGTACTGAGTATTGTCATACAATTTTCCGGGGTTTTTGGTATTTTTTATGTGATTCGCGGCATGTATATGTTCCGTAAGAAAAAGTTTCCCACCGCGGGATTTGATGAAACCCAAAAAGAAGAAAACCGGGCATGGTGCAGAGGCGAGGGCACGGTATGCCTGTACTGGGGCGTTTTGCTGCTGTTTCTGAATGTGTATGCATTTGTTGCGGCGTGGACAACAGGGCAGCTTTCTATGGTTGTAGTCATGGTGTTTGTGCTGTTGTTCTGCGCAGGCTGCGGGGGACGTATTCGGAACAATCTGAAATACAGAAATAAACAGAACCAGAAAATAAAAAGAATATAAGAAAAGTGAAAAGAGCAGAATCTGGAGAGTACGGCATCTCTGGATGCTGCTCTTTTTCGCTGGAATTTTAGATTTCTATGGTTTTCGTTGCTATTTTCTGGCGGAATGTGCGGTCATGTTCTACGAAAATCATGGTGGGTGCAAATTCCAGTATGAGTTCTTCTATCTGCATACGGGAATAGATGTCAATAAAGTTCAGGGGTTCATCCCATACATAGAGATGAGCCTGCTCACAGAGACTTTTGGCTACCAACACTTTCTTTTTCTGGCCTTCTGAAAAATCCCGCATATCTTTCAGGAACTGTGTACGGGTAAAGTCCATTTTCCGCAGCAGGGTTTTCAGCAGGGTTTCTTCTATCTGGTTCTGGGCCGCAAAGTCTGAAAGTGTGCCTTTTAAGTGGGAAGTGTCCTGTGGAACATAGGAAATTTGAAGCCCGGAACCTACGGTAACTGTGCCTGTATGAGGAACAGATATCCCGGTCAAAAGTTTTAAAAGGCTGCTTTTGCCGCTGCCGTTTTTTCCATGCAGCACCAGACGGTCCCCTTGCTGTACAGAAAAGGAAAACGGTCCGCAGACAGGTTTCCGGTCATAACAAATGCAGATATGGGAAAAGGAAGCCAGAGTATCTGTATGATATTTCTGAGGGAAAAGCTTTAAATTTTCCGTATATTCTGCATTTTTCAAAAGGCCGGATTTTTCTTCTATGGCCTGTTTCTGCCGGGCTTCAATCGTTTTTGCACGTTTCATCATTTTAGCGGATTTATGGCCAATATAGCCTCTGTCTACAGGTCCGTTTCCATATTTGGCAGTTTCTGTGCGGACAGACCAGGCAGAAGTTCTCTGGGCCGCCTGCCGCAAATGGGAAATATCCTTTTTCAGACGTTCGTTTTGGGATGTTTCAAAGTCCTGCTGCCGTTTGAAATTTTCCATCCAGGAAGAAAAATTTCCGCTTTGTATTTCGATATTGGTTCGGTTTAAAGACAGAATGTGGTCTGCGCAGTTGTCGAGAAAGCAGCGGTCATGGGAAACCAGAAGAAAGCCTTTCTTCTTTTTCAGGTAGGCTTTTAAAAATTCCCATTCTTCTGCAAGAGGCGCAATGTCCCAGAGAATTTCTTCTGTAAGCCGTTCTTTTTTTGTGACCGGACAGGGGAAATAATCAAAGGACACAGAGCTCAGGATTTTTCCGCTGTATTCGTATTTGTTCTGTAAAAGATTTAAAAATGTAGTTTTTCCCCTGCCGTTTCTGCCCACAAATCCCAGTTTCCAGTCCGTATCAATCTGAAAGCTGACATTTTCAAAAATATTGTCAGAACTGGAAGGGTAGGAGAATGTGAGATTTTCTATTTTAATCATGGACATGGTGAAGTCCCTCCTTCTCTAAAAGAAATTTTGTACGATAAAAGGAGCCGCAGGAAAGAAAACCCCTTGCAGCTCCTTTTATCCTTCCGTCTGAAAAGGACGGCAAAATAAGATATCAATAGAGGGTGGGAATGAGTATTTTTCTTTCCACCTCTTTCTGTCTGGAATATATAAGATACCATAACATGGATTGAGGAAATAGTCAAAGGAAAAAAGTTTGTATTAGAAAAAGAGTATGGTATAATTTAAAAAGGAATGCGTGATATTTTCAAAGACTTTTAGGTACATTTAAGGTTCTGCACCTATATTTGTTACAAAGAAAAAAGTAAAAATACAGAGGAGGGAATGAACATTGCGTTTATTACTTGCAGAAGATGAAAAAGCATTATCCAAGGCACTAACAGCCATTTTGGAGCGGAACAATTACTCCGTGGATGCGGTTTACGATGGAGAAGAGGCGCTGGCCTATCTGGACGCCGACAATTATGACGGCGTGATTCTGGATATTATGATGCCAAAGGTAGATGGTATTACGGTATTAAAGGAACTTCGCAGCAGGGGTAATCTGCTTCCCGTGCTGCTTCTGACTGCCAAATCAGAAGTGGATGATAAGGTGGCCGGTCTGGATGCAGGGGCCAATGACTATCTGGCAAAGCCTTTTCATTCCAAAGAACTTTTAGCCCGAATCCGGGCCATGACACGGACACAAACGGCTCAGGCAAATTCTAAACTGCAGATTGGAAACGTGACTTTAGACAGAGCGACCTTTGAACTTACCACACCTACCGGCAGCTTTCGGCTGGCCAATAAGGAGTTTCAGATGTTGGAACTTATGATGAGCAACCCCAGCAATCTGATTTCCTCAGAACGTTTTATGGAAAAAATATGGGGCTATGACAGCGAAGCAGAAATCAATGTAGTCTGGGTTTACATTTCTTATCTGCGGAAAAAGCTGGCTGCTCTCCATGCGAATATTCAGATTAAAGCTGTAAGAAATGCGGGATACTCCCTGGAGGAAGTCAAATGATAAAAAAATTGCGGAAAAAGCTGGTATTGGCCTCTATGGTCTCTCTTTTGGTTGTACTGCTGATTATAGAAGGAAGTATCGGTATTTTAAACTATCAGAAAATCGTTGCAGACGCAGATCAGGTACTGAATATTCTGAAAGAAAATTCCGGTCAGTTTCCGGACATGCCGCCCCATGGAGAACCGGAACAAAAAAAAGAAATGAAAGATGCTTACGAAAAAGAACATCTCATGTCCCCGGAACTGCCCTATGAATCCCGGTATTTTTCCGTTTTGCTGAATGAAGACGGAAAGGCCCTTTCAGCAGACACGGGACAAATTGTGTCTGTGGACGATTCAGAGGCCATGGAGTATGCCGAAACCGTATGGGAAAAAGGGCAGGATAAGGGGTTTATGGGAGATTATCGGTATTGTGTGTACACTTCGGATTCAGAGGTGCGGATTATTTTTCTGGACTGCAGAAGAAATCTTGAGACTTTCAGCAATTTTGCCCTGACAGCGCTGGGAGTTTCTGTATCCGGGCTTGCGGCGGTATTTGCGCTGTTGTTTTTTCTGTCTGCCCGTATTGTAAAGCCTTTTTCGGAAAATTATGAAAAGCAGAAGCGGTTCATTACCGATGCAGGACATGAGTTAAAGACGCCTTTGACCATTATTGATGCAGATACGGAAGTGCTGGAAATGGATTTCGGAGAAAGTGAATGGCTCAGTGACATTCAGAATCAGACAAAACGTCTGGCGGATTTAACCAACAATCTGATTCTGCTTTCCCGTATGGAAGAGGAGCAGACCCGGGAACTGATGGTGGATTTTCCTCTTTCTGATGTGGTGGAGGAAACGTTGGGAACCTTTCAGGCTCTGGCAAAGACCCAGCATAAAAATCTTACCGGAAACATTGCGCCCATGATTTCCATGCGCGGGGACGAGAAGGCCATCCGCCGTCTGGTAACTATTTTGCTGGACAATGCTGTTAAGTACTCTGGTGAGAACGGAGAAATTGCAGTGACGCTGGAAAAGCAAAAAAGGCGGGTTCGGCTGTCTGTGTTCAATACCACAGAATTTATTTCCAAAGAACATACCCAGCATTTGTTTGACCGTTTTTACCGTACAGACAGTTCCCGGAATTCCCAAACCGGAGGGTATGGTCTGGGACTCTCCATTGCTGCAGCTACAGTGGAAGCCCATAAAGGGAAGATTGCGGCAGTGACAAAGGACGAAAAGTCCTTGTTGATTAGCATTTCTTTTCCTGTGGCCTAGCACCGGAAAATTTTTAAGTTGATTTCAAGTATTCTTTAAAGTTCAGTTAAGGTCTCCGGCTTATTATGGATTCAGAATCAATAGAAAACAAAAGCAGGAGGACAAACATATGCCAAAATATAAAGAATACACAGGAGAAACAAGAAATTTTTCAAAGAGCGCCGGATATAAGCGGCGACGCAGAAGAAAAAAACTTCAGAAAAAGGTAACTTCCCTGGTTTTAAGCGCAGCTCTTTTCGGGGCAGTGGCAGGCGGAACCTGTTATGGGATAAACTATGGGCTGGAGACTGTAAAAAGCAGCAGTACACAGACCGCGCAAAACCAGAATACGGCTTCCCCGGCTCTGCAGACGGTTTCCACAGCAAGCGCTCTGGACGCAGATCATCTCAGTGTTTCCGACATTGCAGCAGAGAGACTTCCTTCCGTAGTCTCTGTTACGAATATATCGGTGCAGGAGGTGGAAAATTATTTTGGGCGTTTTGAAGGAAGAGGCGGAAGTCCTTCCCAGTCCCAGGTGGAAGAAACAGCCAGCTGCGGTTCCGGTATTATTATTTATGCCGATGATTCGGATTATTATATGGTGACCAATTATCATGTGGTGGAGGGAGCTACGACACTGTCGGTTACATTTGCAGATGATGAGACGTATGAAGCGCAGTTATGCGGCTATGATGAAAATACAGATTTGGCAGTGATTAAGGTTTCTGTTTCTGATTTGTCTCAGGATACGATTTCAAAGATTTCGATTGTGGACATCGGTGATTCTGACGACTTGCAGGTGGGCGAACAGGTGGTTGCCATCGGGAATGCTCTGGGGTATGGACAGTCAGTTACTACAGGTGTAGTCAGCGCCGTCAATCGGAGTATCAGCAGCAGCAACAGCAGCCAGGAGACGGCTGTCAGTTATATTCAGACCGATGCGGCCATCAATCCGGGAAACAGCGGAGGGGCGCTGCTGAATATGAATGGAGAATTGGTGGGAATCAATACGGCAAAGATTTCTTCTACAGATGTAGAGGGAATTGGCTATGCCATTCCTATTTCACAGGTAACGGATTTGATTAATTCCCTTATGCAATAGGAGATGTATACATTGACGTTGGAAAAATATTACAAAAATGCACTGCCTCTTTTGGAGCAAGGGGAAGAATGTCTGCAGGAGTTATTGAAAGAATATCCGGTGAAAGAGACAAGAGACGGGATTCAGCCGGTATTATATGCAAATTCCCGGTTAAAAAAACCGGAAAGCATGATAGAAAAGCTGAAGAAAAAAGGCGTCCCTACAGACAGTGCTTCTGCACTGAAAAATACCCATGATGCTATCGGAGTCCGGGTTATCTGCTCCTTTGTAGAGGAGGTTTACCGTCTGTCCCGGTGGCTTTACAACAGGAGTGAAATTCGCATAATAGGGGAGAAGGATTACATTGCCTATCCCAAACCAAACGGTTACCGCAGTCTTCACCTTCTGGTTGCATTTACGGATAAACACCTGGAGGGAATCACGGCGGAAATACAGCTTCGCACCATTGCCATTGATTTCTGGGCCGTGCTGGAACATCAGATGAAATATAAGAGAAATATCAAGCATGAAACCACCATCCGACAGGAACTGAAACGGTGCGCCGATGAAATTGCTTCGGTGGATGTGTCCATGCAGACGATACGGGATATTCTCCGCAGTGAAGAATGGGAATAAAAATCCTTGACATATATAGATAACCGATATAGTATATAGTTAATCGATATATCGAAAAACTATATGCTATATTTTTGTTTGAAAATGTCTGACACAAGGAGGTAGAAAATGGCAATCAGTAAAACAATGGTTTCCGGCAGTATGACGATGTTGCTTTTAAAGCTGCTGTCGGAAAAAGATATGTATGGGTATGAAATGATTTCAACATTACGGCAGCGTTCTCAAAATGTTTTTGAGCTGAAAGCGGGAACCCTCTATCCTTTGCTGCACACCATGGAGGAGAAGAAGCTTCTGCAATCTTATGAGCAGGAAATCCAGGGGAAAATGCGGAAATATTACAGCATTACCAGAGAAGGCCGCAGAATGCTTTCTGAGAAAGAGGCGGAGTGGCGGGAATATGCCGGAGCAGTAACCAGTGTCTTAGGATTGGAGGGGTGACAAATGGAAGAATATTTACAAAAAGTACTGGAGCAGATACGCTGCAAGCAGGCCCGAAAAATGGTGGAAGAAGAACTGCGGGGACATTTGGAAGAGCAGATTTCAGACAATCTTCTGGAAGGCATGGACAGGGACGAGGCAGTGAAAAGGGCGGTAGAGGATATGGGAAGCCCTGTAGAAACCGGAATTTCTCTGGATGCCCTTCACAGACCACAGATGTGTTGGTCTATGATTATCCTCATAGGGTTTATCAGTTTTCTGGGAATTGTGATTCAGACCGTGATTGGAAAAAGCGATGGAACCTTGGGAAACAGCCACATTATCCGCTATATTTTTCATGTGGTGCTGGGCTTTGGCCTGATGCTGGGCGTATACCGCCTGGACTACAGTTTTCTGGGAAAATATGCAAAATTTCTGGCAGGACTGGGCGGACTTTTCCTTTTCCTGCAGGCAGAGTTTTTCCCTGTATCTGTGAATGGCGCCAATAGCTGGATAACGCTTCCCGGAATCGGAACGTTTTCCATATCTTCCATGTTGTATCTGGCGATTCCTCTTTATGGAGGAATTTTATATCAGTATTATGGACAGGGAATACGGGGAATTGGCAAATGTCTTCTGTGGCTGCTGCTTCCGGTTTATCTGGCTTACCGTATGCCACATCTTTTTCAGGCCGGATTTTTGTTTCTGGTGGAGGGGGTTCTCTTGAGTTATGCGGTATGGAAAGGCTGGTTTCAGGTGAAAAGGGGAGTTTTTCTAGGAATGTTCTGGGGAATAACGCTGGCGCTCCCGGCAGGGATTGCCGTGTTGGGGGTGAAACTTCATTGGTTTGCCCCTTATCAGATAGACAGAATACAGTATTATCTTGGACGACTGGGACATATTTCTGGATTTTCAACAGAAGTGATAAGAGAAAATGGCAGATATGATGTGGTTCAGTTTTTAAGCGCCAGTTATGGTGTCATAGCCGCTGTGGTTGTGGTTGCTATGGTGCTGATTCTGGCCATGAAAGGGCTGCATGTGGCAAAGAAACAGAAAAATCAGCTGGGAATGATGATTGGTTATGCAGGTGCATTATTTTTCCTCTTTATGACACTTTTTCACATAGGGGAAGCTGCCGGATTTTTCCCTGGAACGACCAGTTTTCTGCCCTTCCTTTCTTCCGGCGGCTCAAACCTTCTGGTATCTTATGTGGTTCTGGGACTTCTGCTCAGCGTGTACCGCTATCAGAACCTGCTTCCTGCAGAGCAAAAGAAAACCGTTGTTCACAAAAGAACAGGCGGCTTTTGCAAATCATGAACAAAAGCGGTCTGTTTTTTTATATGCAGTACGGACTGGTAGAGGTTGGAGACAAAAATATCTGTCTCAAAAGCAGAAATTTCTTCCTTAGGCAGCCGTTTTTTGTAGTCCGCGGCTTTTGTGAGGACAGGAATCGTACTGTTGTTCTGTAAAAGCCGGAGAAATTCGGAACTTTTCTTTTGAAAGCCAAGCAGCCGCACATAACCGGGAGCATGGGAAGGCAGGTCTGCCGGAATTTCCAGGAGCGTGTGGAGCAGGGCGCGGTTAATTCTGGTACGGGTCAGTTCCTTTGTTTTTAAAAGTCCTGCAAACTGGGAAAAGGACATAAATTCATTCAAACGGTTGCAGATTCGCCTGGCCAGTTCCGGGGACATGTCGGCATACTGACAAAGGCTGTCGGGGGTACTGCGCATCAGTTTGTATTTTAGCAGCAGGGAGAAATCGTCCTCGGTCATCATGTCTTCTTTTGTCAGATTGTGGGGCAGAGAGGCTACCATTTCCGGCTGTGTCCGGGTGAAAAGTGATAAAAGAGCCGGGAGAAATTCTCTGGAGTCCGTATCCTGTAATTGGGAAAGGCTTCTGCGGACAGCGGAGGCGCTGGGATAGCTGTTTTCCAGTTTTTCGGCGTGATAGGCGCTGCCTTCCCGTTTCAGTGTTACCGGACGTATAGAACTTTTCAGTGAAAGCAGCGCTTTGCAGTATTCGACTCCCAGAATATTGTTTGGCGTATCTAAAAATTCGTTGTTCCATGGACCGGAAAGGAATTTTGCGCCGTATTCTAAGAGTGCAGCTTTGCGGGCTGAGGGGAAAGAGAGGCCCTTTTTCAGGTTTTCTTTTAAAGAAATCTGAAAGGCTTCCGGTTCTTTCGACAAAATTTCAGCCGTGGCCATACAGGGAGAGAGTTCTCCGCTTTCGCTGCCAAAGCAGAGAAAATCTATACCATGTAAAGCATTTAGAATTCCTATGCTGCCTTTGGCAAAATATTCTGCACTGGAGGAGGCGTAATAAGAGGGGAGTTCCAGCACCACATCAGCCCCTCCCAGAAGCGCCATTTTTGTCCGCAAATGTTTGGAAAAAACAGCAGGAGTGCCCCGCTGGACGAAATCACCGCTTAAAACGACTACAGCATAGTCTGCTCCGGTCAGTTCTTTGGCTTTTTCTATGTGATAGGCATGTCCTTTATGGAAAGGGTTATATTCCGCTATGATTCCGACTGCTTTTTTCATGGTAAAATCCTTTCTGTAAAAATTGTGTTCTGTTACTATATAAACATATGAGGGAGTTGTGTGCAAGGAAAAAATAGAGAATATAAAATTGTCAAGAAAAAATACTTGACAGCCGTAGAATCCTGTTGTATGATAACCAAGGTGATTACGAATGGAAAAATTTGTAGAACAGACTTTGCTGTATGATTTCTACGGAGAGTTGTTGACAGCTCACCAGAGAAGAATCTACGAAGATGTGGTTTTAAATGACTACTCCTTAAGTGAAGTGGCCGACGAGCTGGGTATCAGCCGGCAGGGCGTGCATGATAATATCAAGCGCTGCAACAAGGCTTTGCAGGATTACGAAGCAAAGCTGCATCTGGTAGAAAAGTTTGTGAATATTAAAAAAAAGGTCCATCGTATTCACAAGCTGAGCAGAGAATGTGAAAATCTTAGCAGACAGGAACTGGTTTCCCAGGTGGAAAGTATTTCTCAGGAAATCTTAGAGGAGTTATAACAGATGGCATTTGAGAGCTTAACAGACAAACTTCAGAATGTATTTAAGAATTTAAGAAAAAAAGGACGTTTGACCGAAGCCGATGTAAAGGCTGCCTTAAAAGAAGTAAAGATGGCGCTTTTGGAAGCGGACGTCAGCTTCAAGGTAGTAAAGCAGTTTATGAAGGCTGTGCAGGAGCGTGCTATCGGACAGGACGTTATGTCTGGTCTGAATCCGGGTCAGATGGTCATTAAGATTGTAAATGAAGAGCTTGTCCGCTTAATGGGAAGTGAAACAACAGAGATTGCCTTAAAGCCCGGCAATGAAGTGACCGTTTTGATGATGGTGGGACTTCAGGGTGCCGGTAAGACTACAACCACTGCAAAGCTGGCAGGAAAGCTGAAGTCCAAAGGAAGAAAGCCTCTCCTGGCTGCCTGCGACGTCTATCGTCCGGCTGCAATCAAACAGCTGCAGGTAAACGGAGAAAAACAGGGTGTGGAAGTCTTCGCCATGGGAGATAAAAACAGCCCGGTGGACATTGCAAAAGCAGCTTATGAGCATGCAAAAAATGAGAAGTATAATGTGCTGATTCTGGATACGGCAGGACGTCTTCACATTGATGAAGATATGATGAAGGAACTTGCCCAAATCAAAGAAGCCATTGACGTAGACCAGACCATTCTGGTGGTAGATGCCATGACCGGACAGGATGCGGTAAATGTGGCAGAGACCTTTGGAGAAAAAGTTGGAATCGACGGAGTCATTTTGACAAAGATGGATGGTGACACCCGAGGCGGTGCGGCGCTTTCCATTAAGGCCATCAGCGGAAAGCCGATTTTATATGTGGGTATGGGCGAGAAGCTGTCCGATTTGGAACAGTTTTATCCCGACCGTATGGCGTCCCGTATTTTAGGGATGGGGGATGTCATGAGCCTGATTGAAAAGGCACAGGCCAATCTGGATGAAGAGAAAGCCAAAGAAATGGAGCAGAAGTTCCGCAAAAATTCTTTCGGATTTGACGACTATCTGGAAAGCATGAACCAGATGAAAAACATGGGCGGTTTGTCCAGTGTACTGAATATGCTTCCGGGTGTGGGTTCCCAGATTAAGGACATTGACAGCATGGTAGATGAAAAGGATATGGCGAGAAAAGAAGCGATTATTCTGTCCATGACCCCAAAAGAACGTTCTCATCCCGAAATTTTAAGCCCTTCCAGAAAGAACCGGATTGCCAAAGGCGCAGGTGTGGATGTGGCGGAAGTCAACCGTATGGTCAAACAGTTTGAACAGGCCAAGAAAATGATGAAACAGATGCCCGGACTGATGGGCGGCAAAGGTGGTAAAAGAGGAAAATTCAAACTTCCCTTTTAACATATATGAAACTTTATGAAAAAACCAGGAGGTGAAAAGAAATGGCAGTAAAAATCAGATTAAGAAGAATGGGACAGAAGAAAGCTCCTTTCTATAGAATCATTGTTGCAGATTCCAAATCCCCAAGAGATGGAAGATTCATCGAAGAGATTGGAACATATGACCCAACTCAGGAACCAAGCGTATACAAAGTAGACGAAGAAGCAGCTAAAAAATGGCTTGCAAACGGTGCTCAGCCAACAGAGGTTGTTGCTAAAATCTTCAAACTGGCTGGTATCGAAAAATAATCCGGGAGGTAATTTGTAATGAAAGAATTAGTAGAAGTAATTGCAAAATCTCTCGTAGATTCTCCTGAAGAAGTCGTTGTGACAGAAACAGAAGAAAACGACGCTATCCTTTTGGAACTCAAGGTTGCCCCTGCGGATATGGGGAAAGTAATTGGCCGCCAGGGCCGCATTGCCAAAGCTATCCGTACTGTGGTAAAGGCCGCGTCTTCCAAAGGTGAGAAAAAGGTTGTCGTAGATATTTTACAGTAATAACAATCATGAAAGGGGTTGTCGCATGAACAGCAGTGTGACAGCCCCTTTTTTATCATACCGGGCCCAAAGACCGGGAGAAAGAGGAGTATATAATATAGATGGAAGATTTATTGCAGGTAGGCGTGATTACCACAACCCACGGTATTCGCGGAGAGGTAAAAGTATACCCCACCACAGACGACGCCCACAGATTTGACTATCTGGAAAGTGTGCTTCTGGATACAGGAAAAGAACTGTGTGAACTGGAAATCCAGCGGGTGAAGTATTTCAAACAATTTGTTATTTTGAAATTCCGTGATGTGGACAATATTAACGATATTGAGCCTTACAAGGGAAAAAGTCTTTATGTCACCAGAGATTTTGCCGTACCTTTGGAAGAAAATGAATATTATATTGCAGACTTAATAGATATGGACGTATTTCTGGAGGACGGCTCTCTTTTCGGTACTTTAAAAGATGTCATGGAGACCGGGGCCAATGATGTGTATGTGATTCACACCACAGATAAAAAAGAGGTACTGGTTCCTGCTATCAAAGACTGTGTCAAAGAAGTAGACGTAGAGCAGAATAAAATGATTATTCATCTGCTGAAAGGACTGTGCTAGGAGGGAAATCATGAAGTATCATGTATTGACGCTGTTTCCGGAAATGATTGAAAATACCGTAAATACCAGCATTACGGGGAGGGCCTTAAAAAGCGGAAAAATTTCTCTTCATACGGTAAATATCCGGGATTTTGCTGATAACAAACACATGCGGGTCGATGATTATCCCTATGGCGGAGGCGCCGGTATGGTTATGCAGGCCGAACCGGTTTTCAGAGCTTATGAATCTGTGCGAAAAGAATCCCAGGCAGCCCGGCAGGGAAAAAAGCCCAGATGTATTTACCTGACGCCTCAGGGACAGGTATTCCGCCAGACCATGGTAGAGGAACTGGCTATGGAGGAAGAGCTGATTTTCCTCTGCGGTCATTACGAGGGGATTGATGAGCGGGTACTGGAGGAAGTGGTGACAGATTATGTGTCCATCGGGGATTATGTGCTGACCGGGGGAGAACTGGCGGCCGCTGTTATGATTGACGCTATTTCCCGTTTTGTACCCGGTGTGTTGAACAATGAGGAATCCTCTCAGTTTGAGTCCATGCAGGACAATCTGTTGGAATATCCACACTATACCCGCCCGGAAGAGTGGAATGGGAAAAAGGTGCCCAAAGTGCTTCTTACAGGCGACCACAGCAAAATTGAGGCGTGGAGGCTTAAGCAGTCTGTCAAAAGAACAAAAGAGCGCCGTCCGGACCTGCTTTCTAAAAACAGACCTGTGACAGCGGCATATTTCAGTCCCACAGAGGGTACGAAAAGGGCCACAGAACTGCTTATGAGCTGTCTGACCCAGAATCCGGCGTATCTGGACTTGACCAGAAGGAAATTCCGAAAACAGAAGCATGTATTTAAAGAGCAGGAGCTTCTGGTGGCTGCGGCTCCGGTATACGGAGGACAATTGCCTCAGGTAGAGAGTGGTATTTTCTCTTCTCTGCAGGGAAACAGGACGCCCTGTATTCTGGCAGCTGCGTATGGCAACCGCCATTACGAGGATACACTGGCTCAGATGAAGGAAATTCTCACAAGACAGGGGTTTGTTTGTATTGGCGCCATAGCTCCGGTGATTCCGCACATTTATTCAGCGAAGCTGGGAATGGGAAGACCGGATGACAAAGACCTGGAAATCTTCCGGAAGTTTGCCGTTGCTGTGAAAAAAAAGCTGGAAGAAGCGGAAAATAGTGTGCTTTTGGAAACAGACGTACCGGGAAATCCAAAACCTGAGCCCAAAGCTATGAAACCAGTGGAAAAAAGCTTTGCGCGGGAAGCGTGTACGGGCTGTCAGGCCTGCGTGCAGAAATGTCCGGTAAACGCCATTTCCATGGAAACGCTGGAGATCCGGCCGGACAAGTGTTTAAACTGTATGCGGTGTACAAAGGTCTGTCCCACAGGTGCCAGAACTTTTGAGGCCGGTCAGGTGCGGGACTATCTGGAAAGCAATTATGCTGCGCCGAGAGAAGTGGAGTATTTCCTGTAAAAAAATTCAGCAAGGAAAAAACCTTGACAACAGCAGACAGGCATAGTATAATCAAACCTGTTGTAAAAAGAGATGGTCCTCTGCTGCTGATTGCATTAAGAACATCCAGGATAAAAGGAGAAAAATCATGAACGAAATTATTAAAAACATCGAAGCTGCTCAGATGAAAGCTGAAGCACCGGAATTCAACGTAGGTGACACTGTAAGAGTTCACGGAAAAATCAAAGAAGGAAACCGTGAAAGAATCCAGATTTTTGAAGGTGTTGTATTAAAGAAACAGGGCGGAAGCAACCGTGAAACATTCACAGTAAGAAAAACTTCCAACGGAATCGGCGTTGAAAAAACATGGCCATTACATTCCCCTAACGTAGAAAAAGTAGAAGTTATCAGACGCGGTAAAGTAAGACGTGCGAAACTGAACTACTTAAGACAGCGTGTAGGTAAAGCAGCTAAGGTTAAAGAATTAGTAAAATAATAACGTAAGCATGACAGAGGGTGTTGCAGTAGTGGCACCCTCTGTTTGTTCATCATGCGGATGAATTTATGCGGGGACGGGGTGACAGGATTGAGCAGAAAAAGAAAGAAAAAAAATATCAATATAGAAGAACAAAAAGATTTGGCGCTGGAATTTATCAGAAGCGAAACGGGACGCCGGGTGTTCGGCTGGGTGTTTCAGATTGCAGTGGCCCTTGCTCTTGCGGCTGTAGTGGCGATTTTCTTTTTCCAGAGTATCAGTATGCAGGAAAGCAGTATGGAGCCAACCTTCCAGACCGGTGAGCGGTTTTTCATCAACAAGGTGGTCTATAAGCTGGGAGACCCCAAAAGGGGAGATGTGATTGCTTTTACCAAGGATGGCAAGGATAATGCGGCAGTGCACATCAAAAGAGTGATTGGTCTTCCTGGAGAAACCATACAGATTAAAGACGGACAGGTATATATTGACGGAAAGCTGTATGAGGAAAGTAAGGAATTGTCGCAGATCAGCAATGCCGGTCTGGCTGATGAAGGGGTGACGCTGAAAAAGGATGAATATTTCGTCCTGGGAGATAACCGGAATAACAGCGAGGACAGCCGTTTTGCAGAAGTGAAAAACGTAAAGAAAAAATATATCTTAGGGAAACTCTGGTTTCGGATTTCGCCCTTTGATTCTATGGGATTTTTAAAAGACTGACAGAAAAGAGAGGATAAGTATGAATTATCAATGGTATCCCGGCCATATGACAAAGGCCAAACGTATGATGCAGGAAAATATTAAGCTGATAGATTTGATTATTGAGGTGGTAGATGCCAGAATTCCTCGTTCCAGCAGGAATCCTGATATCGATGAGCTGGGGAAAAATAAGGCCAGACTCATACTTTTAAATAAGGCGGATTTAGCGGACGAAAGAGAAAATGAAAAGTGGGCTCAGTATTTTCAGGAGAAGGGCTATTACACGGTAAAACTCAATGCAAAAAGCGGTGCAGGCATTAAAAACGTTCTGCCTGCGATTATGGAATCCTGTCAGGAAAAGCTGGAGAGAGACCGGAAACGAGGAATTAAAAACCGTCCTGTCCGGGCTATGGTAGTGGGAATTCCAAACGTGGGAAAATCTACGTTTATCAATGCCTTTGCAGGAAAGGCCTGCACAAAAACCGGAAATAAACCGGGAGTTACCAAAGGAAAACAGTGGATTCGCATTAATAAAAATGTGGAGCTTCTGGATACGCCCGGAATTCTCTGGCCCAAGTTTGAAGACCAGAGCGTAGGTGCCAAGCTGGCTATGGTGGGCTCTATAAAGGATGAAATTTTGAATCTGGAAGAACTTTCGCTGGAGCTTCTCGGATGCCTTCATGAATTTTACAAAGGGCTTTTGGAGAAGAGATATGAACTGACAGAATCCGATGACCGTTTATCTATGCTGACACAGATTGCGGAGAACCGGAAGTGTATTCAGAAGGGAAATGAACTGGACTATTTAAAAGCTGCCAACATATTTCTGGAAGAATTCCGAAACGGAAAAATCGGAAGAATCACTTTGGAAAGACCAGAGCAGTAGAGGGGAAACAGGAAATGAAAAGTATTCAGGAAATAAAAGAAGAACTGAAAAGAGCGCCGGAGGAGGAACTTCCGGCGCTTTGCGCTCTTTATCAGGAAGACGGACGGAAAGGGGTTCAGAGCCTTCTGCAGCAGGCGAAGAAACGTCTGGAGCGTCTGGAGCGGGAAAAACAGCGTATAGAAGCTATGAGAGCGTATGAAGAACAGTACGGTCATCTGGGATATATCTGCGGTATTGACGAAGTGGGAAGAGGGCCTTTTGCAGGTCCTGTGGTGGCAGGCGCAGTTATTTTGCCCAGGGACTGCCGGATTCTCTATATCAATGATTCCAAACAACTGTCGGAGAAGAAAAGAGAAGAACTGTATGAAGAGATTCTGGAGAAGGCGGTAGCTGCAGAAGTGGGATATGCTTCGCCTGCCAGAATTGACGAAATCAATATTCTTCAGGCAACCTACGAGGCCATGCGGGAAGCTGTCTCCAAGCTGCCTGTAAAGCCCCAGATTCTCTTAAACGACGCGGTGACCATTCCCGGAATTGACATTCCCCAGGTGCCCATTATCAAGGGAGACGCAAAAAGCATTTCCATAGCAGCGGCCAGTATTGTGGCAAAGGTTACCAGAGACCGGCTTATGCGGGAATATGATAAAATCATGCCCCAGTATGGTTTTGCCTCTAATAAGGGCTATGGTTCCCAAGCACATATAGAAGCCATTCAAAAATACGGTCCCACCCCTATTCACAGGCGTTCTTTTATCCATAATGTGCTGGGAGAACAAGAATGACAGGAGAAAAAGAGAACGGCTCCAAAAGAGAGCTGGGATTTCAGTATGAAGAAGAGGCTGTCCGCTACTTGAAAGACCAGGGATACCGGATTTTGTGCCGGAATTTTAGCTGCAGGCAGGGAGAAATTGACATTGTAGCCAAAGAGGGCTGTTATCTGTGCTTTGTGGAAGTGAAATACCGCGGTACAGCCAGATGGGGAGACAGCCTCTCTGCAGTGGATTTTCGGAAACAGCAGCGGATATCCAGAACCGCCCTGTATTATCTCGCCAGACACGGATATGGGACAGAGACACCCTGCCGCTTTGATGTGGTGGGGATAACGCCCACAGGGACAACACTCATAAAAAATGCATTTGAATTCAGAGGATAGAAGTATGGAATTACAAGAAAAAAATGGTGTCCTTTTTTTGTCTTATCCGGCTTTTTCGGAACTGCCGGGATTTTATCATGGCTTTTCTACCAGAAAGGGAGGGGTAAGCAAAGGGATTTATGCCTCTATGAACCTTAGTTTTACCAGAGGAGACAAGGAAGAGGATGTGAGAGAGAATTACCGGAGAATAGCAGAAGCCATTGGCTTTTCTGCGGACAGCATTGTATGCGCAGACCAGACCCATACCACCAGGGTACGAGTGGTAACGGAGGAAGACCGGGGAAAAGGGGTGACAAGGCCAAAAGATTATCAAGAGGTAGACGGGCTGGTTACGAATGTGCCGGGAGTGACGCTGGCTACTTTTTATGCGGACTGTGTTCCTTTGTTTTTCATAGACCCGGTAAACCGCGCCGTAGGGCTGTCTCATTCCGGATGGAGGGGTACCGTAGGCCGTATGGGAGCGAGGACGCTGGAGGTTATGGAGAAGCAGTACGGCACCAACCCGGAAAGCGTGTATGCGGCCATAGGCCCTTCCATCTGTCAGAAATGTTATGAGGTCAGCGGGGATGTAGCGGAACAGTTCCTGGCAGAATTTGCTCCTTACCGGGAGGACAAAACCCTGATTTACAAAAAAGAGAATGGAAAATACCAGCTGAATCTGTGGCGTGCCAATGAACTTGTGCTGACAGAGGCAGGGATACGTCCCCGAAATCTGAGTTTTCCTGACCTTTGCACCTGCTGCAATCCCGAATTGCTGTTTTCCCATCGGGCCAGTAAGGGGAAAAGAGGAAACCTCTGCGCCTTTCTCGGAATAAAAAATCAATAGGAGAAGTGCATAAAATTTACAGGACAGATAAAGTAGTATTACATAAATGTTACGAAAAGTTAAAAAAATGCTGTTCTTTTTTGAATTTTTGTGTTATAATCAGTTTCGTTAGTGAAAAGGAGCTTTGATTATATGAAGAAAAAAACAAGTACAAGCCTGCTTTTGGGTCTGTTAGCGACCAGCCTGGTTGCGGCCCCTTGTTACGGTTCTGCTACTCAGAAAAAGATTTCAGCAGCACAGAATACGCAGCAGGAAAACCAGAAACAGTTAGACAATGCCCAGGGGAGAATCGATAGCTTGGAATCCAAGAAAAACGATTTAGAAGGGTACTTGAAAGAGTTGAATCAACAGCTTAGTGAATTAGGGGAGAATTTACAGGAGATTCAGACTCAGTCAGAGGAGAAACAGACAGAACTGGAAAAGCTCGAGAAGGAACTGGCAAAGGCTCAGGAAAAAGAAAAAGAGCAGTATGACAGCATGAAGCTTCGTATCCAGTACATGTATGAAAACTCAGACAATTCCTATATGACACTTTTGTTGGAAGCTGACAGCTTTACAGACTTTTTAAGTCAGGCGGAAAATATGACGGAAATGACAAAGTATGACCGCAAGATGCTGGAAGAGTACAAAGAAACCACAGAAGAAATCAAGGAAAAAGAAGAGAGCATTAAAAAGGAACAGGAAGAACTGGAAACCCTGAAACAGGAAAGCCTGGACAAGCAGGATGAAATTACAGCCGTGGTAAAAAGCACCAGAGGTCAGATTGAAACCTACGAAAGCCAGATTTCCGCAGAACAGACCAGTGCGAAAGCACTGCTCAGCAAAATCGAAAGTCAGAAAAATACCATTGATAATCTGATTAAGCAGCAAAAAGATGAAGAGGCTGCACAGATTCTGGCTGAAAAACAGGAACAGAATTCTGCTTCATCCCAGAATAATTCCGGC
The DNA here is from genome assembly GCF_038739805.1 of Blautia acetica. NCBI lineage: Bacteria > Bacillati > Bacillota > Clostridia > Lachnospirales > Lachnospiraceae > Blautia > Blautia acetica. The sequence continues at coordinate 22,081 of NZ_JBBEWO010000011.1, read as the reverse complement.
GTCTCACAAGAGACAGCACAGCCAAGCGCGCCGGAATCTCAGGATAACAGCCAGAATCAGAATTCCCAGTCGCAGCAGGAGGAAAGCACTACACCGCCTGTCCAGCAGGAAGACAGTCAGAATGAGTCCCAGCAGGACAATTCCCAGGGAAAATATCTGGGGAAATTTACACTGACAGGTTACTGTAACTGTGAGAAGTGCGGAGGTCATTCCAGCGGACTGACAGCCAGTGGAACTACACCGGTACAGGGAAGAACGATTGCCATGGGCGGTGTTCCATTTGGAACCAAGCTGTTGATTAATGGCAACGTGTATACCGTTGAGGACAGGGGAGTTCCATACGGACATGTGGATATTTTCTTCAACAGTCATGAAGAAGCCTTGCAGTTCGGAAGGGGTTCTGCTGATGTTTATCAGATAAACTAAAATCATACATAAAAAAAGAAGGCCGATGGCCTTCTTTTTTTACTTTAATATCTGTTTAACAGACGGTTGATTTTATCAGTAGTGCTGCGGACTTTTTCCACAGACAGGTCATGGTTTAAAATATCCATGATACTTGCCAGATATTTGCTCATGTCAGCTTCCAGATAATACGGACGTTTTAAGAGTTCCGGATTCCGGTAGTTCAAGTTGGTGGTGATAACACGATAAATATATTCGTTTTCATAATACTCATCGAATTTTTCCAGACCGTCTGTGAACAATCCGAAAGTTGTGCATACAATGACGCGTTTTGCCTTGCGGTCTTTTAACTTTTTGGCTACGTCTAACATACTTTCGCCGGAGGAAATCATATCGTCGATGACAATGACGTCTTTGCCCTCCACAGAATCTCCCAGGAATTCATGAGCAACAATGGGGTTTCTGCCGTTTACTACCGTGGAGTAGTCCCGGCGTTTGTAGAACATACCCATATCCACGCCCAGAATATTGGAGAAGTACACGGCTCTTTGCATGGCGCCTTCATCCGGGCTGATAATCATCAGATGTTCATTGTCAATCTTAAAGTCATCAATAGAAGCACATAATGTCTTTAAGAACTGGTAAGTAGGCATAAAGTTATCAAAACCGGACAGCGGAATCGCATTCTGCATACGGGGATCATGGGCGTCAAAAGTGATGATGTTGGATACACCCATACCCACCAGTTCCTGCAGAGCTAAAGCACAGTCCAGAGATTCTCTTTTGCTTCTCTTGTGCTGGCGGCTCTCATACAGGAAAGGCATAATCACATTAATGCGGTGAGCTTTTCCTGCTGCCGTAGCGATAATTCGCTTTAAATCCTGATAATGGTCGTCCGGTGACATGTGGTTTACATGACCGCACATATTGTAAGTTAAGCTGTGGTTGCACACGTCTACCATAACGAACATATCCGCGCCGCGGATGGATTCATTCATCACACCCTTGGCTTCTCCAGAGCCAAAACGCGGGCATTTGCAATCAACTAAAAAGGTGTTCTCAGCATACCCACGGAAATTCAGACCTGACTGATTGTGGGAATCTAATTCTTTACGAAACTGTACCAGATGAGCATCCACCTGAGCAGCCAGATGAGAGCAGCTTTCCAAAGCGGCAATCTTAATAGGCGCTACGGGAATGGACTTTTCCAGCAAACTGATATTAACCATAGTGACCTCCATTTTCGGTTTTTTAACATAATTTGATAGAATAAAACACAATTACACAATAAGTTATAACATTCGACAAGTACAACCGTCAAGGAAAACTTATTGCTTTTTTTCTGTAATGTTGGTATTATAAGAAATAACGGGCATTTGCAGGAGGAAGAAAATGAAAGATTGCCGACATAAAATCAGCCGGGTAAAGGAAGGAAGTATTGCCTGGGAACTGGAACTGCAGCCGGGAGATGAGCTGCTCTCCATTAACGGGGAAACAATAGAAGATGTGTTTGATTACCATTACCTGGTAAATGACGAATATATAGAACTTCTGGTGCGCAAACCAGACGGAGAAGAGTGGGAGCTGGAAGTAGAGAAAGAGTTTGAGGAGGATTTGGGACTGGAATTTGAAAACAGTCTGATGGACGAATACCGTTCCTGCAGAAACAAGTGTGTGTTCTGCTTTATTGACCAGATGCCTCCGGGTATGCGGGAAACTCTCTATTTTAAAGATGACGATTCCCGCCTGTCTTTTCTTCAGGGAAATTATGTGACGCTGACCAATATGAGCGACCATGATATTGACCGGATTATCCACTATCATTTGGCTCCTATTAATATTTCTTTTCAAACCACCAATCCCCAGCTTCGCTGCAAAATGCTGCACAATCGCTTTGCGGGAGATATTTTTCCAAAAGTGCAGCGGCTTTTTGAAGCAGGTATTGAAATGAATGGACAGATTGTTCTGTGCAGGGGCTTAAATGACGGGGAAGAACTGGAGCGCAGTATTTCGGACCTTGCGAAATATCTGCCCCATTTAAAGAGCGTTTCTGTGGTCCCTGTGGGACTGAGTAAGTACAGAGACGGACTCTATCCTTTAGAGCCCTTCACAAAAGAAGATGCAGAGCAGGTGATAGATACCATTGAAGTGTGGCAGACGAAGTTTTTCCCTCAGTATGGGCTGCACTTTGTGCATGCCAGTGATGAGTGGTATCTGCTGGCAGAAAGAGAACTGCCGGAAGCAGACCGCTATGACGGGTATCTGCAGCTGGAAAACGGTGTGGGCATGCTTAGGCTTCTGGAGGAAGAAGTGCAGGAGGCGCTGGAAGCCAGAGACGGAGACGGGCGGCAGAGAACGGTTTCTTTTGCCACAGGACGTCTGGCTTACCCTTATATCGCGCGGTATGCCCGGGAGATTCAGAAAAAGTATCCGGGAATGGAGATAAAAGGGTATGAAATACGAAATGACTTTTTTGGAGAAAAAATTACGGTATCCGGTCTTCTTACGGGACAGGACATTACGGCTCAGCTAAGGGGAAAAGAACTGGGAGAGTATCTGCTTCTGCCCTGTAATCTTTTAAGAAGCGGGGAAGAGGTTTTTCTGGATGATAAGACCGTAGGGGATATTGAGCAGGAATTGGGAGTTCCTGTAAAAATTGTAGAAGAGAGCGGCGCAGATTTCGTGGCCGCAGTTTTGGAACAGGAAACAGAAAGAACACAGAAAAGGAGACAAATGTATGAGCAAACCGATAGTAGCAATTGTTGGCAGACCTAATGTAGGAAAATCCACGCTGTTTAATGCACTGGCAGGAGAGCGGATTTCTATTGTAAAGGATACCCCAGGTGTGACCAGAGACCGGATTTATGCAGAAGTGACCTGGCTGGACAAGACTTTTACCATGATAGATACCGGTGGTATTGAGCCGGAAAGCAAGGATGTTATTCTATCTCAAATGCGGGAACAGGCACAGATTGCCATTGACACCGCAGATGTGATTGTTTTCATGACAGATGTAAAACAGGGACTGGTAGATGCAGACGCCAAGGTGGCAGACATGCTCAGAAGAAGCAATAAACCTGTAGTGCTGGTAGTCAACAAAGTGGACAGTTTTCAGAAGTTTATGATGGATACTTATGAATTTTATAATCTGGGTATTGGAGAACCGGTGCCGATTTCCGCAGCTTCCATGCTGGGGCTGGGAGATATGCTGGAAAAAGTAGTGGCCCATTTTGATGAACACGCAGGAGAGGAAGAGGAGAGCGACATTCCGAAAATTGCCGTAGTGGGAAAACCCAATGTGGGAAAATCTTCCCTGATTAATAAAATTCTGGGAGAGGACCGCGTGATTGTTTCCAACATCGCCGGCACTACCAGAGATGCCATTGATACCCTGGTAGAGTACAATGGGAAAGAATACACTTTTATTGATACGGCAGGTCTTCGCCGGAAAAACAAAATTAAGGAAGAACTGGAGCGTTACAGCATTATCCGTACTGTCACTGCTGTAGAACGGGCCGATGTGGTGGTTATGATGATAGACGCTACAGAGGGGGTGACAGAGCAGGACGCGAAGATTGCCGGCATTGCCCATGACAGGGGAAAAGGTGTAGTCATTGCCGTAAATAAGTGGGATGCTATTGAGAAAAATGACAAAACCATCTATAAATTTACAAATAAAGTGCGGGAGACTCTTTCCTATATGCCGTATGCAGAAATTATGTTTATTTCCGCCCAGACGGGACAGAGAATTCCAAAATTATTTGAGACGATTGATATGGTGCTGGAAAACCAGACGCTGCGAATTCAGACAGGCGTGTTAAACGAAATCGTCACTGAGGCTATTGCCATGCAGCAGCCGCCGTCTGACAAGGGGAAACGCCTGAAAATCTTCTATACCACACAGGTAGCTGTCAAACCGCCGACCTTTGTTATTTTTGTCAATGACAAAGAATTAATGCATTTTTCTTATACCAGATATCTGGAAAATAAAATCAGAGAAGCCTTTGGGTTTAAAGGAACTTCCCTGAAATTTATTATTCGCGAGCGCAAAGAAGGAGAATAAAAAGAAATGTTGGTGCGAATGATTTGTCTGGCAGTGGGATATGTATGCGGACTGTTTCAGACGTCTTATATCTATGGAAAAAAGCAGGGGATTGATATCCGGGAACACGGCAGCGGCAATGCGGGAAGCACCAATGCCCTTCGGACACTGGGAAAGAAGGCGGGGGCGCTGACGCTTCTGGGAGACTGTCTAAAGTGTGTAGCGGCTATCTGGATTATCCGTCTGATTTTTGCCTCTCACGGAGGCAGTGATTTGCTTTTGCTGGAGCTGTATGCGGGAGCTGGCTGTATTCTGGGACATAACTTTCCTTTTTATCTGAACTTTAAAGGGGGGAAAGGAATTGCGGCTTCTGTGGGACTTTTGCTGGCTCTTGACTGGAGACTGTTTCTGGTTTGTGCGGTGCTGTTTTTCGGTGCGTTTTTCCTGACCCATTATGTGTCCCTGGGCTCCCTGCTGGCCTATCTGGGATTTGTCATTGCCTTGATTGTGTTTGGACAGATGGGAACTTATGACTGTACGCAGAGGGCGCTTTACGAAATGTATGTTGTAGCGGCAGGACTTATGCTTTTGGCATACTGGAGACACAGACAGAATATTGTGCGTCTGCTTCACGGAAATGAAAACAAAATTTTTCTTGGAAAAAAGAGGTGAATGCTTTGGCAAAAGTAAGTGTACTTGGAGCAGGAAGCTGGGGGACAGCCCTTGCTGTCTTGCTGACCCAAAATGGTCATGAAACGATTCTGTGGTCTCACAGACAGGAGCAGGCAGAAGAACTTGCCAATAAGCGGGAGCATGAGGCAAAACTCCCGGGAGTCACCCTTCCGGAAGAACTGGAAATTACTGCTGATTTTGAGAGGGCTTTGACAGGCCGGGATGTGCTGGTGCTTGCTGTGCCTTCTGTAGCTGTGCGGAGTACGGCGCGGCGCATGTGTCCTTATATCAAACAGGGACAACTCATTGTCAATGTGGCAAAGGGCATTGAAGCCCATACACTCACCACGCTGACGGATATGATAGAAGAAGAGATTCCCGGTGCCCAGGCCTGCGTTCTCTCCGGACCCAGCCACGCAGAAGAAGTGAGCCGGGGATTGCCTACCACCTGTGTAGTAGGTGCAAAGAAATGGGAAATTGCAGAATATCTGCAGAATATTTTTATGAATCCTATTTTTCGGGTATACATCAGTCCTGATATTCTGGGTATTGAGCTGGGCGGAGCGCTGAAAAATGTCATTGCCCTGGCAGCGGGAACGGCAGATGGACTGGGATACGGTGACAATACCAAGGCGGCTTTAATCACCCGGGGGATTGCGGAAATTTCCCGTCTGGGAATTGCCATGGGAGCCAGAGCCGATACCTTTTACGGGCTGTCCGGTATCGGGGATTTGATTGTAACCTGCGCCAGCCGCCACAGCCGCAATCGGAAAGCCGGTTTTCTCATGGGACAGGGAAAGACCATGGAAGAAGCCATGGCAGAAGTAAACATGGTGGTAGAAGGCGTTTATTCTGCAAAGGCGGGGCTGGAACTCTCCCAGAAGTACCAGGTGGAAATGCCGATTATCCATCAGGTAAACAAAGTGCTGTTTGAGGGAAAAAATCCTGCAGAAGCAGTGAGAGAACTTATGGTAAGAGATAAAAAAATAGAATCCTGGGACAGCGCCTGGGAATAGGGATAGAAATATAAAAATTCTGCCCCGTTAAAGCACATATGGGAAGAAATCCTGGTGTGTGCTTTGACGGGGCAGAGTTTATTTTATGTACGGAACCATATCCTCGGGGATTCCGGCAACTCTCTGACCGGCATCCATGGCAGCGATAGCAGTCATCTCTTCTTCAGAAAGAGAAAAATCGAAAATTTCGCTGTTTTCTTTTAAACGTTCCGGATGTACAGATTTGGGGATAACGGCGATTCCCTGCTGGACGAGCCAGCGCAAACCTACCTGGGCCGGAGATTTCTGATACCGTTTGCCGATTTCCAGCATTAGAGGACTCTGCAGATAGGCGCCTCTTGCTAAAGGGGCATAGGCCTGCATAGCGATACCGTTTGTCTGACAGTAAGCAAGCAGTTCCGGGTGATTGAACAGGGGGTGAAATTCTATCTGGTTTACGGCAGGAAGCACATCAGAAACGGTTTTTAACAGTTCTAAATCCTGTATGGAAAAGTTGGATACACCAAGAGATTTTATTTTTCCTGCAGCCTGGAGCTTTTCCATGGTTTTCCAGGTGTCGCAGAAGCATCCGGGTACAGGCCAGTGAATCATGTATAAATCCACATAGTCCAGCCCCAGCCGTTCCAGGCTCCGGTTGAAACTGTCTTCGATATCTCCAATGCGCTGTGCGGTATTCCAGATTTTTGTAGTGACGAATAATTCTTCACGGGGAATGTCCAGGGCTTTTATGGCTTTTCCAACGCCCTCTTCGTTCTTATAGAAAGAAGCTGTGTCGATTAAGCGGTATCCCAAAGCTGCAGCAGAGCTGACAGCCTGTTTCAATTCTCCGTCATCGGTTGCTTTATAAACCCCAAGTCCAAGCATGGGCATTTCTTTCGTATCGTTTAACTGAATTACATGGTTGTCAAAAGACATAAACGAACCCTCCTTAAAAACTCCTGTTTAGTATACCACGAAAATGTGAAAAATGTGATACGATTTTATTAAATTCCTTTATGAAAAAAAAGATTGTTCAAAAATATACAGAATTCGTGGGGAAGATGAGGGAAAACTGCCGTATGGCGGTGGAAATATAAAGGAGAGGGAGGGCAGACAAAACAAAGAGAGAACGGGAGAAGAAAAAACAGTTTTGGGGAAATGCACAAAATGCAAGATGTCAAGAGGGGATTTTTGAAAAAATTTACGGGTTGGACACAGAAAAAAACATAAAATATCTTGATAAAAATATGGAAAACAGGTATAATGAGAACAATTGATAAATTATTGTCATTCATTGCGTCCAAAGCCAAAAAACGGGCGCAGAAAGGATAGGAATATGCATTTAATTAAAGATGAAAATGGAAATGTGATTCCTCATGGAGGAGATGAACATCATCACGACCATGGTCATAACCATGAGCATTGCGGCAGCTGCGAAGACGGCTGTTCCGGAAACTGCACAGACGAAGTTGTGGCATTGCTGAATTATATGCTGTCTCACAACGAACACCATGCAGAGGAATTGGACCAGATGGCTGAAAATCTGAAAAAGATGGGTATGGAGGATGCGGCAAAGACAATCAAAGAAGGCGTGGCAGACTTCCAAAAAGGAAATATGCGTCTGGGACTGGCTTTGACACTGGTAAAAGAACATTTAAAGGAGGCTTAAAATATGTGTCTTGCAACTGTTCAGAAAGAAAGTGACAATACCGTAATCTGTAAAATGGTAAGCCGTATTGATGTGGACGGAGATAAAGTAATACTCCGGGATATTATGGGCGAAACCAAAGTGATTGAAGGAAAAATCCTGATGGTAGATTTGGCAAACAGCCTTGTAAAGCTGGATTGCGAGTAATGATTTTAAAGGGTAAAACCTTAAAATAATATATTACAATATGCGGAGGTAGAAATTATGAAATTATCAGATGCAATGAGAGAGAAAATGCTCCTTTCCTTTGAGCTTTTCCCGCCAAAAACAGACAAAGGAATGGAAAATCTTCCAGGTACAATCGAACATCTTTGCAAGTACAAACCGGAATATATTTCTTGTACATACGGTGCCGGCGGTACAAACGTTGGAAAGAACATGGATGTCTGTAAGATGATTAAAGACGCAGGAACGATTCCGGTAACACACTTTACCTGTATCGGAAACACTGCAGAAGGAATTAAAGAACAGCTGCAGAATTACCTGGACAACGGTGTGGACCATATGCTGGCTCTGCGCGGCGACCTTCCTTTCGGATGGACAGGTACCGGCGGCGATTTCGCTTATGCAACAGACCTGGTGGCATATGTTCGTAAAGAGTTTGGTGATAAAATCGAAATCGCAGTAGCAGGTTCACCGGAAGGACATATTTCCTGCCGCAGCCTGGAAGCTGATATCGCTGTTTTGAAACAGAAACAGGACAACGGCGCTGACTACATCATGACACAGCTTTGCTGGGATATGGAACAGTTCAAATACTGGTTAGACGCTATCCGCTGCGCAGGAATCACAATGCCTGTAGATGTTGGTATCATGCCTATCTTAGATCAGGCTGCTACCATTAACATGGCTCTGTCCCGTAACGCGTGCGTAATGCCTCGTGAACTTTGCGAAATCATCTCCAGAAACTGGATTTTCCCGAACCCATTCGTAAAAGATCCATTCGATGCAGATGTAGAAGGCAAGAAAGAAAGATTCAGAGAAGCCGGCATTGAATACACAATCCGTCAGATTGATGAATATCGTGCATGCGGTATCGAAGGTATCCACCTGTACGCTCTGAACAAATGGAAAGACGTATCTGAAATCATTGACCGTTCCGGTCTTCGTACATTAGTGTAATTTGAAACAGTATAGTATAGAATTTGGGAGGTGCCCTTTATGGCGCATGTAATTGCGGTTGCCGGAAAAGGCGGCGTAGGTAAGACAACATTGACCGGACTTATCATTCAGTATCTTGGTGAAAAGGGAAAAGGTCCGATTCTTGCAGTAGACGCAGATGCAAACTCAAATCTGAACGAGGTTCTCGGTGTAGAAGTAGAAGCTACGCTGGGAGAAGTTCGTGAAGAGGTGGCCAGGTCAGAAATGGCAAAGGACAATCCGATTCCGGCAGGAATGACCAAAGCGGATTATATGGAATTTAAGTTTGATGATGCGCTGGTAGAAGATGATGATTTCGACTTGCTGGTTATGGGACGGACACAGGGGAAAGGCTGCTATTGTTTTGTAAATGGACTTTTACAGGCGCAGTTACAAAAACTTCAGAGACATTATCCGTATATTATCGTGGATAATGAGGCAGGTATGGAGCACATCAGCAGGGGCGTGCTGCCCAGCATGCAGACAGCGATTTTAGTCAGTGATTGTTCACGCAGAGGCGTACAGGCTGTAGGAAGGATTGCCAAGCTGATTGAAGAGTGCGATATGCACCCTCAGAAAATAGGTTTGATTATTAACCGCGCACCTGGCGGCGTATTAAACGAAGGAACCAGAGAAGAGATTGAAAAACAGGGATTGGAACTTCTGGGTGTTGTGCCTCAGGATGAAACCGTGTTTGAATATGACTGTGAAGGAACTCCAACTGTGACGCTTCCGGAGAATTCTCCGGTGAAAAAAGCAGTACGGGAGATTGTTGACAAACTGGGACTTTAAAAGCGCAAGCTTTGGCCTCTCTGTCTGGGGCAACTGCACTGGGGAGAGAGGATTTTTTATAAAGCTGATAACCCCCTGGGGCGGATAGGGGTACAGAATCCGCCTGCTTGAACGAGGCAAGCCACTTTAAAATATTTGAAAAAGAGGCGACAATAAAAGGAGGATATTCATGAGTGAATTCAGATTAACTACAGTAGAAGAATTTGAAGCTGCTACTGCGAGACTTCTGGAAACAGGCGCAAAAGTCGGCGCTGATTCCTGGCAGGCTCGTGTGAAAAATCAGACACCACATTGTAAATTTGGTGAAGAGGGCATTTGCTGCCGTATCTGTACAATGGGACCATGCCGTATTACAAAGAAAGCGCCAAGAGGAATCTGCGGCTGCGACGTACACGGTATTGTAGGACGTAACTACCTGAAATTTACAGCAGGCGGTTCCGCTACCCATTCAGACCATGGTCGTGAAATCTGCCATACCTTATATGAATCATCAGCAGATGGCTGCTATAAAGTAAAAGACCCTGAAAAACTGATTCGTATTGCAAAAGAATGGGATATCGAAACAGAAGGCAAAGATATCTATGATTTGGCACACGAAGTGGCTCTGGAAGGTCTGATGGAATATGGTAAACCGTTTGGAACACAGAGATTCTTAAAGAGAGCTCCGGAATCACAGCAGAAACTGTGGGAAGAAAATGAACTGGCTCCTCACGCAATCGACAGAGAAGTTTCCCGTTCTTTACATATGGCTCATATGGGATGTTCTTCCAAACCGGAAGCGCTGGTAAAACAGTCTATCCGTGCCGGACTTTCCGATGGATGGGGCGGTTCCATGATGGGAACAGAGTTCTCTGATATTTTATTTGGAACTCCAAAGCCAATCGAAACAGAAGCAAACCTTGGTGTTATGGTAGAAGAAAACGTAAACATCGTTGTTCACGGACATGACCCAAGTCTTTCTGAGATGATTTGCGAAGTTGCAGACAGCCCGGAAATGGTTGCATATGCAAAAGAAATGGGCGCAAAGGGAATTACAATTTCCGGTGTGTGCTGTACTTCCAACGAAGTTGCAATGCGCCGCGGTATTCCAATGGCCGGTAACTTCTTACAGCAGGAAAACGTGGTTCTGACAGGGGCTTGTGAAGCTATCGTCGTAGACGTACAGTGTATCTTCCCGGCACTTGGACCTTTAAGCAAATGTTTCCATACAAAGTTTATCACAACTTCTCCAATCGCTCAGATGCCGGATTCTGATTTCATCCGTTTTGATGCACATACAGCATTGGAAAAAGCTACACAGATTGTAAAACTGGCAATCGAGAACTTCAAAAACAGAAAGCCGGAATTGGTATACATTCCACAGATGAAACAGAAAGCTACCGTAGGTTATTCTACAGAAGCTATCGTAAAAGTTCTGGATGGTGTTACCAACTCACAGGTTGATGAACTGGGAACTACAAAACCATTGTTACAGTGTATTACCTCCGGTGTACTTCGCGGTGCTGTTGCTATGGTTGGATGTAACAACCCAAGAGTTCGTCCTGACCTGGCTCATATCGAACTGATGAAGAAAATGCTGGCAAACGATATCATCGTTATCGCTTCCGGATGTTCTGCACAGGCTGCTGCGAAAGCAGGTCTTATGGATAAAGCTGCCAAAGATATCTGCGGCGACGGTTTGAAGAGAGTCTGTGAATTGGCTGACATTCCTCCGGTACTGCACATGGGCTCCTGCGTGGATATCTCCCGTATGCTGGTTCTGGCTGCAACTCTTGCAAAAGATGCAGGCCTGCGTATTTCCCAGCTTCCGGTTGTAGGATGTGCACCTGAATGGATGTCTGAAAAAGCAGTATCTATCGGTAACTATGTAATTGGTTCCGGTCTGGATACTTTCCTGGGTGTTGACCCATATGCTTCAGGTTCCAGCGAAATGGTTGAAATCCTCACAAACGGCACAAGACAGTGGTGTGAAGCAGCATTTACTGTAGAAAAAGATATTGAAAAATTAGGCGATGCCATGATGGCAAGAATCGAAGAGAAGAGAGCTGCCCTTGGTATCTAAGAGCGTCAAAATCGGAAAAGCTTCTTGTTTTAGGGGAAGCTTTCCGAAAACATGACTAGGAAAGGTGAATGACATGAAAATTGCAGTTACAGGAAAAGGCGGCGTAGGGAAAACCACTTTTGCGGCAACCCTGGCTCGTCTGTATGCGGAAGAAGGAAAGCATGTGCTGGCAGCAGATGTGGACCCGGACGCAAATCTGGGACTGGCGCTGGGCTTCGACGAGGAAACCCTGGATTCCATTGTTCCCATTACAAAGATGAGAAAACTCATTGAAGAGAGAACCGGCAGCGGAGAGGACAACCAGTTTTATAAACTGAACCCTCAGGTAAGCGATATCCCGGATACCTATTCCAAAATGGTAAACGGTGTGCGGCTTCTGGTTCTTGGCACCGTGGAAACAGGCGGCGGCGGCTGTGTCTGCCCGGAACATGTAATGCTGAGAAGAATCATCAATAATCTGGTTCTGCACAGAGATGATGTAGTAATCCTGGATATGGAAGCCGGATTGGAACACTTGGGAAGAGGAACCACAGAGTCTGTGGATCAGTTTATTGTGGTGATTGAACCAGGTGCGAGAAGCGTACAGACTTATAAAAATGTAAAACGTCTGGCAGAGGATTTGGGCGTGAAGCAGGTTCGTGTAGTGGCAAATAAGGTGCGAAACCAGGAAGATGAAGACTTTGTGAGAAGCCGGATTCCAGCGGAAGACCTTCTGGGCTTCATTCACTATAACACCGAGGTTATGGACGCTGACCGTCAGGGAAAATCCCCTTACGATTTCAGCAATACAGTAAAAGAAGAAATCACAAAAATCAAAGACATAATCGATAAAGGATTATGAGAATGTTAGGAGGAAAAGACATTGACATTATTTGAAACAGTATTTAGTGGAAATGACGCTGTCTATGGTTTGACAGAAGGCGCTATCAACGCTGCTATTGAACAGCACGGCGCTGACAAAGCTATCAGCTTTCCCAATACAGCATACAGCTTACCATGCTACTACGCTGTAACAGGTGTAAAGGTTGGTACTTTAGGAGAATTAAAAGAAGCATTAGGCGTTGTAAAAACTCTTATGACAAGAGAAATGAGAACACATGACATCTTTATGTCCGGTGTTGCAACTGCTCTTTGCGCTGAATTTATCGAAGTATTAAAATACATTGACGGAGCTGCTCCATACGAAGAACCATGCTACGGACATCTGGCTGACGCGGTTATTCGTGAACTTGGTGTTCCTCTTGTAACAGGCGACATCCCAGGTGTTGCTGTTATCCTTGGAAAAGCTCCTACAACAGAAGATGCTGTTGCACTGGTTAAGAGCTACCAGGCACAGGGTATTCTGGTAACCTTGGTGGGCGATGTAATTGATCAGCTTGCAGAAGCAGGTATGAAGACAGGCGCTAACGTTCGTGTGATTCCGTTAGGAAAAGACGTAACCGCAGTTATCCACGTTGTATCTGTTGCATTAAGAGCAGCTCTTATCTTTGGTAACATCACACCAGGTGATGCAGGCAGCTTAATGAAATACACCATGGAACGTGTTCCTGCATTCGTAAATGCATTTGCACCATTAAACGATGTTATCGTTGCATGCGGCGCAGGTGCTATCGCTCTTGGATTCCCGGTTATCACAAACCAGGAAGGCGTATCCGAAGTACCGAAGAGCTTAATCGTTCAGACAGACGTAAGCAAATTCAACGCTACTTCTCTGGAAGCACGCGATATCAAAATCAAAATTACAAACATCGACATTCCGGTTGCTTTCGCTTCTGCATTTGAAGGCGAAATTATCCGTCGCGGCGATATGCAGGTAGAGTTCGATGGTTCCCGTGTAGACTGTGCAGAATTAGTACAGACTGTAGATGCATCCGAAATCGAAGATCACAAGATTACAGTGGTTGGTCCGGAAGCAGATGAAATGGAACTGGGAAGCAAGAACAGCATTGCATACGTTGTAAAAGTTGCAGGAAAGAATATGCAGCCAGACTTTGAGCCGGTTATTGAGCGTAAATTCCACAACTACATCAACTGTATCGAAGGTGTTTACCATACAGGACAGCGTGATATGCAGCGTATCCGTATCAGCAAAGACGCTTTTAATGCAGGATTCCGTATCAAACATATCGGTGAAGTATTATATGCGTCTGTTAAGAATGAATTTGACGCTGTTGTTGATAAATGTGAAGTTGTTATTTACACAGACCCGGCTGAATGTACAAGAATCCGTCACGAAGTGGCTATTCCTACTTTTGACAAACGTGATGACCGTCTGAAATCTCTGACAGATGAATCTGTAGACGTATACTACAGCTGTATTCTGTGCCAGGCTTTCTCACCATCTCATGTATGTGTGGTTACACCGGAACGTCTGGGACTCTGCGGTGCGGTTTCATGGTTAGATGCAAAAGCGACGAATGAACTTGACCCGAACGGTCCTTGTCAGGTTATCACAAAAGAAAGACCAATCGACGAAAGAATCGGTGAGTACGAAGACGTAAACGAAGCAGTACAGAAATTCTCCCAGGGCGCTCTGCAGGATGTATCTCTGTACTCCATCATGGAAAAACCAATGACCTCCTGTGGATGTTTTGAATGCATCTGTGGTATTGAGCCATTCTCCAACGGTGTTGTTATCACAAACCGTGAGTATGCAGGTATGACTCCTCTTGGAATGACCTTCCCGGAACTGGCTTCCATGACAGGCGGCGGTGTACAGACTCCTGGTTTCATGGGACATGGTAAACATTTTATCGGTTCCAAGAAGTTCATGAAAGCAGAAGGCGGTATTGAACGTATCGTATGGATGCCGAAAGAGCTGAAAGACACCGTTGCTGAAAGAGTTAACGCTACAGCAAAAGAACTCTACGGAATTGACAATTTCACAGACATGATTGGTGATGAAACAATCGCAACTGATCCGGAAACACTGGTTGCATTTCTGACAGAAAAGAACCATCCAGCACTTTCTATGGAGCCAATGATGTAATTGAGAAACAAAAACATAAATGTATGTTTTGTATACAGGAAATGGGAGTTTGTCCAAAAGAGGAAAACTCCCGTTTCCCACATTAGAGAAAGTTGATAAAAATACTCTAAATTTCTACAAAAAACGCAGGTGATTTTCAGAGATTTTGATGAAAGTTTTCGCCAAATATTACCGGGGAAACTTGTCAATATTACCTGAATTGTAGTATAATGTAGGCGGTAAATGCGGATTGCCATAAGCATTTGCCGGTTATAAAAAATATGAAGGAGGCTAATGGAAATGCCGTTTAATCAGAAACCACAGAAATTCAATGCAAACATTAACACAGTTGAAATTGGCTGCGGGGACAAAGCAATCAAATTAGGAGGAGAATGTACTTTTCCTTTCTATACTTTTGATGCTCCTCTTGAAAATGCACCAAAAGTAGGTGTGGAAATCTCAGATATGGGATTATCTGAAATCCCTGGTATTCAGAAATTTTATGAAGGCGCTTCTACAATGGCTGAAATCGCTAAAAAAGCAGAAGCTATGGAAGGCGCTGATTTCGTATGCTTACGTCTGGAAGGCGGAGACCCAAACGGAGCAGACAAATCTGTTGATGAATTAGTCGCAGTAGTAAAAGAAGTTGCGGAAGCAGTTACAGGCCCGTTAGTGGTAGAAGGCTGCAAAAATGTCGAAAAAGATTCTGAATTACTTCCTAAAGTTGCCGAAGTATTACAGGGCAAAAATGCTCTGGTTCTTTCTGCGAGAGAAGAAAACTACAAAGCAGTTGGTGCTGCTGCAGGACTTGCTTACAACCAGAAGGTTGGCGCTGAATCTGCTGTAGATATCAACCTTGCAAAACAGTTAAACGTTGTAATGACACAGTTAGGTGTTAAGGCACAGGATATTGTTATGAACGTTGGTTCTGCTGCTGTTGGTTACGGATTTGAATACGTAGTATCTACTATGGACCGTATCAAAGGCGCTGCATTATCTCAGAACGATAACATGTTACAGATGCCGATTATCACAACTGTAGCTGATGAATCCTGGAGTGTAAAAGAAGCTATGGCATCTGAAGAAGATATGCCTGAATGGGGTCCATTGGAAGACAGAGGTATCAGTATGGAAGTGCAGACAGCAGCTGCTGTATTAGCATCTGGCTCTGACGCTGTTATTCTGAAACATCCTCAGTCTGTTGCAGCAATCTCAAAAATGATTAAAGAATTAATGTAATCGTAAAACAGGAGGATAAATAGAAATGGCATTAACAGGTATTCAAATCTTTAAAATGACACCAAAGAAAAACTGTAAAGAATGCGGCTGTCCTACTTGTATGGCATTTGCCATGAAGGTGGCTCAGGGTGCTCTGGAAATTTCCAAATGTCCGCATATGTCTGACGAAGCTTTAGCTGAATTATCAGAAGCTACAGCACCGCCAATGAAAACAATCAAAGTAGGTGCAGGCGAAAACGAATACAGCCTGGGCGGTGAAACTGTTTTATTCAGACATGAAAAAACATTTGTAAGCAAAACAAGATACGCTGTTTCTCTTTGCACATGCATGGATGACGCAGCAGTAGATGCAAAGCTGGCAGAAATCCAGAAAGTAGACTACGACCGTATCGGTGAAAGAATGCACGTTGAAATGATTTATGTAAATTATGAAGACGGAGCAGACAAAGACCGTTATGTGGAAATGGTGAAAAAAGCGGCAGCTCTTGGCAGAACTTTAATCCTTGGATGTAAAGATGTTGAAGTTGCAAAAGCAGCTCTGGAAGTATGCAAAGACGGCAAACCGGTATTAAACGGCGCTACAGCAGCAAACTACGCAGCAATGAGCGAAGTTGCTACAGCAGCAGGCGTGGTACTTGGTGTTGCAGGTGCAGACTTAAATGAGACTTATGATACGGTTGCAGCTTTAGAAAAAGCAGGCAACAAAAACCTGGTTATCGACGCAACCGGCACATCTGTAAAAGAAGCATATGCAAATGCAGTACAGATTCGTCGTGCATCTGTAAAAGACCAGGATAGAACATTCGGTTACCCAACTATCGTAAATGTTGCAGCACTGGCTCACGGTGACAGAACATTACAGCAGGCTCTGGCTTCTCTGTTTACTGTAAAATACGGTTCTATCGTTGTTATGGAAACTCTGGACTATGCAGAAGCACTTCCATTATTCGGTTTAAGACAGAACGTATTTACAGACCCGCAGAAACCAATGAAAGTAGAGCCGGGCATCTACCCATTAAATGGTGCAGATGAAAACTCTATTTGCCTGACAACCGTAGACTTTGCTCTTACATACTTCGTGGTATCCGGTGAACTGGAACGTTCTGGTGTGCCATGTAACCTGATTATCTCCGATGCAGGCGGACTCTCCGTATTAACTGCATGGGCTGCAGGTAAATTATCTTCTACATCTGTAGCAAACTACATTCAGGAAAATGTAGAAGGTAAAGTAAAATCCAGAAAACTGGTTATCCCAGGTAAGGTTGCTGTATTAAAGGGCGACATCGAAGCAAAACTTCCAGGCTGGGAAATCATCGTAGCTCCTCTGGAAGCTGTACAGTTAGTAAAATTCCTGAAAGATTTAACAGCTTAATGTTTGCATAGGACAGCTTTGGCAGACTGTCTGAAAGGAAGGAAAGCACCTTCCATTTCTTAAGAGGCGGCAGTTCCTTTTGGGAACTGTCCCGCCTCTGTAAATCTGAATTCTCTTCTGTATTCCCCGTTTCTTTTTGAAGTTGTTTTCAAAAAGGGGAAATAGGAGTTGAATAGATAGAAAACAATGACCTTAAAATATTAATTTATATAAAAGGAGAAGTATTATGGCTAAATTTGTTACAATTGGTGAAAGAATTCACTGTATTTCCCCATCTATCCGCAAAGCAATGGCTGAGCGTGACCCTGAACCAATTTTAAAACGTGCGAAAGAGCAGTTAGATGCAGGTGCTACATACCTGGACGTAAACATTGGACCTGCTGAAAACGACGGTGAAGACTTAATGAAATGGGCTGTTCAGTTGATTCAGTCTAACTTCGACAACGTTCCTCTGGCTCTGGATACAGCTAATAAAAAAGCGATTGAAGCTGGTATTTCTGTATACAACAGAAGCAAAGGAAAACCAATCGTAAACTCTGCTGATGCAGGCGGAAGAATCGAGAATATCGACCTGGCTGCAGCAAACGATGCTATCGTTATCGCACTTTGTTCAGCAGAAGGTATTGCAGCAGACAACGACGAGCGTATGATGCACTGCCAGAACATGCTGGAAAGAGGTATGATGTTAGGTATGGAACCAACTGATTTATGGTTCGACCCATTATTCCTGGTTGTAAAAGGTATGCAGGACAAACAGATGGAAGTTCTGGAAGCAATTAAAATGTTCAGCGATATGGGTCTGAACTCTACAGGTGGTCTTTCCAATAACTCCAACGGTATGCCAAAACACATCCGTCCAATCATGGATTCCGCTTTAGTAGCGATGTGTATGATGCAGGGTCTGACTTCCGCTATCGTAAATCCATGTGATTTAAGATTAATGGAAACTATCAAATCCTGTGATGTATTCAAAAACAATACTTTATATGCAGATTCTTATCTGGAAATCTAATATCTGCAGACAGACGAAATAAGATTCCTATACAGGGGGTGTCGCATTAAGCGAGGATTGTTTGATGTGACAGCCCCTGTGTACAAGAAAGAGAAAGGCAGAGTTTCTATGTTTAAAGTGACTTTTAAATTCGGAAGCGGCGAGGATGTCACGACCTTTGCCCAGGAAGGTGAGAACCTTTTAGACGTAGCACGCAAAACCAATGTAGCGATTGACGCTCCCTGCGGTGGAAATGCATCTTGCGGGAAATGCAAGGTAAAATTTGTGGACGGGGAACTGGATTCTCCCAAAACACGGCATATTTCAGATGAGGAGTATGAAAGCGGCTGGAGATTGGCATGTGTAAGTAAGATTACGGGTGACGTTGAGGTAGAAGTACCCGATATAGCATCTGCTTACCGCAGCCGAATGAAAGTTGCGGATTTAAGTTCCAAAGAAGAAATTGCCATTTTTGAAAACGCAAAAAACGATTTGGAAACGGCAGGTCTTGCCTTAAAAAACAGTATGGAGATTCTGGATGTGTCCATGGAGATTCCTACCCTGGACGACACCATGCCGGATAATGAACGTCTGGTTCGGGCCATTAAGAAACAGACAGGTGCCTCATCTGTGCGTCTGCCCTTCCAGGTGCTGACGAAGATAGCCAGAGTGTTCCGGGAAAGCGGCTTTCAGGTGCGCTGTGTGGTCCGGACTTCTTCTGCCGGAAACATTTTTGTTTATGATGTGTATCCCAAAGATGCCGAAGTAGTAATCGGAGGACTGGCTGTGGACATTGGTACAACCACAGTATCTGCGCTTTTGATTGATATGCTGACGGGTGAAATTATCGGAAAAGCGTCTGCCGGAAATGGACAGATTCGCTACGGTGCAGATGTTATCAACCGTATTATTGAATCTATGAAACCGGGAGGCAGTAAAAAACTGCAGGACGCCATTATTGGAGAAACCATCAATCCGCTGATTGAGCAGATGTGCAGAGCCAGCGGTTTTCTGCCGGAACACATTTACCGCATGGCAGTAGCAGCCAATACAACCATGAATCATCTCATGGCAGGAATGGAAGGCGACCCCATCCGTATGGAGCCTTATATTCCTACTTTTTATAAAACCAATTCCCTCTTTGCCTCAGATATTGGGATTTGCATTAACCGGGATGCCCATATCATTGTAGCGCCCAATATTGGAAGCTATGTAGGCGGAGATATTACAGCAGGTACTCTGGTAAGTATGCTTTGGAACCGGCCGGAGTTTTCCCTGTTTATTGACCTTGGTACAAATGGCGAACTTGTATTCGGCAACTCAGACTTTATGATGAGCTGTGCATGTTCTGCAGGTCCTGCTTTTGAGGGCGGTGATATCAGTTGCGGTATGCGTGCTACAGATGGGGCCATTGAGGCATGTACCATTGATAAAGAAACCATGGAACCTTCCTACAGCGTTATTGGAAGAGAAGGTGAAAAACCCATTGGTTTATGCGGTTCCGGTATTATTGACGTCATTGCAGAACTGTTCCGTACCGGAATTATCAATCCGAAAGGAAAGTTTGTCCGGGAAGGAAAACGTATCCGTCACGATGAATATGGCATGGGCAGTTATGTTCTGGCTTTTGAAGAAGAAGCAGGTTCTGTCAAGGACGTAGAAATCAATGAAGTGGATATTGATAACTTTATTCGTGCAAAAGGAGCAATTTTCTCTGCTATCCGCACCATGCTGGCTTCCATAGATTTTGAAGTGGAAATGATTGATGATGTCTATGTGGCAGGCGGCATTGGCAGTGGAATCAATATGGAGAATGCTGTGCGAATTGGTATGTTCCCGGATATTCCTATTGAAAAATTCCACTATATTGGAAATTCTTCTCTTGCGGGGGCTTATACCATGCTTCTTTCAAGAGACGCAGAAAGAAAATGCTATGATTTGGCATCGAACATGACCTATCTGGAACTGTCCACAGTGCCGTCCTACATGGACGAATTTGTGGCGTGCTGTTTTATTCCGCACACAGATACCGCTCTGTTTCCGTCCAGTGTACAGGAATCATGAGTTTTGACTAAAATTATCCGAGGTGAAAATATGAATTTTGATTATGCAAAAGACAGTAAGGAACAGCGCCCCTATGAGCATTATTTAAGTGCCTATAAAAGTATGGACCCAAAGGAAATCAGTGAGAGAACGGGCTTTCCCTATGACGAGGAAACCGGCAATTTTACTGTCCGTCTCATGGGAAGCACTTATCTGGTTTCATTCCCGGACTATGAGATTCAGCCTGTAGAAGATACGATTGGTGTGTATCCTCTTACAGAGGCCATGAATGTAAAAATTCTGATTATCCGGTATATGGCGGAACGGTTTCAGACACCTTTCTCCGGTAAGTTTATCACTTATCATGAGGTTCCATGGGGTGAGGTGTATTTCAGGCAATTCCAGGGCAGATGTCTCATGCGTTTTGCTTTTTCCTACGGAAATAAACTGGAAATGTTTGCGAAAATAATGGAACATCTGGGAGCAGAGAAATCAGAGGAGGGAGATTGTTCCTATAAACTGGAGTTTATGGACAACCTTTTTATTAAATTTATCCTCTGGGCCGGAGACGACGAGTTTCCACCGTCTTCGCAGATTTTGTTCTCTGATAATTTTGCGGCAAGCTTTGCAGCAGAAGATTTAGCTGTGGTGGGAGATATTTCCATCAATATGATGAAAGCACTGGAAAAAAAGCTGTCTTAAGAATGTGAAGTATTAGTAGAGTAGATATTGCGCGTTAAGTGTCATGGGATGGGAAGTTGTCCATGAACGAAGGTAATCTGGTTATCTTTGGATTCGCCACGATGTAATATTGCGTCCGCTACTACATTAAGGATTTGATAAATTCTTCTCTTTGGTGTAGTAAACTACTATGCCGTATCATTGCTGTAAATGCTGTTTCGGACAGCAAAAGAGGAGGATTTATTACAAATGAAAAGAGTAAGTAAAGTAAAAATCATGGTATTTGCGGCTGTTTTGATTGCCATGAATATTGTATTGTCCAGAATACTGTCCATATCCATCGGCCCAACGCTGAGAATCACGGTTTCTCAGACACCGGTGTATCTGGCCGGTTTCTGGTTTGGACCTGTTGTAGGTGGCCTTTGCGGATTCCTGGGTGACTTGATTGGAAGTCTGCTGCAGGGCTATGCGCCAAACCCGTTCATTTCCATTTCTGCGATTCTGACGGGAGCGCTTCCGGGAATTGCAGCGTGGTTATTTAAGAAATCCATAGGTCTGCCCCAGATATTGGGCATTACGATTTTAAATGGACTTGTGGGGTCTCTGGGATTCACCTGCATCGGTCTTCACTTTTATTACGGAACCCCTTGGGTGGTACTTTACAGCACTCGTATCATCCAGACAGTTTTGCTGACAGCAGTCAATACGGTTCTGGTACTGTTACTCTATAAAAGCCCTTTGACCGCTTATCTTAAAAAGAGCATGTCTATGGGAATTATACAGGAGAGGCAGATGCCGCAGAGCCATGTGAAATAAAACATTAAGGGAGGTTTTAGAATGGGATTTAAAACTGACATTGAAATTGCACAGGAATGTACAATGGAGCCGATTACAAAAATTGCGGAGAAAGCAGGTATTGATGACAAATATCTGGAGCAGTACGGCAAGTACAAAGCAAAAATTGACTACAA
>NZ_JBBEWO010000010.1:0-102597 GCF_038739805.1 Blautia acetica | reverse complement strand
ATCAACCTGCACTTTACCGGAGATTTCCATGCAATCGGTGCAGCCAACAACCTTCTGGCAGCTATGCTGGATAACCACATTTATCAGGGAAATGAACTGAACATCGACCCAAGAAAAATCACCTGGAGAAGATGTGTGGATATGAATGACCGTCAGCTTCGTTTCGTAGTAGACGGTATGGGCGGAAAGACCAACGGCATGCCAAGAGAAGACGGCTATGACATCACCGTAGCTTCTGAAATCATGGCAGTTCTGTGTCTGGCCAGAGACATTACAGACTTAAAGGAAAGACTGGGACGTATTATTGTTGGTTATACATACGGAAAAGTTTCCGAACAGAAACCGGTTACGGCTCATGACTTACACGCAGAAGGCGCTATGTGTGCCCTGTTAAAAGATGCTCTGAAGCCAAACCTGGTGCAGACCTTGGAGCATGTACCTGCCATCGTACACGGCGGCCCATTCGCAAACATTGCACACGGCTGCAACTCTGTTATCGCAACCAAGATGGCAATGAAATTAGGTGATTACGCCATTACAGAAGCAGGCTTCGGCGCTGACCTCGGCGCAGAGAAATTCCTGGATATCAAGTGCCGTATGGCAGACCTGCACCCAAGCGCAGTGGTTATCGTAGCAACGGTTCGTGCCCTCAAGTACAACGGCGGCGTGGCAAAAGCAGACTTAAATAACGAAAACCTGGAAGCATTGGAAAAAGGACTTCCGAACCTGTTAAAACATGTAAGCAACATTAAAAATGTATACAAACTGCCATGTGTGGTTGCTATCAATGCATTCCCCACAGATACGAAGGCAGAACTTGACCTGGTAGAACAGAAATGTAAGGAACTGGGCGTAAACGTTGCCCTGTCTGAAGTATGGGCCAAAGGCGGCGAAGGCGGTATTGCTCTTGCAAAAGAAGTTATCCGTCTGGTAGAAGAACCAAACGACTTTACCTTCTCTTATGAACTGGAAGGAAGCATTGAAGATAAATTAAACCAGATTGTACAGAAAGTATACGGCGGAAAGAAAGTTGTCCTGACAGCCAATGCGCAGAAACAGGCAGCACAGTTAGAAGCATTAGGATACGGAAACTGCCCAATCTGTGTGGCTAAGACACAGTACAGCTTAACAGACGACCAGACCAAACTGGGTGCGCCTACAGACTTTGAAGTAACCGTAAGAAACTTAAAGATTTCCGCAGGTGCAGGATTTATCGTAGCATTAACCGGTGAAATCATGACTATGCCGGGTCTGCCGAAAGTGCCGGCTGCTGAAAAGATTGATGTAGACGAGACAGGAAAGATTCACGGCTTGTTCTAAGCAGAAAGAGATACGGTTTTAAGGAGGATACAACAATGGGATTTTCAACAGTGCCATGCAATGAATTCGTAGAAGTCCTGGCTTCTAAAGCCCCGGTTCCCGGCGGCGGCGGCGCTTCTGCCTTAGTAGGAGCAGTAGGAACTGCTCTTGGAAATATGGTAGGAAGCCTTACAGTAGGCAAAAAGAAATATGCAGAGGTAGAAGAAGAAATGTGGGAGTTAAAGAAAAAATGCGATGAACTCCAGAAAGATTTTCTTCGCCTGATTGAGAGAGACGCAGAAGTATTCGAGCCTCTTTCCAAAGCATACGGTATGCCGAGAAATACAGAAGAGGAAAAGGCAGAAAAAGCACGTGTTATGGAAATCGTGTTAAAAGATGCCTGTTCTGTACCTATGGAAATCATGGAAAAATGCTGTGAAGCCATTGAAGTTATTGTAGAGTTCGCAGCAAAGGGTTCTACTTTGGCTATCAGTGATGCAGGGGTAGGCGCTGCTTTCTGTAAAGCTGCTTTAAAAGGAGCCAGCTTAAATGTTTACATCAATACAAAATCCATGGCCGACAGAGCTTATGCGGAAGAATTAAATAAAAAAGCAGACGCTATGCTGGCAAAATATACAAAGATTGCAGATGAAACATTTGAAAGCGTATTATCCAGATTAAAATAATCATAGAAAAAGAACTATTAGGAGGATGCTGGAAATGGCAAAAAGATTACTTGGTAAAGAAGTAACAGCAGCATTAAATGAGAGAATCAAAGCAGATGTTGCTGCACTGGAAGCAAAAGGGGTAAGACCAACTCTGGGAATTATTCGTGTAGGAGAGAATGAAAGCGATATTTCCTATGAAAGAGGAGCAACCAAACGCTGTGAAACTTTAGGTGTTGCATGTGAGAAAATCTTACTTCCGGCTGATGTTACACAGGAGGAACTTCTGGCAACCATTGACAAAGTAAATAAAGATGACAATATTCACGGAGTATTATTATTCCGTCCGCTTCCAAAACATCTGGATCAGTCTGTGATTGAAAATGCTCTGGACCCTGAAAAGGATGTAGACTGTATGACAGACGGCTCTATGTCCGGTGTATTTACCGGAAAGAACGTAGGTTTCCCTCCATGTACACCACAGGCTTGTATGGAAATTCTGGATTATTACGACATTGACTGCACAGGCAAGAAAGCAGTTGTTATCGGACGCAGTCTGGTTGTAGGTAAACCGGCTGCCATGATGCTGATTAAGAAAAATGCAACTGTTACAGTATGTCATACAAGAACCGTGGATATGCCTTCTGTAGTAAAAGAAGCAGATATCGTCATTGTTGCTGCAGGACGTGCAGGTGTAGTAGATGACACTTATTTAAGAGAAGGTCAGGTTGTTATTGATGTGGGTATCAATGTCAATGCAGAAGGAAAACTCTGTGGAGATGTGGATTTTGAAAAGGCAGAACCAATCGTAGAAGCTATCACTCCTGTGCCGGGCGGTGTAGGAAGCGTTACAACTTCTGTACTGGTAGGCCATGTGGTAGAAGCTGCTAAGAGAAAATTTGCATAAAAAGAACCCAGTACAGAAGAGATTCTATATTGGAGGTATGGGCGGAACCTGTTTTGGGTTCCGCCTTTTACAATGTATTTCGGATGAAAGGGCGGAACTATTCTTCTGTAAATTCTGTCATGTTTTTTCGATACCAAAGGGGCAGGAAATTTCTCTGACATTTGGCATTGGCCCGCTCTTTGATAGAGACAGAATCGAAAAACGTTTTCCACAATCTTGTATAAGAATCCTTTTTGTTTCGGACACTTTCCATGTAAGCCAGTTCTTGGGGTGTAATGGGAGTTAAAAAGGCTTCTTGATTTTTAGGGTGCACTACAGCAAGCAGGCGATTCTTATCTGTAATTATCCAGTCTTCTGAGGGCATACGGTCTTCAAAATGAGGAGCCAAGAGCGTCAGCACATGAGATTTCGGTTCAATGACAGAGAATAGAATCTGGTTTTCCAGACGGTCAAAGCGAACAAATTCTCGGAATTTGTGTGTTTCATTATATACACTTCGCTGCAATTCAAAAATGGCCTGTACCTCCGGCTGATGGAGCATATCCAGCACAGCGTTTCCACAGGCAAAGCCCAGCACCAGAAAACGGTAAATTCTGTCCAGCTTTTCCTCATGAGAAGACAGGGAGGCAGCATATACATACTGATACGCCTGAAAAGAGATTTTTTTGTGGATTGAGCGGATAACTTTCTGAACTTTTTCCATTTCCGTATCAATATGGCGGTATTCACAGAACAGTTCCAGGTTGCCCACAGGTTCTGTTTGAAGCCGGATATTGGAGTGTCCCAGCCGGGCTGCCCAAGCGTCATAAATACAGGTCATCATGGATTCAAAATTGTCATAACAGGTAAAAACAACCATGGAAGAGCCTCCTTTTCTTATAATTGACCCCAAAAGGTCTTACAACTGTCTTCTACGGTAGGCGGGACTTCCAGAAAATGGTGGTCAAAGAGGGAAAGCTGTTCATAAGTCTGAGGATGTTCTGCTTCCCAGGCTGTTTTTTTATCTGTGCCGGTCAGTTGGCGGGTAATAAAATCCTCTTCAATAGGAGTTCGATACAGCATTTTTCCCTGGCAGGTGATGAAATATTGTGCCCGCTTTAGAACTACCCCCATTTTCTTTAGCGCAGAAAAATCCAGAGTGCCCT
Organism: Blautia acetica; assembly: GCF_038739805.1. Lineage (NCBI taxonomy): Bacteria > Bacillati > Bacillota > Clostridia > Lachnospirales > Lachnospiraceae > Blautia > Blautia acetica. The sequence continues at coordinate 98,581 of NZ_JBBEWO010000010.1, read as the reverse complement.
GGCGGCGGGCCTGAACAATTCGCCACGCAGATTTATTGCCGATTCCCGGAACCTTTAACAAGTCGCCATAAGAAGCATGGGAAACTTCTACTGGAAAAATTTCCAGATGACGCAGCGCCCAGTCACACTTGGGGTCAAGCAGGATGTTAAAATTGGGCCTGGCGGGGCTGAGCAAATCCTCAGCATGAAAACCATAATAGCGCAGCAGCCAGTCCGCCTGATAAAGCCGATGTTCCCGAAGCAGAGGAGGGGCTGTGTCCAGAGATGGCAGAGCAGAGTCTTCGTTAAGGGGAATATAGGCAGAGAAAAAGACCCTCTTTAAATCAAATTTCTGATACATCTGCTGGGTTACCTGTAAAAGTTCATAGTCATTTTCAGCGGTGGCTCCGATAATCATCTGTGTGCTCTGTCCAGCAGGTACAAATGGCCGTTTTTTTTGCTTATCTATAGGGACTGACAGAGAACGGGAATTCTGTATCCGGGGTGTAAAAGCAGTTTTTTCCAGAGCCAAGGAGGAAGCACCGGACAAAGTACTGGCAGTATCCGTAAAAATTGTACTGGAGAGATACTGGTTTTGTCCAAAGCGCTCCATAGAAGCAGTTTTGCCCAGGGAAAGCCGGTAATCTATAATTTTCCCCTGTATCTGGGCCATAGGTTTTACAATGGACTGCTGTGTTTTTCCGGGGGCCAGGGTGTGCAGGCTTTTCTCCGTAGGGAGTTCCATATTGATACTCATACGGTCGGCCAGATATCCGGTCTGCTCAATAATTTCCGGAGACGCGCCAGGAACAGCCTTGGCATGGATATAGCCCCTGAAATGGTATTTTGTACGCAGAAGGTACAAAGTCTGATAGATCAGTTCCATGGTATGGGTAGGGTTTTTGATGACTCCGGAACTCAGAAACAGTCCTTCAATATAATTTCTTTTGTAAAATTCCATGGTGATACTGCAGAGTTCCTCCGGGGTAAAGGTGGTGCGCACCTTATCGTTGGAGCGGCGGTTCAGACAGTATTTACAGTCATAGACGCACTCATTAGAGAGCAGGACTTTCAAAAGAGAAATACACCTTCCGTCTGCGGCAAAGCTGTGACAGATACCTGCAGCACAGGAGTTCCCCAGACTGCCTTTTTTCCCTCTCCGGTCAGAACCACTGGAAGTACAGGCAACATCATATTTGGCAGCATCTGATAAAATCTGCAGTTTTTCTTCTAGGGAAAGAGAAAAATTCACTTTCATGTAAACACCTCTTTGTAAAAATGATAAAATAGAATCGAACATATATTCTGATTTTATTATAACAGGTATATAAAAAATGTCAAGAACAAATGTTCGTGAAATTGGGAGGAATTTTTTTGAAAGGTCTGTCATATAATCTAGCAATACGATGAAAGGGGTATTTTATGGATACATATAATATTTACAAGGATATACAGGCTCGTACAAACGGAGAAATTTACATAGGTGTTGTGGGTCCGGTGCGCACGGGGAAATCCACATTTGTGCGAAGATTTATGGAACTGGCTGCACTTCCCAATATGGAGGAAAACCTGAGAAATGAAATTCGTGACCAGCTTCCGCTAAGCGGTTCCGGTAAACTGATTACCACCGTAGAACCTAAATTTATTCCAAAAGAAGCAGCAGCAATCCAAATGGGAGAGGAATTTCAGGCGAAAATACGGTTGATAGACTGTGTGGGATTTTTGGTTCCCAATGCGGCAGGAAACATGGAAGACGGAAAGGAACGTATGGTAAAAACGCCCTGGTACAGTTATGAAATCCCCTTTCACCAGGCGGCAGAGACAGGCACCAGAAAAGTCATCGAAGAACATTCCAACATTGGCCTGGTGGTTACCTGTGACGGCTCTTTTGGGGAAATTCCCCGGGAAAGTTATATCACGGCAGAAGAGAAAACTGTGTCAGAACTAAAGAAAACAGGCAAGCCGTTTTTGATTATTTTAAATTCCCAGAAGCCTTATAAAGAAGAAACATTAGCCCTGGCAGAGGAACTGAAAAAGAAATATCAGGCCGGAGTTGTAAGTGTAAATTGTGAACAGTTGAGAAAAGAAGATGTGTCCAGAATTATGGAAAAACTTCTTTATGAATTCCCCATTGTGCAGATGGAATTTTATGTTCCAAAATGGGTGGAAATGCTGCCCGCTGACCATTATTTAAAGGAAAATCTTCTTGGGTCTATTCAAGAACTTATGAGTCATATGAAGTATGTAAAGGACGCGTCCAAAGACCATTTTGCGGTTGCTTCTGAGTATATCAGAAATATGATTCCGGAGAAGACAGACCTGTCCAGCGGAAGAATCTGTGTACGGGTAGAAATGGATGAAACCTGGTACTATGAGATTCTAAGCGAGATGACAGGCGTGGATATTTCTGATGAATATGAATTGATTCATACCATGCAGGAACTGGCAAAAATGAAAGAGGAATACGTCAAAGTAAAAGGCGCTATTTCCTCGGTTCGCGGTAAGGGATACGGTGTGGTAACTCCGGACAAAGAAGAGATAAAACTGGAAGAACCCGTTGTTATTAAACAGGGCAGTAAGTATGGGGTTAAAATCAAATCCATCAGCCCTTCCATACATATGATTCGCGCCAATATTGAAACAGAAATTGCGCCGATTGTGGGCAGTGAAGAACAGGCAAAAGATTTGATTTCTTATATTAAGGCCAGTGATGAGCGAAAGGAAAGTATCTGGCAGACGAACATTTTCGGCAAATCCATCGGACAGCTGGTGGAGGATGGGATTCACACAAAACTGGTGCAGATTGGAGATGAGAGTCAGGTAAAACTCCAGGACACCATGCAGAAAATCGTCAATGACAGCAAAGGCGGACTGGTGTGTATTATCATTTAAAAACAGAGAACTGCAGCACTGAAAAATGGGGCGTATCCATTGGATAAGCTCCGTTTTTTAGTGCCGCAGCAGCTTTCATAAACCTTTAAGATATGATAAAATAAAGAAAAATATACTTTATGAGGAGGAGAAAAGGCTATGGCAGATTCCAATTATGAGAAAGTTTTCCGACAGTACCAGGAGTGGTTTTTGCAGGACAATCCAAGGGAAACAGCAGACTTTCTGGGGTTGAAAACAGACAGAGAGTATCTCTATATTCCCTTCTTTGGAGAATTGTGTACCATTACCTTGAAAGACGGAAATATTGGAAAAGCAGACGGTTCTGCAGTGCCTGTAGAGGACAGGCTGACCATCATGCAGCACCTGCATTATCATAAAAAAGATGCCAGGGAAAGTACAAAACAGGTTCCTTTCCGTGAAATTAAAGAAGCAGCCGTTTTTGAAAAAGCCTACCAAAAATCAGCTCTGCTGCCTCTTGTACGAAACTTTTCGGGAAAGACGAAAGAACTGCTTCGGGCGGGATTAAGCATAAAAGGAAAACAGGAGCGGTTTGGGGATGTCAGCTTTACGCTGCAGGCTTTCCCTAAAATTTCTCTGACTTATATATTCTGGGATGGGGATGAGGAATTTCCGGCTTCCGCAAACATTCTTTTTGATGACCAGATTGCAAACTGGACACATCCGGAAAGTGTGCCGGTACTGGCCGAAACCGGTACCAGGAAACTGATAGAGGCCGCAGGAGGAGAACGTGGATTTTGGGTAGAAAGATAATGGTTTGCGTTGACTTTTATTGTAGAAAATTATATAATGAATACGGTTATAAATAGAAAAAAAGCTGAACATTTCCATGGAAACAGGAGAATTTCCTGTGCAAGTCCGTTACTGTAAAGCCAGATACATGAAATGTTCAAGGAGTGGAAGCATTCTGCGGCAACCGGATACTTCCAGGAATAATGAATAGAAAAAGCCGTTGTCTTGACAGGACAGCGGTTTTTTTCGGCAGGAATGAAGTGAGGAAACTATGACAGGAACCACGGGACTGGAAGGGTACTACAGTATTAAAAACAATAAAAAAATGCGCTATGGCTATACCACCGGCTCCTGCGCAGCAGGGGCTGCAAAGGCAGCGGCGTTTATGCTTCTTTTAAACAAATACAAAGAAACAGAAAGCCTGATGACGCCCAAAGGAATTCTTCTATCCCTGAAGATTCTGGATATTACCAGGGGAGAAAACTGGGTTTCCTGTGCTGTAGAAAAAGACGCAGGAGATGACCCGGATGTGACCCACGGGCTGAAAATTTTTGCCAAAGTAGAGAAAATTTCCGGGAAAGAAATTATCATCGACGGCGGCGTTGGCGTGGGAAGAGTGACGAAAAAAGGATTGGAACAGCCAGTAGGCAGTGCAGCAATCAATAAAGTTCCCCGTGCCATGATACAGAGGGCTTTGGAAGAAATCTGCAGCCAGGCAGACTACGAAGGCGGTCTTCTGGTAACCATCAGTGTGCCAAAAGGAGAACAGACCGCTGCCAGAACCTTTAATCCCCGGCTTGGGATTGAAGGGGGGATTTCTATACTTGGAACTTCTGGAATTGTTGAACCTATGAGTGAAGCAGCCCTTATCAAAAGCATTGAAGTGGAGATGCGGCAAAAGGTAGAAAACGGAGCCGAATATCTTTTAGTGACCCCGGGAAATTATGGTGTAGCATACATAAAAGAACATATGAATCTGCCTTTTTCAGAGAATATGAAATGCAGCAATTATGTGGGAGAAACTCTGGATATGGCTGTGGATATGGGGGTAAAAGGGATTCTTTTTATCTCTCATATCGGAAAGTTTGTGAAGGTAGCAGCAGGAATTATGAATACCCATTCCCGCTGTGCGGATGGCAGAGCCGAAATACTGGCCGCCAACGCCCTAAGGGCCGGAATTTCCATGGAAGGAGCCAGAGAAATTCTGAATACCATTACCACAGATGAAGGACTTACCGTGATACAAAAAGAAGGGCTTTTAGAGCCGGTTATGGGAGAGTTGATGGATCGAATCAGCTATTATCTGAATCATAGAACCTATGGAAGACTGCAGACAGAAGCGGTATTGTTTTCCAATGAATTCGGATATCTGGGAGAGACAAAAGAAGCCAAAACTCTGGCTGAACTGCTGCGGCGGCAGTATCCCTGCTATACAGAAAAGACAGAAGAAAAGGAGAAAAAAACATGAATGGAAAATTATTGGGACTGGGCGTAGGACCCGGAGACCCGGAATTATTAACCATAAAGGCTCTGCGGATAATACAGGAAAGTGACGTCATTGCTGTTCCCGGAAATGAGGTGCAGGAAAGCGTGGCTTATCAGATTGTAAAAGGTGTATATAAAGAACTGGACAGCAAACCGTTGATTCCCATAGCTATGCCTATGACAAAGGATAAAGCTGTATTGGAAGCAAACCATGAGAAAGCAGCTGATGACATAGAAGCCTGCTTAAAAGAGGGAAAACAGGTTGCATTTCTGACGCTGGGAGATCCTACGGTTTATTCCACCTATATGTACGTCCATAAACGGATTCTAAGCCGGGGATATGAGGTGGAAATTGTCAGCGGAATCACTTCTTTTTGCGCAGTAGCAGCCAGATTAAACAGGAGTCTTGTAGAAATGGCAGAGCCGCTTCATGTGATTCCGGCTACTTATAAAGCAGATGAAATGAATGAGATTCTGGCCCTTCCGGGAACCAAAGTTCTGATGAAAACAGGCAGAAAATTAAAACAGGTAAAAGAGAGTATTTTAAACAGCGGACAGTCTGCGGTTATGATTGAAAACTGCGGAATGGAAACAGAAAAAATATATGAGACTGCAGAGGAAATACCCGATGCGGCAGGTTATTATTCACTGATTATTGTGAAGGAAAAGGGGTGAAAACATGATACATTTTGTGGGTGCAGGAAGTGGAGCTGCAGATTTGATTACACTTAGAGGAAAGAAATTTCTGGAGGAAGCAGATGTGGTCATTTACGCCGGTTCTCTGGTAAATCCTCAGCTTTTGGAATACGCAAAAGAGGGCTGTGCAATTTATAACAGCGCGAAAATGACGCTGGAAGAAGTGCTGGAGGTTATGTTTCAGGCAGAAAAAGAGGAGAAAATGACTGTGCGTCTTCACACAGGAGACCCCTGTCTTTACGGGGCTATTCGGGAGCAGATGGATGTTTTGGATGAAAAAGGAATTTCCTATGATTACTGTCCGGGAGTCAGTTCTTTCTGCGGTGCGGCTTCTGCCCTGGATTTGGAATATACACTTCCCAATGTATCTCAGAGCGTTATCATTACAAGAATGGCTGGAAGGACGCCGGTACCGCCAAAAGAGAGCATCGAATCCTTTGCTGCTCATCAGGCTACCATGGTTGTATTTTTAAGTACGGGTATGCTGGAAGAACTCTCCAGGAGACTGATAGAGGGAGGATACCGTCCGGATACACCGGCTGCTATTGTCTATAAAGCCACCTGGGAGGATGAAAAATCTTTCGTGTGCACGGTGGACACCCTTGCGCAGACAGCCAGGGAAAATCATATTACGAAGACGGCTCTTATGATTATCGGCGATGTGGTGGCCCATCATTCTTATGACCGTTCCAAGCTGTATGACCCGGAATTTACTACAGAATTCAGAGAAGGAAATTCCCCGTTATAAGACACAAAATCTTGCCCAAGAACTATGGAGGTAGATTATGAAAATATCAATTATCAGCTTCAGCCAGTCCGGATACCGGCTGAGTGAAATGCTGTACTGGGTATTAAAAGAACGTTCTTATGAAGTGACATCTTATACGAAAAGCAAGTATACTAAAAAGGTGCTGGATGAGTCCCAGCTGGATGAAGAATCCAGAGATTTCAGAAACGTAAAACAGTTTGCAAAACCGGTGGATGAATCCATCCACGAGTGGACCGGACAGCGTTTTCAGGACAGTGATGCCATTGTGTTTGTGGGGGCCTGCGGCATAGCTGTGCGCAGCATTGCTCCTTTTGTAAAAAGTAAAAAGATGGATCCGGCTGTGGTGGTGGTAGACGAACAGGGACGTTTTTCCATTTCCCTTTTGTCCGGGCATCTGGGAGGAGCCAATGAACTGGCAGAAGAGGTTGGTGAGATTGTGCATGCCCAGCCGGTAGTCACAACGGCTACGGACTTAAATGATAAATTTGCAGTGGATATCTTTGCAAAAAAGAATGGTTGCTATATCTCAGATATGGTGCTGGCAAAAGAAATTTCTGCCGCTGTACTGGCCGGAAAACAGGTGGGATTTGCCAGTGACTTTCCGTGGATTGGGGAACTTCCTGCAGAGCTGAAGCTGTGTGGAGAAGAGGAAGAAGAAAAGCCGGAGCTTGGTATTTGCGTTACCTCTGGCTATTTGGAACATCCTTTTGTACACACTCTTTATTTGATACCCAGGGTGGTTACCACAGGAGTAGGCTGTAAAAAGGAAACCCCAAAGGGAACAGTGGAAAATGTAATCCGCAGAGCCTGTGACGAACTGCTGATTCCTTCTGTGGCTATGGAACAGGTAACCAGCATTGATTTAAAGAAAGAAGAACAGGGGATTTTGGAATACTGTCAGGAACGAAACCTTCCTTTTATTACCTACACGGCCGAGGAACTACAGGAAGTAGAAGGCACATATGCCCAGTCTGATTTTGTAAAAGAGACAACAGGTGTGGATAATGTGTGTGAAAGAGCGGCTCTTCTTGGCAGCAGCAGAGAGGGAAAAGGAAGACTGATACAGAGAAAATATGCACAGGACGGCGTGACTGTAGCCCTTGCGATGAAGAAATGGAGTGTGAATTTTGAATAAATTATATGTGGTAGGTATCGGGCCCGGTGCCTATGAAAAAATGACTATTGAAGCCTCACAGGCTTTGCAGAAAAGTGATGTGATTATTGGATATACCGTGTATGTAGACTTGGTAAGAAACCATTTTCCGGGAAAAGAATTTATGACAACACCGATGAAAAAAGAGGTAGACCGCTGTGTTCTGGCCTTTGAAGAAGCCATGAAAGGAAAGACGGTTTCCATGATTTGCAGCGGAGATGCAGGTGTGTACGGCATGTCCGGTCTGATGTACGAAGTGGGAGTCAAATATCCGGAGGTAGAACTGGAAATTATTCCGGGTGTCACTGCAGCTACAGGGGGAGCGGCTGTTCTTGGAGCGCCGCTGATTCATGATTTCTGCCTGATTAGTTTAAGCGATTTGCTCACTCCATGGGAGAAAATTGAGGCCCGTCTGCTGGGAGCATCCCAGGCGGATTTTGTGATTTGCCTGTACAATCCTTCCAGCAAAAAACGGCACGATTATCTGGAAAAAGCCTGTACATTAATGATGAAGTATAAGTCTCCCGATACTGTTTGCGGAATTGTAGGAAACATTGGACGGGAAGGGGAAAGTATGCAGGTCATGACACTGGAAGAGCTGAAAAATACCGGAGTGGATATGTTTACCACGGTGTTTGTAGGAAACTCCCAGACAAAAGAAATCAATGGAAAAATGGTAACACCGAGAGGCTACAAAAATGTGTAAAGTCATTATTTTTGCCGGGACAACAGAAGGCCGGCAGATAGCAGAATTTCTGAATCGAAGAAAGATTTCCGCGCTCATTTGCGTAGCCACGGAGTATGGAGAGCAGCTTTTGCCCGCTTCCGATACATTAGATGTTTCCCATAACCGCCTTTCAGAGCCGGAGATGGAATCGCTGATGAGGGAAAAGGGCAGTCCTTTGGTATTGGATGCCACCCATCCCTATGCCGCAGAAGTGACAGAAAATATAAGAAAAGCCTGTGAACAAACAGGCTCTCCTTATGTGAGAGTGCTAAGAGAAAATACTGCAGAGAACATGGAAACAGAAAGCCTTTATGCGGGCAGTGTAGAGGAAGCCGTTACACTTCTGGAACATACAAAAGGGAATATTCTGGTGACAACAGGAAGTAAAGAGGCGGAGAAATATACGGCGCTTTCAGATTATAAAAAGCGGGTATTTCTGCGGGTTTTATCCCTTCCCAATGTAGCGCAGCAGTGTGCAGCACTAGGCTTTGAGGGCAGGAATCTTATCTGTATGCAGGGACCGTTTTCTATGGAATTAAATGCAGCTATGCTTCGGCAGCTGGACTGTAAATATCTGGTAACGAAGATGTCGGGCAGCACCGGAGGCTTTCAGGAAAAGATAGAGGCTGCCAGAAGCTGCGGCTGTATACCGGTGATGATTGGCAGACCATTAAAAGAAGAAGGGATTTCTCTTATACAGTGTAAAAGGCTGCTGTGTGAGAGATTTTCGCTTTCCTCTCAGGCAGAAATTACTCTGGTTGGGATTGGAATGGGAAGTGAAAAAAGCCGTACCAGAGAAGCTGCAGAGGCTGTCCGGGGAGCGGATTTGCTGATTGGAGCCAGACGTATGGTGCAGTCCTGTGTCGGAAGAGGACAGGATGTGTATGTGGAATATGACAGTGAAAAGATTGGAAATTATATCCGTCTTCATCCCGAATACGAGAAGATTGCCATTGTCTTATCCGGAGACACCGGATTCTACAGCGGCGCCAGAAAGCTTCTGCAGGTGTTGGGAAATCAGGTAAAAGTGATATGCGGAATTTCTTCTCCGGTATACTTCATGAGCCGTATCCAAAAGACCTGGGACGATACTATACTTACCAGTGTCCATGGAAAACATACAGAACTTGTGGGGCTTATCCGCCGTCACAAAAAGGTATTTTCCATTCTGGGAACCTCAGATGGGATTGCCGAACTGGCAGAAAAGCTAATAGCGTCGGGGCTGAAAAATGTCCGTATGTACACCGGAGAAAGACTGTCCTATGAGGATGAAAAAATCAGACAGGGAGGGCCGGAGGATTTCCTGGGATATGAAGCAGATTCTCTGAGCGTAGTCTATGTGGAAAATTCCGATTATGAAAAACTTCCTGTTACCCATGGCATTTCAGACAGTGCATTTTTGCGGGATAAGGTTCCCATGACAAAGGAAGAAGTGCGTACTGTATCGCTTTCCAAGCTGCGCTTATATGAAGATTCTGTCTGCTATGACATAGGTGCAGGAACTGGTTCGGTGTCTATAGAAATGGCGGTGCGGGCCTTTTCGGGAAAGGTCTACGCCATAGAAAAGAAACCTCTTGCCGTAGAGGTTTTAAAGAAAAACAAAGCAAAATTCGGTGTGGGAAATCTGGAAATTATAGAAGGTCTGGCCCCGGAAGCCATGGAAGATTTGGAACCTTGTACCCATGCGTTTATCGGCGGTTCTTCGGGAAATATGAAGGAGATTATCCGTCTGCTTCTGAAAAAAAATCCTTGTGTGCGGATTGTCATAAACTGCATTGCACTGGAGACACTTTCCGAAGCCTTACAGTGCTTAAAGGAGCTGCCGCTTACGGATACAGAGATTGTACAGATTGCGGCAAGCAAGGCAAAAAGTGTGGCCAGCTACCATATGATGATGGGAGAAAATCCTATTTATATTATTTCCTGTACCGGAATTGGCGCTTCAGAATAAGAGAGGAAACGTTTATGAAGAACATACCTCGTTTTTTAATCACTGCAGGGGCCAGCGGCAGCGGAAAAACACTGGTAACCTGCGGAATTCTTCAGGCTTTTAAGAACAGAGGGCTTTCTGTGGCCTCTTTTAAGTGCGGCCCGGATTATATTGACCCCATGTTCCATGCCAAAGTGATAGGAACTGCCTCAGCGAATCTGGATACTTTTTTTACAGAGGAGGAAACCACCCGCTATCTGCTGGAGGAAAACAGCAGAGGATGTGAGATTTCTGTAATGGAAGGGGTCATGGGATATTATGATGGAGTGGGAGGCACAACCACAAAAGCCAGCGCTTATGATTTGGCAAAGGTGACAAAGACCCCTGTCGTATTACTGGTAAATTGCAAAGGCATGAGTGTTTCTATTCTGCCGTATATCGAAGGGTTTGTAAAATATCAGAAGGACAGTGGGATAGAAGGTGTTCTTTTAAATCAGATGTCCCCCATGCTGTATCCCAGAGTGAAAAAACTCATAGAAGACCAACTTTCTATTTCGGTGTACGGCTATATTCCCCCAGTGGAAGAATGTGATTTAAAGAGCCGTCATTTGGGATTGGTATTGCCGGATGAGATAGGGGAACTTCGGGAAAAACTGAACCGTCTTGCCGCTGTTCTGGAAGATACTGTAGAACTTGACGGGCTGCTTCGACTGGGGAAATCAGCCCCGGATTTGGAAGTGAGAACGCCGGATTTTTTAATAACATCCAATATGAAACAAGAGAAATCTCCGGTGTGTATCGGGGTTTCCAAAGATGAGGCGTTCTGCTTTTTATATGCCGACAATCTTCGGATTCTGGAAAAAATGGGAGCAAAAATCTGTTATTTTTCTCCTTTGCATGAGGAGCATCTTCCAAATGATTTGGACGGGCTGCTGCTCTGCGGCGGCTATCCGGAGCTTTTTGGAAAGAAACTGGAAGAAAACGAAACTTTACGGCTGGAAATCCGGAAAAAACTGCAGCAGGGACTGCCTCTTTTGGCAGAGTGCGGAGGCTTTATGTATCTACACGATACTTTTGAAGATATGGAAGGAAATTTCTGTAAGGGTATTGGGCACATAACCGGAAAGTCCTATCGCACCCCCCGGTTATCCCGTTTCGGATACATTCAGGTGAACAGCAAAAACGGGAAGCTGTTCGGAGCCGATACAGGCAGCTGCCCGGCCCATGAATTTCACTATTTTGATTCTACAAACTGCGGTACAGACTGTTATGCTGCAAAACCGGAGAGCAGCAGAGGCTGGGACTGCCTGCATGTTACAGATACTATGCTGGCAGGCTTTCCCCACTTTTATTATTACGGAAATCCCCGGCTTCCTATGGCTTTTACGGATTGCTGCAGAGCCTACAGAAAACATAAGAAAGAAGGTTTATAAAATGAATTTACAGGAGACTATCGAAAAAATTAAGCCGTTGAATCAAGAGGCTATAGCGTATACCCAAAAGCGTTGGGACAGCATTGCACATCCCCTTCACAGTCTTGGAAAGCTGGAAGATATGGTAGTACAGATTGCCGGTATTACAGGCAGCCCGGATGTGCAGAAACCCAGAAGAGTGCTGGTTCCCATGTGTGCAGATAACGGTGTGGTAGAGGAAGGTGTTACCCAGACCGGACAGGAGATTACAGCTCTGGTGGCAGAGAATTTTCTTCAGACAAAGGCGGCCTCCAGCATTATGTGTAAAAGTGTAGGCTGTGATATTTTTCCTGTAGATGTGGGAGTGGCTTCAGAGGTTAGTATCCTGAACCGCAAAATCGCATACGGCACAAAAAATATGGCAAAAGAGCCTGCTATGACCAGAGAACAGGCTGTCCAGGCTGTGGAAACAGGTATCGAAATTGCGGAAATGATGAAAGAAAAAGGTTATGATATCATTGCCACAGGAGAGATGGGAATTGGAAATACAACCACCAGCAGCGCTGTTGCGTCTGTGCTTTTGGACCTTCCGGTGGAAACTATGACCGGACGCGGCGCAGGACTTTCCACACAGGGATTTCATAAAAAAATCCAGGTTATCAAGGACGCCATTGCCCTGCATAAGCCGGATAAAGAGGATGCCTTAGATGTACTGTCAAAGGTAGGCGGCTTTGATATTGCGGCCATTGCAGGTCTGTTTTTAGGCGGTGCAGCCTTACAGATGCCGGTGATCATTGACGGTGTAATTTCAGCTACCGCAGCGTTGGCAGCGGCAGCAATCTGTCCTCTTGCAAAAGAATATATGCTGGCTTCCCATGTATCCAAAGAACCGGCAGGCTCCCTGCTTTTGGAAGCTCTTGGAAAGGAAGCACCTCTGCACTGCGATATGTGTCTGGGCGAAGGCACCGGAGCTTTGAATCTCTTCCCCCTTCTGGATACGGGACTGGCTGTGTACAATGGCATGAGTGATTTCAGCGGCTGGGGTATGGAGGCCTACAATCCTTTAGATTGATGGAGCACAGTATATGATTACAGTCATTACAGGAGGCAGCGGCAGCGGGAAATCTGCCTATGCCGAAAAAATAGTTACGGATTTTGGAGACCTGGAAAGGATTTACATTGCCACCATGTTTCCTTTTGATGAGGAAAGCCACCAGCGAATTGCCCGCCACCGCCAGATGCGGGCAGAAAAAAAGTTCTCTACCATAGAGTGCTATACCGGATTGAAAAATCTGAAAATTCCACCCAAAAGCTGCGTGCTTCTGGAATGTATGTCAAACCTGACGGCTAATGAAATGTTTCAAAAAGACGGGGCAGGAGAGCATACCGTGGAAGAAATTTTAGAGGGAGTACGCAGCCTGCAGACCCAGGCAAAACAGCTGGTAATTGTGACAAATGAGATATTTTCAGACGGCATTTCCTATGATACAGAAACACAGAGATACGAGAGCTATCTGGGGGAAATCAATCAAAAAATTGTCGGTATGGCGGACTGTGCCGTTGAGGTGGTTTATGGAATTCCTCTGTTTTTTAAGGGAAATGCAGAAAAATTTACAGAAAAGAAGGACAGATAAATGGGACGATTGTGGAACAGTTTTAAGATTGCGTTTTCGATGTATTCCAAAATACCCATGCCGAAAAGTGAATGGACAAAAGAAAATATGCGCTACATTATGTGCTTTTTTCCTCTGATTGGCGTGATTATCGGGGGACTTACCTGGCTGTGGGGGTACTTTGGGAAAGTTCTTGTCAGCAGCCATGTTTTTTATGCGGCTGTTCTGGTTCTGATACCGGTAGCGGTAAGTGGGGGAATCCATCTGGATGGGCTTTTGGATACCTCAGACGCTCTTCATTCTTATCAGCCCAGAGAACGAAAACTGGAAATTTTGAAGGACTCCCATGCAGGCGCATTTGCTATTATTACAGCAGTGGTGTATTTCCTTTTATACCTGGGTGTGTACAGTGAAATAACGCTGAAAAGTCTGCCGGTGGTCTGCATTGGCTTTGTACTTTCCAGAGCCTTGGGAGGCTTTTCCATAGCCGCATTTCCCATGGCAAAAAACACAGGGCTGGCAGCCGCTTTTTCCGATGGAGCACAGAAACAATGTGTGAAAATGGTATGTGCGATTTACGGAATTCTCTGCGTTGTCTCAATGCTGGCTTATGACCCTCTCATTGGAGGCTGCGCGGTTCTTGGAGCTGCTTTGGAATATCTGTATTACTACAAAATGTCTATGAAAGAGTTCGGCGGCATTACAGGAGATTTGGCGGGTTTTCATATGCAGATGAGTGAGCTGGTTATGGCATTCTTCTGCGTTGCGGGAGAAATTATCAGCAGATTTTTATAGAGAAAAAGGAAAGGATACGAGGATGAAATTAATCATAGGCGGTGCATTTCAGGGAAAAAAAGAATACGCAAAACAGCAGTTTTCTCTTCAGGAAGACCAGATGAGAGATGGAAAAGAAGCTGATTTTGAAGAACTTTTCCGTGTTCCCTGTCTTTACCATTTTCATGAATGGATTCAGAAAGGGCTGAAGCTGGGATGGGATTTTGACGGGATTACCGAAAGGCTTTTACAGGAAAATCCTGAACTGATTCTTATCTCCAATGAACTGGGATACGGGGTAGTTCCCATGGAGGCTTTTGACCGGACTTACAGAGAAACAACCGGGAGAATCTGTACAAAAATAGCTGCAGAAAGTCAGATGGTTATCCGGGTTGTCTGCGGTATGGGAATGGTGATAAAAAATGCTTAAAATCATACTGATACGTCATGGAAAAACTTATGGAAACACCAAAGGAAGATACATCGGGTCAAGGACAGATGAGCCTTTGTGCCGGGAAGGAAGAGAGTCTCTTCAAAAGAGGAAATATCCCAAAGCAGAGCTGGTGTATGTAAGTCCTATGAAACGCTGCATGGAGACTGCACAGTGCATTTATCCGGGAATTTCCATGGAAAGCAATGCCTTTTTAAAAGAATGTGACTTTGGATTATTTGAAAATAAATCCTACGAAGAACTGTCTGACTGTCCGGAGTATCAGGCCTGGATAGACAGTAACGGGACTCTGCCTTTTCCAAAAGGAGAGTCGCAGGAAAGCTTTAAAAAACGCTGCTCCAGAGGATTCGCCCGGTGTGTGGAGCAGGCCCTGCAAAGAGGGATTCAGCAGGCTGCCATGGTTGTGCATGGAGGAACCATCATGAGTATTCTCTGTGCTTTTGCTTCTCCAAAGGGAGCATATTTTCAGTGGCAGATTGGAAACGGCGAGTACTATGAATTGACGATTGAGGAAGAAGTATGGAAGAAAGAACAGGCAGTCAGCCTGGTGAAGAAAGGAACTTTTGGCAATGATTAAGTGGACTGCAGCGGCCCTGATTTTGGGCTTTTTAATAGATTTGCTGCTGGGAGACCCCAGGTGGCTTTACCATCCCGTGCGTATCATCGGAAACAGTATTTCTCTTCTGGAAAAATGGCTGCGGAAAGTATTTCCTGCCACAAAACAGGGGGAACAAAAAGCCGGGCTGGTACTGGTAATGCTGATTTGTGCGGGCAGTGGTCTGATACCGCTTTTGCTTTTATGTGCCGCATATAAAATCCATGTGGTTCTGGGCTTTTTGGCGGAAACTTTTTTCTGTTATCAGCTTCTTGCCACAAAGTCTTTGAGGGACGAGAGTATGCGGGTATACAGGGAACTGAAAAAGAAAGATTTACCGAAAGCCAGATACGCAGTTTCCATGATTGTAGGAAGAGATACGGCAGAACTTACGGAAGAGGGCGTGACAAAAGCCACTGTAGAAACCATTGCAGAAAATACCTCAGACGGCATTATTGCACCTCTGTTCTATATGGCAGTGGGAGGTCCGGCTCTGATGTTTCTGTACAAGGGAATTAATACCATGGATTCTATGGTGGGATACAAAAATGAAAAATATTTGTATTTTGGCAGATATGCGGCAAAGCTGGATGATATTGCTAATTATATTCCGGCCAGAATCTCAGCCTGGCTGATGATTGCAGGGGCTTATATTACAGGTATGGACGGGAAAAATGCAAAAAAAATTTTTCAGAGAGACCGTTATAACCATGCCAGTCCAAACTCTGCCCAGACGGAAGCTGTTATGGCAGGTGCACTGGATATTCAGCTTGCGGGAAACGCATACTATTTCGGAAAACTTTACGAAAAACCCACCATTGGAGACCCTCTGCGTGCCGTAGAATGTGAAGATATTCCGCGCGCCAACCGTCTGCTGTATGTAAGCGCCGGACTGGGAACCTTCGTGTTTGCTGCTTTGCGTTTGCTGGCAGTGGGAATTTGGGGACTGCTTTAAAGGAGAACATTATGGCAAATTTACATATTCACGGGGGAGATGTATACCGGTATCCCCATATGCTGGATTTTTCGGCAAACTGTAATCCGTATGGAATGCCGGAGGGCGTTAAAAAGGCGGCAAAAGAAGCCGTAGAAAAAGCAGATTGTTATCCGGATGTAGAGTGCACCGCGCTGCGAAAGGCTCTGTCTTTGGAAGAACAGGTACCTATGGAGCAGATTATCTGCGGCAACGGAGCTGCGGATTTGATTTTCGGACTGGTACTGGCATTAAAGCCGAAAAA
Organism: Blautia acetica; assembly: GCF_038739805.1. Lineage (NCBI taxonomy): Bacteria > Bacillati > Bacillota > Clostridia > Lachnospirales > Lachnospiraceae > Blautia > Blautia acetica. The sequence continues at coordinate 82,117 of NZ_JBBEWO010000010.1, read as the reverse complement.
GGCCCTTTTGCCAGCGCCTTCTTTCGCAGAATACGAGCAGGCGTTACAGGCGTCCGGGTGTGAAATTCGCCATTTCTTTCTGCGGGAAGAAGAAGAATTTGTACCGGGGCAGGACTTTATAGAAAAGATTACCGAAGACACAGATATGGTTTTCTTCTGCAATCCCAATAATCCTACAGGAGTTTTAAAGGATTTGGATTATATAAAAAAGATTGCAGAAAAGTGCAGGCAGTGCGGCACATTTCTGGTATTGGACGAGTGTTTTGTGGATTTCACAGAGCAACCGGAAAACTATACGATGAAGCCGTTTTTAGATGAATATTCCAACCTGTTTCTCGTGAAGGCCTTTACAAAAAAATATGCCATGGCTGGCCTCAGACTGGGATACGGATTTTGCAGTAACACAGAAGTCCTGGAACATATGCACCGCGTCATGCAGCCCTGGAATGTGTCTGTTGTGGCACAGGCAGCAGGCGAAGCAGCCTTAAAAGAAAAGGATTATGCAGAGGAAACACTAAAAAAAATTCAGATAGAAAAAGAGATTTTATTAAAAGGGTTAAAGGCCAGAGGACTTCGTATTTACGGTTCAAAGGCAAATTATATTTTCTTTCAGGGACCGGAAAACTTAAGAGAAGACGGCTTAAAACAGGGTATTTCTATTCGGGACTGCAGCAACTATGTGGGACTTGGGGAAGGATACTACCGGGTTGCAGTCCGGACAAAAGAAGAAAACAAAAAGCTGCTGGATGCGTTAGATGCAATACAGCGACAAAGTGGAAAGGAAGAGGGATTATGGCAAAAGCAATTATGATACAGGGCACAATGTCCAATGCGGGGAAGAGCCTGCTGGCTGCGGGACTCTGCAGAATTTTTAAACAGGACGGGTATAAAGTAGCACCTTTTAAATCCCAGAATATGGCACTTAATTCCTTCATTACAGAGGAGGGTTTAGAGATGGGAAGGGCGCAGGTTATGCAGGCAGAGGCTGCAAAAATCAAACCCTCTGTGCTCATGAATCCCATTCTTTTAAAGCCAACCAATGACATTGGAAGCCAGGTAATTGTCAATGGGGAAGTTCTGGGAACCATGAGCGCCAGAGACTATTTTGCTTACAAAAAACAGCTTCTGCCAAAGGTAATGGAGGCTTATCATAAGCTGGAAGAAGAGTATGATATTATTGTTATTGAAGGTGCGGGCAGTCCGGCAGAAATCAATTTAAAACAGGAAGATATTGTAAATATGGGAATGGCCAGACAGGCCAAAGCCCCGGTTCTTTTGGTAGGAGATATTGACAGAGGCGGTGTTTTTGCACAGCTTATGGGAACTATTTTTCTGCTGGAGGAAGACGAGCAGCAGATGGTCAAAGGCATGATTATTAACAAGTTCCGCGGGGATAAAACGATTTTAGACCCCGGTGTGGCAGCTCTGGAGGAGAAAACCGGAATTCCTGTGGTGGGCGTGGCTCCTTATATGGAACTGGAAGTGGAGGATGAAGACAGCCTGACAGAGCGTTTTGGAGGAAACCAGGAAGTGGACCTTATTGACATTGCAGTGATACGCGTGCCGAGAATCTCTAATTTTACGGATTTTAATGCCCTGGAGGTAATCCCCGGCGTCTCTGTGCGCTATATCAAACATGCAAAGGAACTGAAAAATCCAGACATGATTATTCTTCCCGGAACGAAAAATACCATGGAAGATTTACTCTGGATGCGTCAGAACGGACTGGAGGCAGCTGTACTGAAAAAAGCGGCGGAAGGCAAGGTGATTTTCGGTGTTTGCGGTGGATATCAGATGTTGGGAGAGTCTCTATCCGACCCCGACCATGTAGAAGCCGGAGGCGAAATCAAAGGTATGGGACTTCTGCCTATGCATACTATTTTCAGAGACTCCAAGACCAGAACCAGAGTGCAGGGCCGTTTCCCACAGGTAAAGGGAATTCTCCACACTCTGACGGGAACGGAACTGGAAGGATACGAAATTCATATGGGAGAAAGTATACTTTCAGAAGGAGCAGAACCTTTCACAGAAATCACAGATACTGTGAAAATGGAATCGAAAACAGACGGGGCGGCCTGCAGCAATGTGTACGGTTCTTATGTGCATGGAATTTTTGATAAGGAAGAAGTAGCGAAAAAAATTGTGGAAGCCTTAGGGGAGGCCAAGGGAATGGATGTTTCCCAGATGACCAGCGTGGACTTTGCACAGTTTAAGGAAACCCAGTATGATAAACTGGCAGACGGACTTCGGAAACATTTGGATATGAAGAAAATATATGAGATTCTGGAACAGGGAATTTGAAAGGCGGACAAGTATGAAAGTGCAACTGGAAAATGTAAAACCAAAAGAAATCGAAACCAGAAGTTTTGAAATTATTACAGAAGAACTGGGAGAGAAAAAGCTGACTCCCGAAACCGAATTGATTGTAAAAAGATGTATCCACACCAGTGCAGATTTTGATTATGCAGAGAACTTGTGCTTTTCTGAAAATGCGGTGGAAAAAGCCCTTGAGGCGATTAAAAACGGAGCATGTATTGTAACGGATACCCAGATGGCAAAAGCCGGTATCAATAAAAAAGCACTGGCAAAATATGGCGGAGAAGTATATTGTTTTATGTCGGATGAAGATGTGGCAAAACAGGCAAAAGAACAGGGAAGCACCAGAGCCACTGCCAGTATGGATAAAGCAGCTTCTATGGGAAAACCGTTGATTTTCGCCATTGGAAACGCACCTACAGCATTGGTTCGGCTATATGAACTGATAGAAGAGAAAAAAATTTCTCCATATTTGATTATAGGGGTTCCTGTAGGCTTCGTAAATGTGGTACAATCAAAAGAAATGATTATGGATACAGAGGTTCCTTATATTGTGGCCAGAGGCAGAAAGGGAGGCAGCAACATTGCGGCATGTATCTGTAATGCATTACTGTACATGATTGACAATGAAAGAGATTACTGGAAATAAGGTTTCCGGGAAAGGACCATTATGAAGTGTGAAAGATGCGGGAAAGAACTTTCAGATGCGGATTTATACTGTGACCGGTGCGGACAGGCCGTATTTCCGGAATATATGGATGAGGCGGATGTCTGGGCCTATTATAAATCGGACGAGGAACTGGAACAGATTCTGAAAGGGGAAAAAGAAGGAAAATCTCAGGAGCAAAAAAAGCAGCCGGAGCAAGCCTTAAAAAAAGAGGAAACATCTGCGGAAAACTCGGATGAAGCAGCAGAAAAGCCGGAGAGCGGCAAAAAGGGGTTCTGGGGCAGACGCAAAGAAAAAAAAGAAACAGAGGCGGCAGCTCCTGAAGAAAAAACGGAAGATGGGGCTGTGGAAACAGACAGCAATGAGAGCTCCGAAAAGTTTATAGAGCCGGTAACCGAGACAGAAAACGAGGCGCCGGAAAATACGGAGGATATGGCTGAACCGGAAGAACCCACAGTGCATACAGAAGTTATGACAGAAACGCCGGAAGTCCTGGAGGCGGAAACCGTGGAAACGCTGCCGGAAAAGGCACTTCTGGAGGAGAGCCAGGCTCACAGTGAACTGGAATCTGTTGCTGAAACCGTCAGCAATGAAGAAGAGGAAGAAAACTTTTTTGCAGAAGAGGACGATGAAGAAGAGGATGAAGAGGACGAAAAGGAAAAGCGAAATCTGACGCCGGAGGGCAAGAAAGCCAGAAGACGCAGGATTCTTTTGGCGGTTCTGTTTTTGCTTTTGTGTCTGACAGCGGGCATTTTCCTTAGTCTGCGTAAAATGAAAGAAATGGAGCAGCAGGAAAAAGAATATTATCAGCAGTTGGATTCTGCGGCAAATACAGAAAATACAAAGCAGAAAGAAGCATCAGAAGAAAACACTCAAAAAGCATCAGAAGAACCTGCAGCAGCTGAGGATAAGAAAGAGACGAAAAAAGAAGAGTATTTCAAGTTGGTTTCTGCAGAAGATGTGGATTTTTCCAAGTATAAGAAAATTCAGCCCACATCCACAGAAGAAAATTCCGTAAAACAGTCGGATTCTTACGATTACAGTGCTAAAAGCGCCATTGATGGAGACACAGCCTCTTCCTGGCAGGAAAATGAAGACGGTTCAGGCGAGGGAAAGGGAATCAAACTGACGTTGGATGGAAACCACAAAATACGGTATATAGTTTTGTATCTGGGAAACTGGCGGAGTGATGAACTCTGGGATTATAATTCCAGACCGAAAGAATTGACGATACAGGTGGGAGAAACACAGAAGAAAGATGTGAAGTTTTCCGACGAAAAGAAAAAATTCTGCCTTTCTTTTGATGAACCTGTAGACGCATCCTTTGTTTCTCTGTATATTAAATCCGTGTATGAGGGCTCCAGATGGCAGGATACCTGTATTTCAGAAATTGAATTATATGAATAAATAATAGAAAGAAACAAACGTGATTATAAGGGGCGACAACACTTGAGGCTGTCGCTCCTTGATTGCTACTTACTGGACTTTCTTTTCTCCTATCTGATAATCATAAATAAAGAACGTCATATCCCCTTTTTCGCCTTTTATGTCTATGATTTGCTTTTTCTCACACCGTCTTGTCAATCCCATGTGTTCATAAAATGGATAATTGCAACTGGTATCTGTGAACAGGTAAAAGTTGGAAATATCTTGCGACTTCATGTAGTCAACAACAGTTTGAAATAATTTTTTTCCCAATCCTTTGCCACGACATTTTTCACTGATTGCAAAGAACGCCAGCTCACCTTTGTACTTCTCTTTACAGGCAGAAAGCAATGCTTTATCGATTCCTTGCACAGCCGCAAATATTTTTGAGATTTCTCGTCCCTCTTTGGATATGTAAAGCGAAACGATAGATTTTAGCCATTTCATACGCAAAGAAAGCCGGCATTTATGGTTTTCAATATCTTTCCCCATGATAATACCAACTGGCTCACCGTTTATTTCTGCAACTTTTGTAAAGGTCTGATTGGTGAGACAACTGCTCAAATAAACTTTTGCCATTTTTGCCGCTGTCTTAGGAGAACAAAAGCGGTCATACTTCCATGCTTCCCGCACTATATTTTCCAGCGCCTGATGGTCTGTTTTCTGATACTCTCTTAGGATAATCTGTTCATTCATTTTTGCTTGTTTCCTCCATTTCTTGCTTTGCTACTTCTCATGGCATATAATAAACCGTACAGTAACAGTACAGTCAAGGGGGATTTTCTATGTTTTTTGATACAAATAAATTATTTACAATCGGACAATTTGCAAAACTGCACGAAATCAACAAAAAAACGCTCATGTGGTATGATAAAGTCGGCATATTAAAACCTGCTGTGATAAAACCGAATGGCTATCGGTATTATACATATCAGCAGAGTTCCCTACTGGAAACCATTCTTATGCTGCGGGAATTAAATGTGTCAATCTCAGAAATACAACACTTTTTGAATAACCGGTGTGCGTTTTCTTTAGAAAGTCTGTTGACTGATAAAATAACAGAGCTGGACAACACCATATCTCATCTTAAAGCTATCCGAGCCGTTATGAATGAGAAAAAGCAAAATATGACGCATATCCGCACGTTAGATATGTCCGGCTTCGAAATTGTTGAAAAGACAAAAGCACATTATTTCGTAACTGTCCCTACCACAACGGTTACATCATTTGAAAAGGAAATAGAAATGGTCGTAGATGAAACGAAAAAGTATCAATTACATCGTTTACATGACGCTTCCTATGGAGCTATGTTATCCGTCAAAAATCTATACAATGGCAATCTCAATGACTATTCCTTTTTGTATATTGAATTACCAGAACCAACGCATAAACAGGGACTTCACATACAGCCCAAGGGGAAATATCTAAGGGCTTTTTGTAAAGGAGATTGGAGTAAAATTCCAACCCGATATGAAGAAATTCTTTCCTATGCAGAGCAGCATTATTTACAATTTTCCGGCTTTGCTTATGAAAAAGGCCTCAATGAGCTTGTCATTGACACTTTTGATGATTATATTACGCAGATTGAAATACCAGTTCAAACGGAATAGTGTACTGTGGTCTTTCATATTTTGTGAATTACTTTACCGCATATATGGTTAAATTGCCGGATATCAACCATAAAATAGCGATTTATCCGACATTTTGCTTTCTTATTTAGGGATATGGTGTTATAATCTTTCTATAAAAATTAGAAAAAGGAGAAGGTGCCTATGAATTTTAAGAAAGCAGCAGCAACGAGTTCTGCAATTGTAATTGGGGCAACAACAATTTTGACAGGAATTCCGACTTCTGTATCTGCCGCACAGGTTCATACGGAAGTGGTACAGCAAGAACTTTCTACAAAAGAAACACAGGCAGAAACAAAAGTTGGGGAAGACACAAAAAAAGAAGTAAAAACGGAAACTGAGACGCAAAAACAGGATACGCAAAAACAAGAAACATCAAGTGAGGAAGGGCAGAATCTGGAATCCCCAAAAACGGAAGAGACTGCTCCAAGTCCTGCACCGGAAAAATCGGAAACTGAGACAGAAACCACTCCGAAACAGGAAAAGGTAAAAGAAGAATCAGAAGCGCAGCAGCCTGAGAACTCAAAAGAAGAAACTCCAACAGAGGAAAAAACAGAGGAAACTCAGCCAGTAGGAATTAAAATTGATGAAACGAATTTTCCGGATGCAGTTTTTCGGGCAGAACTGGAGAAAAAATCTTATGGTGAGGACGGTGTCTTAACTCCAGAGGAAATAAGTAAAATAGATCGGCTTAGTATTAATAATCCGAAAATAACTTCATTGCAGGGAATTCAGTATTTTACCGAACTGACAAGTATATATATTGCGAACACCAAGATAACCAATTTAGATTTAATCGGTTTGAATAAAATGGATACGATACACATGGCTTATAATTCCCAGTTATCGTCATTGAAAATTTCTTTACCGGCGCTTAAAAACCTGAGTTGTACCAACAATGGGCTGACGACTTTGAGTATTGACGCCCCGGCCTTGGAGCTCTTGAAGTGCCAGGGGAATAAACTGACTTCTCTGAGTGTGGATGGTTCAAAGGTGAGAAGTATAGAGTGCTATAATAATGAACTGCAAACTCTTTCCTTGAATACGCCGGCTTTAGAGGTTTTGAGTTGTTCCGACAATCAATTGACTTCCCTGGATGTGTCTGATATTAAAACTTTGACATCCGTGACTTACGACAATAATCCTCCATTAAAAACTCTGGATTTCAGAGGATGTGACAATCTGGAAAGAGGATATCATTCACAGAATCAGGAAACCGTTTATATATCTGCTGGCATGACGAAGTATATTGGTTGTCATGTAGTGCCTGAACATACAGGAAACCTGATTATTGATTTGAATGGTTATTTCATAGTAAATTCGGATGGAAGCAAATCGGTAGATTTGAATCAGGTCATTTCGCCTGCTTTTATTAAAGTTCTGGAGAAAGAAGGACATGCCTGCTTTGATTCAGAGACACATATTTTAACGATCCCGGCACAAGATAAAGCCACGGTATTAGAGGCAGGATTTGACGGTCAGATAAATTCAACAAAATGGACCTTTTATACAGATATCACGGCCGTGGATGACTGTGTTGTGAAATTTGACAGCATGGGCGGTACTTTGGTGGACGACCAGATGCTCAGCAATGGAGAGAAGGCTGCGGAACCAACGGTTCCTGTGAAAGAAGGTTATATTTTTACTGGTTGGTACACGGATAAAGAATGTACCACTTTATATGACTTCTCTGCGCCGGTGACAGCAGATATTACACTTTATGCAGGCTGGTCCACTCAAGCCGTGAATACACCACCAGTGATTACAGCCGGAGATATTACGCTGATGGTTGGAGATACCTTTGACCCATTGACCAATGTGACAGCTACAGATAAGGAAGATGGAAACCTCATTCTGACAAAAGATAACATTGCGGCAAATGATGTAGATACCAAAAAGGCGGGAACCTATCACGTTACTTATAAAGTAACAGATAAAAATGGAGCTTCTACAGAAAAGACCATTACAGTAACAGTAAAAGAAAATACCCCGCCTACCATTACAGCCAAAGATATAACGCTGAAGGTAGGGGACAGCTATAATCCTCTGTCCGGTGTTACAGCAGAAGACAAAGAGGACGGAAAAATCACCTTGACAAAAGACAACATTATAGCAAATGATGTGAACACGTCAAAAGCGGGAACCTATCATGTTACTTATAAAGTAACAGATAAAAATGGAGCTTCCACAGAAAAGACCATTACCGTGACTGTGAAAAAAATTACAAAAACAAGTACAACTACGGAAAAGTCACCGAAAACAGGTGATATGGCAAACCTGGGTCTGCTGACTTCCATGTTAGCCGGTTCTTCCGGACTGATTGCCGTTTTAAAAGGAAAGGGCAGAAGGAAAAAATAAATGAATTTTAAATACTTTACAAAAAGAGGCCGCCTTTGGGCAGCCTCTTTTTGTTGCTGAAAAGTATCGCATCTCTCACCGCTTTAAAAGCAGAAAAGAAATGACAATATTGAAGTATCATGCTATTATTTATGAATGATACAAATCTATGATATAGGAATTTAAAAATACTCAGTTGCAAAGAATTTCAGACAGGAGGAACAACCGCATGAATTGGAATATACCACCGCTTTTTCCGGTAAAAGGCGTTATCTTTGATATGGATGGCCTGATGCTGGATACGGAACGAATGATTCAATATAGTTGGGAAGTCACAGGAGGAGAACTGGGATACTCCAATTTTGGCAGCAATATTTTGCACACTCTGGGCATGAGCCGGGCCCAGAGAAATCAATATTTTCTGGAAAAATACGGGGAGGATTTTCCGCTGCAGCAGTTTACAGACCGTTATCATGAGGTTTATCATACCTATGAACGGGAACATGGGATTCCGCAAAAGAAAGGACTGAAAGAGCTTCTGGAACTTTTAAAGCAGCGGCAGATTCCCATGGCTGTGGCGACTTCTACCCATGGAGAGCACACGATACCGGAATTGAAACGACAGGGGATTTTCTCTTACTTTCAGGAAATTGTTACAGGAGACATGGTAAAAGAGGGGAAACCTAATCCCCGTATATACCAGCTTACCTGCGAGAAGCTGCAGCTATGGCCGGAGGAAGTACTGGCCTTGGAGGATTCTTATAATGGAATCCGTTCTGCCAGCCAAGCAGGCACGAAAGTCATTATGATTCCGGATATTCTCACGGATGATACCCCGGTAAGTTCCTATCTGTACGGGAAAATGGAATCACTGACCCAGGTGGCCCAGTGGATTTCCGGCCAGGAAAAATAGAAAATATTTTATTTATACCAAGGTAAAATATACAAAAATGAAATCCAGATATGAAAAGGAGGATTGGCTTTATGAAACGGAAAAGGAAACTTTTATTCGTTGTTGTTTTCGTTTTATATACAGTGATACTTGCTGGTATTTCTTTTTTCATTGGAAATCAAAGCGCAAGAAAACAGATAGAAAATTTAGCAGATGGGGGTACGGCAGAAACGTTCTATGCTGAGATTTCGGACAGAAAAAATAATTTTCTGCGAGTAACAGGGCTGGAAATAAATGATATAAATTTTCGTGGAGATTTTGTCTTTTCCATTGATGAGGAGACAAAAATGACGTGGAGATATACAGAAATCTCTGTGGAAGATTTGGACATAGGTGATACTGTTTCCATCACTTTTACCGGAGAAATTCAGGAAACAGCACCTGCAAAAATTACTCATGTGACGCAAATACAATTGCTGGAGGATGAGAAATAAAACCAGAACAGGCGTTATGGATGAGGATAAAAAGAATCAAGTGCGCTTATGAAATCCTTAAGTACGGAGGCTTTGCAGTCTTAGCTAAGGCTGTTTTAAAACAATAGACTTTTTTTCAGGAACTGCCGTTTGCACAATTCAAAATCATGCGCGGCAGTTCCTTTTTTATGCCCCGGTCAGAGATTCAGATACGGATGCGAAAATGTTATAAGATAGACATAAACCACTCCACAGTCTTGGGATTGTAGTGAGAGAAGAAGAGGCTTTCGCCTTTATCCAGGGTTTCAATGGCTGCCATATCTTCGCTGCTCAGTGTAAAGTCGAACACGTTAAAGTTCTGTTCCATTCTGTCTTTATGAACAGACTTAGGAATCACAACCACATCACTCTGCAGGAGAAAACGGAGAGCCGTCTGGGCAGCCGTCTTGTTATATTTCTTTCCGATTTCGGTCAGAATGGGATTGGTGAACATATCGTTTCTGCCTTCTGCAAACGGTCCCCATGATTCAATCTGGCAGCCAAGTTTCTGCATGTATTCTCTGGCAGTTTTCTGCTGTTGAAAAACATGAGTTTCGATTTGGTTTACAGCCGGTTTAATCTCAGAGAAATGTTCCAGGTCAAGATACCGGTCCGGACCAAAGTTGGATACACCTATGGCACGTATTTTTCCGGCTTTATAAAATTCTTCCATTGCGCGATAAGTTCCATAATAGTCTCCAAACGGCTGATGAATCAGAAGCAAATCCAGGTAGTCTGTGCGAAGCTTTTTCAGAGAGGCTTCAATAGAAGCTTTTGCTTTTTCATAACCTGCATTTGTAATCCATACTTTTGTTGTGAGGAAAAATTCTTCACGGGTTAAGCCACATTCGGCCAAAGCGTCCCCAACCCCCTCTTCATTCCCATAGGCCTGGGCTGTGTCAATACTTCTGTATCCCACTGCAATTGCGTCCAGGACACATTTTTTTGTATCATCAGGAGGTGTCTGATAGACTCCATATCCTAATTTCGGCATTTTAATTCCATTATTTAAAGTAACATATTCCATAGATAGTACCTCCTTTTATGAAAAGTAATTTTTATTTACAAGTTATACTTTACTTGATAATACAGAAAATGTACAATATTTATATGGAAAACTGCTTTGCAGAAAATGAAAAGTAAATAGAGAGAGGGAAGAAAGGAAGGAAACAGGATGTTGGATTTGAATGAACTGGAACAACTGATTGCTTTTGCAGATACAGGCACTTTGTCAAAGGTAGCAGAGGATTTCCATATTTCTACGCCGTCCGTTACCCGTTCTATGAAGAATGTGGAAGAGGCCTTTGGTGTTCCACTGTTTCACCGGACAAAGAATCGAATTGAACTAAATGAGACAGGAAGTATGGCTGTGGAATATGCCAGAAAGGTTTTGGATGAAGCGGAACATGCAGTTCGGAGAGTGAGAGAGTATAACGCCAGAAGAAAGACCATTACTGTAAAATCCTGTGCCCCGGCGCCATTATGGAAACTGCTCATGCAGTTAAATGGCCGGTATCCGGAAATGACGATTTCTTCTGGGATAGGACAGAATGAAGAAGTTTTAGAAGCCTTAAAGCGCCAGGAATGTGATTTTGCAATCTTGCCTTTTATGATTCAGGATGAGCATTTTGTCATAAAAGAATATATGAAAGAAAAACTCTTTGTCTGCGTACCAAAAAATCATGAACTTGCCAGATATAAAGAGCTGTCATTTCAGATTATCAATGGATTCAACTTTCTTTTGCGCTCAGAGCTGGGCTTTTGGGATACTATCTGCCGGAAAAAAATGCCTGCCTCTAGATTTTTGGTACAGACGGATGAATTTACAATGAACGAACTGATAAAATCATCATCGCTGCCATGTTTTGTAACGGACGCAGTGATGTCACAAGGGGCTATAGATACAGAGAAGAGAGTTGCGATTCCTATGACCGATTCTGAGGTAAATGTCACTTTTTATCTTGCGGTTAGGAAGAAAAAAGCCTGTGCATCCGTCTGCCACAAAGAATACACAAGCTTTTTTGACTGTTAGGCTTCTAAGACCTGTAAGTGTTCTACCAGAAGTTTCCGGATTCCTGGATATTCCCCCAGTCCTTTGACTACCGGCTCTACTTCGTATCCGGCAGCTTTAAACTGACTGTACCAGGATTCCGGGTCATCCCCTGCCATATCGTTTTTCGCATGGTCGCCTGCCACAATCATAAAGGGGGCCAGAACCACTTTAGAAGGCTCATATGCCTTTACCATACGCAGAAGACTTTCCATAGTAGGATAGGCCTCCACTGTTCCCAGGAAAATGTTTTCATATCCCTTATCTTTAAAGGTATAGTCCAAAGCCGCATAGATGGAGTTGGCATAATGGGTTGTGCCGTGTCCCATAAGCACCAGAACTTCTTCTTTCTTCAGGTGGGAAAATTCTTCAGCCACAGCCTGGATGACACTCAGATTGTCCTGCTCGCTGGTAAGAAGGGGATCCCCGAAGGAAATAGAATGAAAATATTCCTGATAAGACAAAGCGTCTTCTTTCATCAAATCATTTTCAATTCCATTGATAACATGGGTGGGCTGCACCAGCACGTCGGTGATACCGTCTGCCCGCATTTGTTCCATGGCTTCTTTTACCGTGTTGATATGAATATTATCGCGCTTGTTTACTTTTTTGATAATCATCTTGCTGGTCCAGGCCCGATACAGAGGGTAATGGGGGAAGGCCTGCTGCATATCCCGTTCAATAGCGTCGATGGTGACTTCCCTGGTATCGTTATGGCTGGTGCCGAAGCTTACTGCCAGAATGGCCTTTCTGGTTTCGTTTGACATGATTTTCTTACCTCCGTAGTGTGGATTCAAATTTACTTCTGCAATATATTGTTCCAGTGCCTTCAGATTTTTCGGCAGCGGAAGAGAGGATTTCAAAATCCCTTTTTTGCACAGGCTTTCGAAAAGCTCCAGAACCGCCGGGGGCTTCAGATTGGTCTGCCTTAAAGCTGCCCGGTTTCCGAAAACTTCGGCGGGGCTGCCGTGCATCAGCACCCTGCCTTCGTGAAAGAGCATGACTTCGTCCGCCCATTCATAGGCATAATTGACGTCATGAGTGGCCATGAGTACCGTAATGCCGTTTTCTGTCATGCGGTCTACAATGTGGTTGACCATAGTGGTGTGTTTGGGGTCTAAAGCTGCCGCAGGTTCGTCTAAAATAATAATGTCCGGGTGCATAACCAGAATGTCGGCAATGGAAACCTGCTTTTTCTGTCCTCCGCTTAAAGCATGGGTGGGTTTGTGGCGAAAAGGAGTGATTTCCAGATAATCAATGACTTCCTCCACTTCTTTTTTTGCCTGGTCTTCGGAAATCCCCAGGTTTAAAATTCCAAAAGAAATTTCCTGGTACACGCTGGCAGAGAAAAGCTGGTTGTCCGGGTCCTGAAACACAATGCCCACTTTGCTGCGCAGATGTAATAGTCCCTTTTTGTTATAGTTCACTTCTTCTCCGTTAAAATACAGTTTTCCCGACTGGGGTTTATGGATTCCCGTGCAGCAGAGGAAAAACGTAGACTTTCCGCTGCCATTGGCTCCCATAAAGGCCACTTTCTGTCCCCTTCGGATTTCCAGGGAAAGTCCGTTTAAAGAGTGGGAGTTGTCATCATCATAGGAAAAATGCAGATTATCGGCTTTTAATATCATATCTGAATTCATGAAAAAAATCTCCTCCATACAGCAAAAATAAATAAGGCGGTATCGAATGCCACAATGGCAGCAATGATTCGTTTCCTGGGAGGCCGGTTTTCCGACAGAACCCGTATGGTGCCGTCATAGCAGCGGGCTTCCATAGCGTCGTAGAGCCGGTTGGAACGTTGTACCGCCCGTATCATCAGCACAGATCCCAGCATACCGAAGGATTTCAGAGACGTCCGGTAATCCTTATTTCCCAGTCTGCAGTTTTGGGAAGTGGAAATGGCAGAAGCCACATCCAGCAGTACGAAGATAAACCGATAAATCAGCAGCATCAGTTCAATCAGCAGACGGGGACAGTGCAGTTTCCGCAAAACCTCCAGAATATCGGGCATTGGGGTGGTAAAGGACAAAAAGTACAGGCAGGAAACCGCGGAAAGAGCGGTGAGAATCAGCTGTACCGCATAAAAAAAGGAATGGTAGCTTGCCGTCAGATACCAGTTTCCAAGGGGAATGGCAAAGAAATCCATGGGGACCTGTTTTAAATTGAACATAATGGCTATGGTACTTAAAAACAAAAATGCCAGAGGTACGGTGAGAAACTTAAGATAACGCAAAACAGGGACTCCCCCTTTCCAAACGGTAAGAATCCCTGTCACAGCTAATACGATACCTGCCACCGCAGTCGAACGACTCATTACACAGATACACAGTGTAATCACTGCAAAGGCAAATTTCTCACTGGCATTTTCATATCTAAGCCGGGAATTGTAACACAGCTTATCAATGACTATCATAGAAACTCCTTTCGCCAGAGAACTTTAGTTTTCATCTTTCATCCATTTTTTACGCTCTACAAAACGTCCCATAAAAAAGGCAATGACGCCTACGCCAATACCGGTCTGGAGACAGAAGAGCAGGCTTTCCACTTCGCCGGGAAGTTCTCCGCCAATGAGCTTTTCAAAAATGGGGGTTGCCCAGGGTTCATAGGAGGAATCCACTTCCTCTACCACGGTGCTTCCGGCATCGTCGGAACCGCCGAATTCCGCGTCTTTTAAGACAAACAGCGGAACAAATGCAATTAAGAAAATAACCAGAATGGCCAGAATGACTTTTTTCTTCATCTTATTTTCCCTCCTTTAAATAACCAATCGCACGAAGTTCCGGTTTAGCATAGGTTTCCAGACCCATGATAATCAATACCGTGATGACGCCTTCAATAAGAGCCAGAGGAACCTGTGTAGGTGCAAATACCAGCAGGAATTTGCCTACTGCAGCGCCAAAGGTGGTATCCGCATGATGGGCAAGAGCCATCTGTACCGCAGTCACGCAGTATGTAAATAAGTCACCTAAAAATGCGGCCAAAAATACACAGACTTTTTTATCCACATTGGCCTTTTTCAGCACAACATAAAGACCATAAGATACAAAAGGTCCTGCGATTGCCATGGAGAATGTGTTTGCTCCAATCGTAGTCAGTCCGCCGTGTGCCAGTAAAATAGCCTGGAACAGGAGAACAATCAGCCCCAGAATGGAAACGGCAGACGGGCCAAACAGAATTGCTCCAAGCCCGGTGCCTGTCATGTGAGAACAGCTTCCGGTTACGGAAGGAATCTTCAAGGAAGAAATTACAAAGACAAAGGCGCCGGACATAGCCAGCAGGGTGACCAGATTTCGGTGTTCGTTTAAAGTTTTTTTGATAGACATGAATCCTGCAATGAGAAACGGTACGCACAGGACACCCCATGCGATGCAGAATCCTCCCGGAAGGTAACCTTCCATAATGTGCATGGCACTGACGGTTGGGACAATGCCGAAGGTAAGCGCAAAGGCGCTTGCCAGTACCAGAATACGTTTTTGATTTTTACTCATTTTTCTTCTCCCTTCTGATTTGCATGAATAAAATAAAAAACCTGTACGGCAGGGACCGACAGGCATCAGAAGAACAAGAGGTTATAGCAAGGTGAATTGATATGCTATGAGCCAACCTGTTCTTACACAAGGCCATCGTTCGTAACCTGTGTAAATCGCATGTATAAGGCAGGTCTTCTGACTCAGGTATCTTTGCTGCATTTTGCCTTCCCATTACAACAGTGGCATATTAAAATACAGCTCCTCCATTACAGCGGCGTGACCGTGTAAGATTTTCACTTAACTTTCCTATTCTCCTGCATAGCAGGCACCGTTATACATTCAATTCTTGTTCCATTGTAGCATATAGGGAAATTTTGTCAATGTTTTGTCAAATGAAATTGTACAAAAATCACAAAATACTTAAGTTGCACCCAAAAGAATTCTATGCTAAGATGAAAAAAGATTTTTAAGAAAAGCAACAAAAGATATGGGAGATTAAAAAACAATGAGTATTTCCATGATTGGCATTGACTACAGCAGAGCAGCCGTGGACATCCGCGCACAGTTTTCTTTTACCAAGAAAAACGCTGTAGCTGCAATGGAACATTTAAAGGAAGAACCGGGCATTGCAGGCTGTATTATTTTGTCTACCTGCAACCGAATGGAAATTTGGGCAAGCACCACGGAAGACTGGCAGGGTTCTCTCTATGAATTTTTGTGCCGGGAAAAAGGGAAAGAACCGGCAGAATATGCACAGTATTTTGCGGAAAGGACAGAAGAGGAAGCAGTAGAACATCTTTTTTATCTTACCAGCGGTCTGAAATCCCAGATTCTGGCAGAAGACCAGATCATTACCCAGGTAAAGGATGCTCTGAGTTTGTCCAGGGAAGCCTACTGCACGGACAATGTGCTGGAGGTACTGTTTCGCATGGCGGTGACGGCAGCCAAGAAGGTAAAGACAAAAGTCATCTTTTCCAGGGGCAACAGTTCCGTGATTCATCAAGCCATTCACTGCCTGGAGGAAAAGGGCTTTTCCTTGTCTGGCAAAACCTGCATGGTTATCGGAAACGGAGAAATGGGCAAGGTGGCGGCGCTGGCTCTTAGAGAAGCAGGTGCAGAGGTGACGGTTACGGTGCGCCAGTATCGAAGCGGCATTGTCAATATCCCCAAGGGCTGTGAGCGGATTAATTACGGTGACCGGGGAGAATTTCTGCCTCAGTGCGATTTGGTTGTCAGCGCTACGGCCAGTCCTAACTATACACTGACCAGGGAGCTTCTGGAAACCGTCCCGCCCGTGGAACATCTGGTATTGATTGATTTGGCCGTACCAAGAGATATTGAACCCTCTGCCGGAGAACTTTCCGGTATTACCCTGTACGACATAGACAGCTTTAAGATTGATGCGGTTTCTCCGAAGCTGCAGCAGAGTCTGGAAAAAGCCGGGGAAATTTTGCAGGAACAGATGGAGGATTTTTACAACTGGTATGGCGGCAGAGACTTAATTCCCAGAATCCAGGACATTAAGGCAGAGGCGGTGCAGGATTTAAATCTCCGGATACTGAAAATTCTGCGGAAAACTCCCATGGAAGAAAAAGACCGGGAAAATCTGCTGCAGGCCATTGATACAGCTGCGGCAAAGGTGGTTAACAAAATGATGTTCGGGCTGAAGGATTCTCTGGAAGAAAAGGAATTTTTAAACTGCGTGGAAGGACTGGAAAAACTGTATGAAAACTGAAAAGGAAAATAAAAAATTTTTTCCTGTGTTTATAGACCTGAGCACAAAGAGAGTCGTAGTGTTTGGCGCGGGGAAGATTGCCACAAGGAGAGCAGAGACGCTGCTGTCTTTTGCAGGGGAGCTTATCGTCATTGCTCCGGCCTGTACAGAGAGGATTGCACAGCTTTTTGAGGAAGGAAAGCTGGTATATAAAGAAAAACTTTATGACCGGGAAGATTTGTATGCAGCAGATGTGGTGCTGGCTGCCACAGATGATACAAAAGTCAATGAGGACATTTACAGCGCCTGCAAATGTCTGGGGATTCCGGTGAATACGGCCAGCAATCAGCAAAAATGTGATTTTCATTTTCCGGGTATTCTGGAATATGAAGGCGTGGTGCTGGGCTTTAACGGCAGCGGAAAAGACCACAAAAAGGTAAAAGAGGTCCGCGAAAAAACCCGGAAAGCCCTGGAACAAATCCGAAAGGAAGAAGAAAAATGCGAAAAATAATCATTGGAAGCCGGGAGAGCAAACTGGCAGTGGTGCAGAGCGAAATGGTGAAAAAGGCCATTGAGGACAGCCACGAAGACATAGAGGTGGAGATTTACACCATGAAAACCACGGGGGATAAGATTCTGGATAGAACCCTGGATAAAATCGGCGGGAAAGGACTCTTTGTGAAAGAATTGGACAAAGCTCTTTTAGACAGAAAAACGGACATTTCCGTGCATAGCTTAAAAGATATGCCCATGGAAGTACCAAAAGAACTGCCGCTTCTGGCTTTTTCCAAAAGAGAAGACCCAAGGGATGTGCTGGTACTTCCCCAAGGGGTACATACGCTGGATAAGACGAAACCCATTGGCTGTTCCAGTCTCCGGAGAATTTTGCAGTTAAAAGAACTGTATCCGGATATGGAGTGCAAAAGCGTAAGAGGCAATGTCCAGACCCGTTTGAAAAAACTGGACAGCGGGGAATACAGCGCTCTCATACTGGCTGCGGCAGGACTGAAACGGCTTGGGCTTGAAGCACGGATTTCCCGGTATTTTCAGCCGGAAGAGATGATTCCCGCTGCAGGACAGGGAATTCTGGCAGTGCAGGGACGGGCAGGAGAGCCTGGGGATTATCTGAAGGAATTTTCCGACTTGGAGGGATTCTATGCGGCAGTGGCAGAACGAGCCTTTGTCCGGCATTTAGACGGCGGCTGTTCCTCTCCTGTAGCAGCCCATGCCGTAGTCCGTGAGAAGGAAATCGTCCTTCGGGGCTTGTATTATGATGAAGAAACCGGAAAATATGAAAAAGGCATGATAACCGGTCCGACAGAAGAAGGGGAAACGCTGGGTATTTCTCTTGCACAAAAACTGCGTGATACATGCAAAAATCAAGAATAAAGGAGCAGATAACATGAGTACAGGAAAAGTCTGGCTGGTAGGAGCGGGACCGGGAGATGCGGGGCTCTTTACCATAAAAGGAATGGAAACACTGCAGCAGGCAGAGGTGGTGGTTTACGACAGTCTGGTGGGACAGGAAATTCTCTCCCGGATACCGGAGAGCGCCCGCTGTATCAATGTGGGAAAACGGGCTTCTCATCACACTATGCCCCAGGAACAGATTAATCAGGTATTGGTAGAAGAAGCAAAGAAAGGACACCGTGTGGTGCGCTTAAAAGGCGGAGATCCCTTCCTTTTCGGACGGGGCGGGGAAGAACTGGAACTGCTGGTGAAAGAGGGGATTCCCTACGAAGTAGTTCCGGGTGTGACTTCTCCCATTGCCGTGCCGGCTTACAATGGAATTCCTGTGACACACCGGGACTTTACCTCTTCGGTGCACATTATTACGGGACATAAGAAGCAGGGAGCGGCTTATGATATTGATTTTGACGCACTGGTACGGACAAAGGGAACTCTGGTCTTTTTAATGGGAGTCAGCGCGCTTTCTGATATCTGCCAGTCCCTTTTGCAGGCAGGTATGGATCAGGATATGCCTGCGGCGATTTTGCAGAAAGGAACTACAGCAGGTCAGAAAAGAATTGTGGCAACGGTTTCCACATTGGAGGAAGAAGTTAAGAAACAGGGCATTGAGACCCCTGCTATTATTGTAGTGGGAAAGGTCTGTGCTCTGGCCAAAGAGTTTGCCTGGCATGAAAAGCTGCCTCTTTCCGGGTATAAGGTTATGGTTACAAGGCCAAGAGATTTGATTTCCTCTATGGCTTCCAGGCTGCGGCTTTTGGGGGCGGAAGTTCTGGAACTTCCGGCTATCCGCACAGAACCTTTAAAAGACCAGACGCTGCTTTATAAAGCCCTAAAAGCAGTGGATACTTACCAGTGGGTTGTATTTACCAGCCCTACCGGAGTGCGGATTTTCTTTGAGGAATTGTTAAAATCCGCCACTGACATTCGGAAACTGGCGCACTTGAAAGTTGCCGCCATTGGAAAAGGGACGAAAAAAGCTTTAGAAGAAAAGGGCTTTTTTGCTGATTATATGCCGGAGGTTTTCGACGGAGAGGCTCTTGGAAGGGGGCTCTGTGAGCTTTGTGAGGGAACGGAGAAAATTCTGCTTCCCCGTGCAAAAATGTGCAATCAGGAAATCCTTGCAGAGCTTGCCAAAAAGCCGGGGATTCTGGTAGATGACATTTCCATTTACGATACGTTCTATGAGACCAGAGATTTGCTTGACCGCAAAAAAGAATTTGAAACAGGAAGCATTGACTGTGCGGTCTTTACCAGCGCGTCTACGGTGCGGGGCTTTAGAGAAGCCACACCGGGACTGGATTATACCAAAGTGCGGGCAGCCTGCATTGGCAGACAGACCCAGGCTGAGGCAGCGGCTCTTGGCATGGAAACGTATATGGCCCGGGAAGCGTCTATTGACAGCCTTCTTACTCTGGTAATACAATTAAAAGGAAAAACAGCCCGCAAGTAAGGCAGAAGGAGTTGGAAATTATGGATATGAACATCAGGCCAAGAAGATTAAGAGGCAGCGAAATTATGCGGAAAATGGTCAGAGAGACACGAATAGACAAAAGTTCTCTGATTTATCCGATTTTTGTAAAAGAAGGCACGGGAATCAAGGAAGAAATTGCCACTATGCCGGGTCAGTACCGTTACAGCGTTGACCGGCTTTCGAAGGCTTTGGAGGAGCTTTTGGACGCAGGAGTCAATAAGGTAATGTTTTTTGGTATTCCTGATGTAAAGGATGAGGTGGGAAGCCAGGCATATGCCAGCGATGGTATTGTGCAGAAGGCTTTAGAGAAGGCAAAAGCAGAATTTCAGGGCGATATGTACCTGATTACCGATGTGTGTATGTGCGAATACACTTCTCACGGACACTGCGGCGTCCTCTGCGGACATGAAGTAGAAAATGATAAAACTCTGGAACTTCTGGCAAAAACCGCCCTTTCCCATGTACAGGCAGGCGCGGATATGGTGGCGCCCTCTGATATGATGGATGGAAGAGTACGGGCTATCCGCAGTCTTTTGGACAGGAATGGACACAAGGAAATTCCCATTATGTCTTATGCGGTGAAATACGCCTCTGCTTTTTACGGTCCTTTCCGTGACGCGGCAGGTTCTGCGCCGTCTTTTGGAGACAGGAAAAGCTACCAGATGGATTTTCATAACCGCAGAGAGGGGCTGAAAGAAGCCCTTCTGGATGTGGAAGAGGGCGCGGATATTCTTATGGTGAAGCCTGCCATGTCTTATCTGGATATGGTACGGGAGGTAAAGGACCGGACCCAGATTCCGGTGGCTGCTTACTCAGTCAGCGGAGAATATGCCATGGTAAAAGCCGGGGCAAAACTTGGCTACATTGAGGAAGACCGGATTATCTGTGAGATGGCAGCCAGTGCATACCGGGCAGGCACAGACATTTATCTCACTTATTTTGCAAAAGAAATTGCCAGATTTATAGAGGAAGGAAGAATCGGATAATGACAAAATCAGAAGAATTATTTCAAAGAGCAGTAAAGAGAATTCCGGGGGGCGTCAACAGCCCGGTACGGGCCTATGGCTCTGTAACGGAAGCCCCACGCTTTATTCAGGGAGCAGTGGGCTGTAAAATTTTTGATGTGGACGGAAACGAATACATTGACTACATTGATTCCTGGGGACCTATGATTTTAGGACACAACAATGAGCAGATTAAGGAAGCGGTTATCCGCGCCAGTGAAAACGGTCTGAGTTTTGGCTGTGCTACGGAAAAAGAAGTGGAAATGGCGGAATTTATCTGTGAGAGAATTCCTCATGTAGAGATGATTCGCATGGTAAACTCCGGCACTGAGGCAGTCATGAGCGCTCTGCGCGTGGCAAGAGGCTATACGGGAAAATCCAAAATCATTAAATTTGCCGGCTGTTATCATGGGCATACAGACGCTATGCTGGTAAGTGCCGGAAGCGGTGTGATGACCAGTGGAGTACCGGACAGCGCCGGTGTGCCAAAGGGCTGCACCCAGGACACCATGATTGCGGTTTACAATGATTTAAACAGTGTAGAGCAGCTTTTGGTGGAAAGCAAGGATCAGGTAGCGGCTATGATTGTAGAGCCGGTAGGGGCCAACATGGGTGTAGTTCCTCCAAAGGAAGGCTTTTTGCAGGGTCTGCGGGATTTGTGCGACAAGCACGGGGCACTGCTGATCTTCGATGAGGTTATTACGGGATTCCGTCTCAGCTTTGCCGGAGCAGCCGGATATTTCGGAATTACCCCGGACCTGGTGACTTACGGTAAGATTATCGGTGCAGGTATGCCTGTAGGGGCTTACGGCGGAAGAAAAGAGATTATGGAAATGGTGGCGCCGGCAGGCCCGGTATATCAGGCAGGGACTTTAAGCGGAAACCCCATTGCTATGGCAGCGGGACTTGTCCAGTTAAAAATCCTCTGGGACGACCAGGATATTTATAAACGCCTGCATCAGAAAGGAGAATTGCTTTTTGACGGTATCCGAAACATTTTCCGTGAAAAGAATGTGCCATACCAGGTGAATTCCGTGTCCTCCCTGGGCTGTATCTTCTTTGCCAAAGAGCCGGTAACGGATTATGCTTCTGCAAAAGCCTCAGATACCAAAGCCTTTTCCGATTATTTCCAGTATATGTTAAACCACGGGGTACATATGGCGCCATCTCAGTTTGAAGCCATGTTCCTTTCAGATGCCCATACGGAGACAGACATTCAGGAAACCCTGCAGCTTTTGCAGCAGTATTTCGCATAAGGAGGCAGGCAAAGCCCTATGGATAGCAATCTTTCAAACCTTGTTTTTCTGCTGCTGTTTTTTCTGGCTGCATCGATATTGATTCTCGTGCAGAATCGTTCCAACCAAAAGAGGTTTTTAGCGCGGATAAAAAATTCCTGGGGACAAATTCCTCCAAAGGAATACACCTACGAGGAACTGGAGCATATTGCCCAGTTCTTCCGACAGCGTGAAAAAAACGGCTTTTACATTGATGACATTACCTGGAATGACCTGGATATGGACCGTATCTTTATACTCATCAATCAGAGCTGTTCCCCTGTAGGGGCGGAATGTCTCTATGATCTTTTGCGGAAACCGGTTTTTGAGGAAAAAGAGTTAAAGGAAAGGCAGCGGCTCATAGAGTTTTTCCGCAGTCATCAGGAAGAACGGCAGAAGCTGCAAATGCTTTTGGCCAGTATCCGAAGACCGGGAAATGTGGGGATTTTTGAAGCTGTTCATGTGACAAGAGAAGTTACGGTTCAGGGAAAAACGGGACAGGTGCTCTGCTTGGGGGCTTTTTTGCTGTCGCTGCTGTTTTTTGTCTTAAAGCCGAATCCGGGGGTGCTGGTTTTTCTGCTTGTCTGCCTTGTAAATATCGGAACTTATTGGGGCAAAAAGGGAGAAATTGACGCTTATCTCACCAGTTTCGGCTGTGTACTTCAGCTTCTTGAGGCCCAGAAGAAGCTGGAAAAAGCAGGGATTCACCAGCTAAAAGAGTATGAGGAGCAGGGAAAACAGTATAAAAAGCAGCTTTCCGGCTTTCGAAAGGGAGCATTTTGGGTAACGGAGCGCAGCAGTACGGCAGGAGGCGGATTAGGAGGACTTTTTATGGACTATATCCGCATGATGACCCATATCGACTTGATTAAATTTCACGATATGATGCACAGCATGCAGGAGCATATGACAGAAATCGAAGGACTGATTTCTCTGTTCGGATATCTGGAAAGTATGATTTCCATTGCGTCTTTCCGGGAAATTCTGCCTTATTACAGCCTGCCCCAGTTTCTTTCCGAGGACAGGGCCCGAATGGAAACAGAAGATTTGTATCATCCTTTGATTTCCCATCCGGTATCCAACAGTATTTCTGCCCAGGGCGGAATTTTAGTCACAGGCTCCAACGCTTCCGGAAAGTCTACGTTTTTGAAAAATGTTGCCATTAATGCCATTCTGGCTCAGACGGTTTACACCTGCACAGCTTCTTCTTACCGTGCCCCATATTTTAAGGTGATGACTTCTATGGCGCTGCGGGACGATTTGGAAAGCGGAGAGAGCTATTTCATCGTGGAAATCCGTTCTTTGAAGCGGATTCTGGATGAGGCGGACCGGGACGGAAATCTGCTCTGTATCATTGACGAGGTGCTGCGGGGAACCAATACCATAGAGCGCATTGCCGCCTCCTCTGAAATTCTGTGGAGTATTTGCAGAAGCCATGTGCTGTCTTTTGCAGCTACCCATGATATTGAATTGTCTTACATACTGCAAAACCGCTATAAAAACTATCATTTTGAGGAAGAAGTGGGAGAAGATGACGTGGTCTTTAACTATCTTCTGAAAGAAGGGCGTGTGACCACCCGAAATGCCATTCGCCTTCTGGATATGATGAAATATGACCGGAAACTGACCCAAAGGGCCCGCCGTGCGGTGGAACATTTTGAGCAGGAAGGAGTATGGGAGAACATCGAAGATTCGGTTGATAAATGTCGATAAATAAAAGAAAATAAAACACGAATTCTGACAATTTTTCTTGACACAGAGCACAAATATTGTCATAATAGAAGTGTCGAAAGGCCTTACAGCCTTCTAAATCATGTCGACTTTTCTCAATTTCGTTATCAGCATTAAGCTGTAACTTCAAGATTTCACATTCGCTGAAGGAAGAAAGAAAAGCCGGAATGTACAAAAGACGGTTCCATTCTTCTCCTCTGCAGCGGCAGATGTGTCTTGTATGTTACGCATTACATACTCTCTTACGGGGATGCCAAAAGGCATCCCCGTTTTCTGTTTTGTCAGGTTCGGACAAATACTGCCGGGCTTTTAGCAGAATCCGTGTCCGTTGCCGCAGCACAGAAGCAGGATAAGCAGAAGCAGACAGCTGTTGTCGCCATTGCCGCAGCCACATCCGTCATTGTTGAAACCGTTGCCGCAGAAAGCCAGCAGAATCAGAATCCAAACGATACAGTTACAGTCTCCGAAACCTCTTCCTGTCATATTACCTCCGCAGTTGTCATCACATCCGCAGCCACAGTTTGTAGCAGCCAAATCACTCATGTTTGTTCCTCCAAATATTTTGTTTACAATTTCATACTATGCCGGGAATAAAAAATGGTGCTGAAAAATTTTATTTTCAGGAAAGAATAAAGGAGGAGAACACCTGATAGATATTTAAAGTTCCATATCCCCATTCCCGGTTGGGGTAGAGTTTGTCGCCGGTTCGTCCGGCGCCTCGTATGAGCAGGGCCTTTAGTTCTGAGTTGTTGAAAATTCTGGGCGGCGTCCGTCCCATGCCCCATTCGATAAGCAGGGCACAGCCTCCGGCTGTGATGGCAGCAGCAGCAGAGGTTCCGGTGATGGTGGAGTAGCGGTCTTTCGGAGCAGGAGCCAGAATATTTACGCCGGGGGCTGTGATATCCGGTTTAATCTGTCCGGTACGGGTAAAGCCTCTGCTGGAATTTAAAAGCAGGCTGTTGTTGTAGGCGTTGTAAGCCGCTGTGGTAATCACGGAAGAGGCTGCAGCAGGGACAGTAAGAGTGGTATCCGGATTGGGACGCAGAAATTTCACATCGGGATTGGAAAAGCCGGTAATGGGCAGCCACATATGGTAATCTCCGCTGTTGAAGCTGCTGGTGTAGACACGGATTTTCCAGGGGCCGGGGGTAGGATTGGAAAACCGAATAAAAATCAGCTGCTGTCCGGAAAGCGTCTGTACAATCTCAGAGGTGACAAAAATCCTGGTTTCTTCCAGAATAAAAGAAATCTTTTCACTGTAGCTGATACGGGGAGGGATTTTGGGTATGACTTCGCCAAGGGGTGATTCAAAGCCAACTGCATATAATTCCGGCGGCTGTCCCCACAATTCTACACAGAATCCCTGGGTATCCGGTTCCACCAGAATCTCAACAGCGTCGAATTGGTCAGAGCTTACGGCAGTACCGTAGTAATGATGGCCCTTCCCAGCCTCGTTTCCTGCTGCCACTACTGCATGAAGTCCACGGTAATTGTCTGTAATGGACAGCATGAAATCCAGCGGAGAGGTGCCGGAATGGGAACCTTGATTGGACCCCACTCCAATGCAGATAACCACCGGTTTTTTCAGTTCGTCTGCCAGCCGCACCAGATAGCGGATACCCATCATAATATCCGAGGACTGGTAGGCCGGTGCCTCTCCTGTAACATAGAACAGTTCTTTTAAATAATTCTTCGCTTCTTTTAACTTCACCATGGCAATCATGGCTTCCGGAGCCGCGCCGATAAAATCGTCTTCTGCCAGTTCACTGCCGGCTGCAATACCTGCCAGTTGGGTTCCATGTCCGTTTTCATCCTGGCTTGGTACAATCTGGAAAGGGTTCTGAGCTTTCAGGGCCTGTTCAATATCTTCTCTGGTGTAACCGCTTCCGTACTGCAAATCATAAGGCGGCGTACCGCTTTGGATGGTCTGATCCCAGATACCGTAAATCCGGCTGGAGCCGTCTTTTTGGCGAAAGGCCTTATGCGTGTAGGATATCCCGGTGTCGATAAAACCCAGCAGCACATCCCGGCCTTTCAGATTCAGTACCGGCTGATTTTGTACTGCAGTAATACCGGAAGCATCCAGAGACACGCTGTTTAGAAGTGTAAACAATTTGGGAACCGTATTATAAAAGAAGCCGTAATCATAATAATTCTGAAAAAATTCTTCAGCCAGAGGGTAGTGGATGATGCCGTAATATTCGTTGAAGATTCTTGCCCCATATTCCTTATAGTCTTCCAGAAACCCCGTATACACCGGCAAAATCAGGTCTGCATATTCCTCTGACAGAATCATCTCTTTTACAGAAGGCATAAAAACTCCTGAAATTCGTTTTTCTTAAATCTATGAAAAAGAAAAGAAAAACTTGACTGGAATCTGTGCACAGTATCACTGGTTTACCGACATAGAATAAGATAATAAAAAGGAAAAAGGCAGGTGAAAGAAAATGGCATATGTGCTTCCTACCGGAAGGGGTGTAACGGCAGCAGTGCTGGATACCGGCGCCTGCCCTCACAGGGATTTTGACAGCCGGATTCTGGCTTTTGAGGATTTCGTCCATGGCCGTTCTCTTCCCTATGATGATAATGGACACGGCACACATGTACTGGGGATTCTGGGCGGCAGCGGGAGAGCGTCCAACGGAAAATTCCGCGGCGCAGCCCCCGGCTGCGGTCTGATTCCTCTAAAGGTACTGGATAAAAATGGAAACGGAAGTCAGGAAACCGTTATCGAAGCCATGCAGTGGATTTTAAAATACCGTGAAAAATATCATATCCGCATTGTAAATATTTCTGTGGGAACTACCCGCAGGGAGGGGCATGAACAACTGATTGAGGCTGTGGAGGAGGCTTGGGACGCGGGATTGATTGTGGTGGCAGCAGCAGGAAATCAGGGACCGGGGCAGGGCAGTGTCACCGCCCCCGGCTGCAGCCGGAAGATTATTACGGTAGGCTCCTCGGATATGATAGTCCATAATCTGGGACTTTCCGGACGGGGACCTACCAAAGACTGTGTAAGCAAACCGGATATTGTAGCGCCAGGCAATGCAGTAACCTCTTGTGCTAATTTCCCTGCAGCCTTTCCCTATACAGTAAAAAGTGGCACCTCCATGTCCACGCCTCTGGTTTCCGGCGGGATTGCCCTCTTTTTGGAACTGCACCCGGAATCTACCAATCTGGACATCAAAAAACGGCTCAGAAGCACTGCCATA
This sequence comes from Blautia acetica, assembly GCF_038739805.1. Taxonomy (NCBI): domain Bacteria; kingdom Bacillati; phylum Bacillota; class Clostridia; order Lachnospirales; family Lachnospiraceae; genus Blautia; species Blautia acetica. Next base: position 54,944 of record NZ_JBBEWO010000010.1, on the reverse strand, counting down.
GATTTGGGCTACCCTCACAACCTGCAGGGATGGGGACTTTTCCGACTGAAAAATTTTCTGGAGGGAAAATGAAAAACAGACTTGACATTCCGATTGTGATTGTATACAATGATACAAATGCTTTATTAATGCATAGTATTAAGTCGATAAACAAGGAGTGAGTACCATGATAAACAGAGCTGTCAGAATGAATTATCACACAAATTTACTGGAACTGGAAGAACACATGTATCCCCTGGTGGATGTAGAAACTCCCAATGTGTTCCATAACCTGTTTCCCTATTCTGAAGTTCCCAAAATTGCGTTCAATGACCGTATTGTTCCCCATCATATGCCGGATGATATCTGGATTACAGATACGACCTTCCGGGACGGTCAGCAGTCCAGAGCTCCCTATACCGCAGAGCAGATTGTGCGCATTTACGAGTATCTTCATCGTCTGGGCGGTCCGAACGGAAAAATCCGCCAGAGTGAATTTTTTCTTTACAGTAAAAAAGACCGGGACGCGGTAGATAAATGTATGGAAAAAGGGTATTCATTCCCGGAAATTACCGGCTGGATTCGGGCCAGTAAAAAGGATTTTGAACTGGTAAAAGAACTGGGATTAAAGGAATGTGGAATTCTGGTGAGCTGTTCAGACTACCATATTTTTTACAAAATGAAAATGACACGGCGAGAGGCCATGGAACATTACCTCAGTGTTATCCGGGACTGTCTGGAAATTGGTATCAGCCCCAGATGCCACCTGGAAGATATTACGAGGGCTGATATCTACGGCTATGTAATTCCTTTCTGCATGGAGCTGACGAGACTTATGGAAGAATATTCCATTCCCATTAAGGTTCGCTGCTGTGATACCATGGGCTACGGGGTCAATTATCCCGGCGCTGTGATACCGCGTTCTATTCCCGGTATCATTTACGGAATTATGACGCATGCCGGTTTTCCTTCGGAACTCATTGAGTTTCATGGGCACAATGACTTTTACAAAGCCGTGAGCAATTCCACTACAGCCTGGCTGTACGGCGCCAGCGGAGTAAACTGTTCTCTTTTTGGCATCGGGGAGCGGACAGGAAATACGCCGCTTGAGGCCATGGTTTTTGAGTATGCCCAGTTAAAAGGTACTTTAGACGGCATGGACACCACCGTCATTACCGAACTGGCTGAATATTACGAAAAGGAATTGGGATACCACATTCCGCCTCAGACACCTTTTGTAGGTTCTTCCTTTAATGTGACGAGAGCCGGAATTCATGCAGATGGCCTCTTGAAAAATGAAGAGATTTATAATATCTTTGATACAGAGAAATTTTTAAAGAAAGCACCTCAGGTAGCTGTTTCCAATACTTCCGGCCTGGCTGGCATTGCCCACTGGATAAACAACCATTTCCACCTGACCGGAGAAAAGCAGATTGACAAAAACAGTGAACTGGCTGTGATGGTAAAGGCCTGGGTGGATAAACAATATGAAGAAGGAAGAGTCACAGTTCTTACAGACGAAGAACTTCTGGCAGTGATCGCCGAAAGCTGCAACTGTCTGCAGATGGAACTGTGATAAGAAGGTGTAAAGCAATATGGCAGCAATATCTTTAAGAGGAAAAGTATTTGACAAAATCCGGGAGGATATTTTAAAAGGCAGGTATAAAAAGGGCGACGAGCTGGTGGAATGTACCATTGGAAAGGAACTGGGGGTCAGCCGTACGCCTGTCCGGGAGGCTATCCGCCAGCTGGAACTGGAAGGACTGGTACAGCTGATACCAAATAAAGGAGCCTTTGTCACCGGAATTTCCTCAAAAGACGTTATGGATATGTATCAAATCCGGGCAAAGCTGGAAGGACTGTGTGCAGCCATGGCGGCAGAGAACATTACCAAAGAACAGTTGGAAGAAATGGAAGAGGCGGTATATCTATCAGATTTCCACGCAGACAAGGGCAATTACGAACAGGTCTGCCAGCAGGACGGCAGGTTTCATCAGCTTTTATATCAGGCATCAGGAAGCCGGATTCTGGCGCATACCCTTTCCGATTTTCACGAATATCTGCAGAGAGTCCGAATGGCTTCTGTGAAGTTCCGTATGCGCGCCCGCCCTTCAAACAGCGAACACAAAACCATTTTAGAAGCCATTCGGACAAAAGATACAAAAAGGGCCGAGGAGGCTGCTTATCTGCATATCCGCAACACCATGGAAAACCTGAAGAATTTTGATATGGAAAAAGTTTTAAGGGAAGAAATCAAATAAGAGAAAAGGAGCGTAACCACTATGGGAAAAATAGCAATGACCACACCTTTGGTAGAAATGGATGGAGATGAAATGACCCGAATCCTCTGGAAAATCATCAAAGAGGAATTACTGGAGCCTTTTGTGGATTTGAAAACCGAGTATTATGACTTGGGCCTTACATACCGCAATGAAACCAATGACGCGGTAACAGTAGACGCAGCAAACGCAGTGAAAAAATACAAGGTTGGGGTAAAATGCGCGACGATTACCCCTAATGCAGCCCGTATGGAAGAATATCACTTAAAAGAAATGTACAAAAGTCCCAACGGAACCATTCGTTCTATGCTGGACGGCACTGTGTTCCGCGCGCCCATCGTTGTAAAAGGCATTGAACCCTGTGTGAAAAACTGGAAGAAGCCTATTACCCTGGCCAGACATGCCTATGGGGATGTGTACAAGAATACAGAAATGCGGATACCGGGCCCCGGCAAGGCAGAACTGGTCTTTACTGCTCAGGACGGCACCGAAACCCGGCAGATGATTCACGAATTTAAGGGCGCAGGTGTGCTGCAGGGTATGCACAATCTGGACGAGTCTATCGAAAGTTTTGCCAGAAGTTGTTTCTCTTATGCCCTGGATACTCAGCAGGATTTGTGGTTTGCCACTAAGGATACCATTTCCAAACAGTATGACCACACCTTTAAAGATATTTTCCAGGAAATCTATGATACTGAATATAAAGAAGCCTTTGAAAAAACAGGACTGACTTATTTCTATACCCTCATAGACGACGCAGTAGCCAGAGTGATGAAAGCAGAAGGCGGTTTTATCTGGGCCTGCAAAAATTATGACGGAGATGTTATGAGTGACATGGTTTCCTCTGCCTTTGGTTCTCTGGCTATGATGACTTCTGTGCTGGTATCGCCCAAGGGATATTTTGAATATGAGGCAGCGCACGGCACAGTACAGCGCCATTATTACAGACACTTAAAAGGGGAAGAAACCTCTACCAACTCGGTGGCAACGATTTTTGCCTGGAGCGGAGCTCTTAGAAAAAGAGGAGAACTGGATGACAACACGAAACTGCAGCATTTTGCAGACAAACTGGAAGCAGCTACAGTAAACGTCATTGAAAGCGGAAGAATGACCAAAGATTTGGCGCTGATTACCAGTATTCCTGCCCCTACGGTTTTGAACAGCCGGGACTTTATCTGTGAAATCCGAAAAGAGCTGGAAGCTGCACTTTAAATCTGCCTCTTTACGAAAAATTTTGAAAAATGGGAAGAGCCGCTTATTCAGCCAGCTCTTCCCATTTTTCATACAGCTTTTCCAGTTTTTCGGCAATTTCTGCCTTTTCTTTGGAAAGGCGGACACATTCTGCCACATTAGTGGCCACCTCCGGATTTGCCATTTCCTCATCAATTTCACTGTCTCTTTGCTCCAGTTCTTCAATGGCCTTTTCCGTTTTCTTTAAATCATTTTCCCGTTTCCGAAGACGGGCCTGCTCCTCTTTTTGCTGCTTCCAATCCATTTTCGTGGCAGATACGGTTTCTGTGTAAACTTCTTCCCGGACTTCGGGGGCATAGATGTCAGTCAGTTCTTCCTTTTTTTCCAGATAATAATCGTAATTGCCGATATAGTTTACCAGTTTGTGATTGGTCAAGTCCAGAATCCTGGTGGCTGTTTTATTGATAAAATAACGGTCATGGGACACATAGAGCACGGTACCTTCATAGTTATTTAAGGCTTCCTCCAGGATTTCTTTGGAAGTAATATCCAGATGGTTGGTAGGCTCATCCAGAATCAGGAAGTTGGCCTGGGAAAGCATAAGTTTGGCTAAAGACACACGCCCCCGTTCCCCGCCGCTTAAAGCAGAAATCGGCTTAAACACATCATCTCCGGTAAAGAGAAAGGCGGCCAGCAGGTTGCGGATTTCCGTATTCGTCAGCTTTGGATAATCATCGGAAATTTCCTCAAAAATGGTTTTCTCCATGTGGAGTACATGGTGTTCCTGGTCGTAGTATCCGATATGTACTTTGCTGCCCAGGCGGAAGCTGCCGTTGTCCGCAGGAATCACCTGATTTAAAATTTTTAAAATCGTGGTTTTTCCCGTCCCGTTGCTTCCGATAATAGCCACCCGCTCACCCCGCTTAATCTGAAAGTTTAAATCCTCAAAAAGCGGGAGAGAGGGAAAGGACTTGGTAAGGTGTTCTACAGTCAGCACATCGTTGCCGCTTATCACCCGAGGCTTTAAAGTAATCCGCATGGAATCGTCCACTTCCACAGGCTTTTCCAATACTTCTATTTTATCCAGCATTTTTTCCCGGCTTTCTGCCCGCCGTATGGATTTTTCCCGGTTAAAAGACTTTAATTTGGCAATGACGGCTTCCTGGTGTTTGATTTCCTGCTGCTGGTTTAAGTAAGCCTGATACGCGGCTCTTCGAAGCATAGCCTTTTTTTCACTGTAGGCGCTGTAGTTTCCTGTAAAAGACGTAACTTTTGTATTGTCAATTTCCACAATTTTCGTGGCGACCTTATCCAGGAAATAGCGGTCATGGGATACAATAAAGACAGCCCCCGGATAGTTCAAAAGATAGGTTTCCAGCCACGCAATGGAATCCATGTCCAAATGGTTGGTAGGCTCGTCCAGAAGGATGATATCCGGCTTGGATAAAAGAAGACGGCCAAGGGCCACACGGGTTTTCTGTCCCCCGGAAAGTGTGGAAATCATTTTGCCGAAATCTTCCTCTGCAAAGCCAAGTCCCTTTAAGACTCCGGTCAGTTCACTTTTGTAGGCATACCCGTTTTCCAGTTCAAACTCATGGGTCAGACGGGAATAGGCCTCCATAATCTTGTTCAATTCTTCTCCCTGGGTGTATTTCATCTCTTTCTCCAGCTGACGCATACGCACCTCCATATCCAGAATGTGCTGCTTTACCTGCAAAAGAGCGTCATAAATAGACAAGTCGCTGGTCAGCTCCTGGTGCTGAGCCAGATAGCCCATGGTTTTCCCTTTGGCTAAAATAACCTGCCCGCTGTCCGGGGGAAGTTCCCCCACAATGATTTTAAAAAGCGTGGATTTTCCTGCCCCGTTAATGCCCACCAAAGCGGCTTTTTCCCGCTCTTCAATATGGAAGCTGGCGTCTGCCAGCAGGGTAACGCCATCAAAAGATTTTTCTATATTCTGACATGCAAGTATCATGATAATTATCTCCTTTAAACTCCGTACAGCTACGAAAGCTGTCCTATTTATTATATCGAAAAATACAGGTTTGACAACAGAGAAACGAAAATTAATTGACTTTAATTTAACAATACACTATAATGGAGCGTAGAAATGTGTATTTTGAATACAGGAGGGTTGTTATGGAGGGAAAATCCATTTCAAAGGCAGTAATTAAAAGACTACCCCGATATTACAGATACTTAGGTGAGCTTATAGAAGAAGGCGTAGAACGAATATCCTCCAATGAGTTAAGCGAAAAGATGCGGGTAACCGCGTCTCAGATTCGTCAGGATTTGAATAATTTCGGCGGCTTCGGGCAACAGGGCTATGGATATAATGTTCCCTATTTATATGATGAAATCGGAAAAATTTTGGGACTGGACAAGACGTACCACATGATTATCATTGGTGCCGGCAATCTTGGACAGGCACTTGCCAACTATGTAAAATTTGAAAAAAGAGGCTTTAAAATTGTAGGTATCTTTGATGTGAATCCGGTACTGAAAGGAATTTCCATCAGAGGAAATGAAATCCGTATGATGGACGAGCTTCCAGAGTTTTTAAAAGAGCAGAATGTGGATATAGCCACGCTGACCCTGCCGAAAAACAACGCGGCAGAGACAGCTGATTTACTGGTAAAAAACGGAATTCGGGCTATCTGGAATTTTGCACATCTGGATTTGGATGTACCAGAGGATGTTATCGTAGAAAATGTACATCTTTCCGAAAGTTTAATGCGTCTGTCTTATAATCTGAATTGTTATGAAAACGAACATCCAAAAAAATAACAACGTAAAAAGCTGCTGTAAAATGTAAAAGAGATTTTGCGGCAGCCTTTTCGCTTTACGCAAGGAAAAAGGACGGGTGAAACATGGAGGAGATTGTAACCGGAAAGCAGATGAAGGAACTGGATGCCTACACCATAGAAACCATGGGAGTACCTTCTCTGGTACTTATGGAGCGGGCGGGACTGCAGGTCTTTGAGAGTATGAAAAAAGAGGGGCTTCCCCTTTCAAAAGTGCTGGTGCTGTGCGGTTCCGGAAATAACGGGGCGGACGGTGTGGTCATTGCCCGGCTTTTGTTTCTGGCAGGATATCAGGTACATGTCTGTATTTTGGGAAATCCGGAACATTTTACAAAAGAAATGAAAACGCAGATAGAAATTGGCAGAAATTATGGAATTTCCTTTGTCAAGACTTTCTGTGTACATGAATATACTACTATCGTGGATGCTCTTTTGGGTGTAGGGCTTTCCAGGGAAGTTTCGGGTCTTTACCGGGAAACCATAGAAAAACTACAGGATTTTTCAGGGAAAATCGCAGCCGTGGACATCCCTTCCGGTATTGACGCAGATACAGGAGCGGTATGGGGCTGTGCCGTCAGGGCAGACCTTACCGTTACCTTTGCCTATAAGAAAGCAGGGCTCTGCCTGTATCCCGGTGCAGCCTATGCCGGAAAACTGCTTACGGCAGATGTGGGCATTTACCGCAAAGACAAAAGGTCTCCAGAGCTTTTTGCCTGTACGGACAGGGAACTTAAAAAACTCACCAGAAAACCGGACGGCAATAAGGGCAGCTTCGGCAAGGTCTTTCTGGCCGCAGGCAGCCGGGAAATTTTCGGCGCAGCGTATCTTAGCGGACAGGCTGCTCTGCGAAGCGGCGCAGGTATGCTGAAACTCTGTACGCCAAAAGAAAACAGGGGGTTGTTTACTTGCTTCCCTGAAGCCATGCTGGCACTTTATGAGGACGCTGCGGATATGGAAAACCTGGTGAGAGAAAACCTATGCTGGGCTGATGTGGCCGGCATTGGTCCCGGTCTTGGTACTTCTCCTCAGGCGGAAAGACTTTTAGAGACTCTTTTGAAATACGCAGACAAACCGCTGGTTATTGACGCAGATGGCCTGAATCTGCTAAAGGGTAAGGAAAAGCTTTTAAAAAGCTGTAAAGCTCCGGTGATACTGACCCCTCATCTGGGAGAATTTGCCCGCATGACGGGAATCTCTGTAAAAGAATGGAAGAAAAATCCTCTGACGATTACCAAAGAAACGGCAAAGAAACTGGGTGTCCTGCTGGTGTGCAAAGATGCCAGAACGATTATCAGCCGGGGAACAGAGGAAACCTGTATCAATCTGTGCGGCAATGACGGTATGGCGACAGCCGGAAGCGGAGATGTGCTCACCGGACTGATTCTGGGGCTTCTGGCTCAGGGACTTTCTCCATGGGAGGCAGCCTGCACAGGTGTTTATCTCCATGGAAAGGCAGGAGATTTGGCAGCAGAGAAAAAGGGCAGAGCCGCTATGCTGGCGGGTGATATTTTAGAAGCTGCAGGAGAGATTCTGAAGGAACTTTAACAGGAAAGAAGGACAATTATGAAGATACAGAAAAGAATCCAGGCAAACATCAACCTGGACGCCATTGCATATAATCTGGAAAACATAAAGAAAAACCTGCAAAAAGACACACAGATTATAGCTGTGCTGAAAGCGGATGGCTATGGGCACGGTGCCATACCCCTGGCAAAAGAAATCGAATCTTATCCCTATATCTGGGGAATTGCGGTTGCGACTGTGGACGAGGGTATGGAGCTGCGCCGGGCAGGGATTCAAAAGCCCATTCTTATTTTAGGCTATACTTACGAAGAAGATTACGACCGGATTGTACAGGAGGACTTCCGTCCCACAGTATTTAAGCTGTCTATGGCCGAAAAACTGTCACAGGCTGCAAAAAAAGCCGGAAAAACTTTGAAAATACATATTAAAATTGATACCGGCATGACTCGTATCGGGTATCGCAGTCCGCAGGAGGACATTCCGGAGATTGTAAAGATTTCCAAACTTCCCGGACTTGAAGCAGAGGGAATTTTTACTCATTTTGCCAGGGCAGATGAAAACGATGTTTCTCCGGCAGCCCGCCAGTTGGAAAAGTTTCTGGCATTTCTGACAGGACTTGAAAAGGCCGGAGTCACGTTTCCTCTGCGCCACTGTTCCAACAGTGCAGGCATTATCCGGATGCCGGACGCAAATCTGGACGCGGTCCGGGCCGGAGTCATCCTCTATGGCCTGTATCCTTCTGAGGAAGTAGAGAAAGAGCCGGTGCCTTTAAAAGCGGTCATGGAGTTAAAAAGCCATATTGCATACATAAAAACCGTAGAACCGGGAGTAGAAATCAGTTATGGCGGTACTTTTACCACAACAGAGCCCACAAAAGTGGCAACCATTCCCGTAGGATATGCAGACGGATATTCCAGAGGCCTGTCAAACAAAGGCAGTGTCCTTATCCGGGGCAGACGGGCGCCTATTTTGGGCAGAGTCTGTATGGACCAGTTTATGGTGGATGTAACCCATATTCCGGAGGCAGAAGAACTGGATGAGGTAACCCTTCTGGGAAAAGACGGAGAGGATTGTATTACCATGGAAGAACTGGGGAACCTTTCCGGCAGATTCAACTATGAATTTGCCTGCTGTATCAGCAAACGTGTTCCGAGAGTTTATTATAAAAACGGACAGGTACAGGAATAAGTTTAGATAATACATGAATACACACAAAGAAACTGGGAAGAATGATAAGCAGATATGAGAAAACAAATCGGAGTGTGAAATGTGTGGTTATCAAACGCGGAGATATTTATTATGCCGACCTGCGGCCTGTAGTAGGCAGCGAACAGGGCGGAATCAGACCGGTTCTGATTATACAGAATGATATCGGAAATAAACACAGCCCCACGGTTATATGTGCGGCGATTACTTCCAGAATGAACAAGGCCAAGCTGCCTACGCATATTGAAATTGACGCAGCTTCCTATGCCATTGTCAAAGATTCCGTTATCCTGCTGGAGCAGCTTAGAACCATTGACAAAAGGCGGTTAAAAGATAAGGTATGCCACCTGGATGCGGAGATTTTGCAGAAAGTAAATCATGCTCTCTGTATCAGCCTGGAGCTTCCTACATAGCCGGACCCCTGGTTTTTATGTGCGGAAATCTTGACTAACGAAAGGGAAAATGGTATTTTATTCATGGCACGGTTAAAACATCCGTGAGAAAACGGAAGAAGAAAGAAGGAATGAAAGAGATTTATGGACGATGGGGGCAGCCCTATATGGGCTCTTACAGTTTTTATTTTATTTATTATGATAAACGGAATCCTGTACGGCTTTGGTGCGGCAGTACAGAAAATCAGTGAAAATGAATTGGAAAAGCGGACCAAAGAAGAGGGAGACAAAAAAGCACAGTGGATTTTAAAAATTATGGAAAATCCCAGCCCGATTATCCATACCATACTCACCATTGCAACGCTGCTCAGTATTATGACGGGATATACAGCTATCCATTCTATTACCCCTTATGTGTTTCGATGGCTTACGGAACTGGAGGCTTTTTGGGGAGCGGGTGTGCCGAACTGGATTTTGAAAGATACGGCGCTGATTCTGGTTGTGATTTTTTCTCTGATTGTGCTGTTGTCTTTTGGTGTGATTTCTGCCAAGAAAGTATTTAACAGCAATCCCGACGCCTGGGTATACCGAACAGCCGGAATTGTAAAATTTCTGGTGACGCTTTTTAAACCTGTGACTTTTCTGATTATGAAATTGTCCAACGTGATTGTGCGCCTTTTCGGTGTGGACCCGCATAAGCAGGAGGATGATGTGACCGAGGAAGAGATTATTTCCATGGTAGATGACGCCCACGAACAGGGCATCATCGAAGAGAGCGAAGCGGAAATGATTCAGAATATCATGGAGTTTTCTGAAACGGAGGCTCAGGATATTATGACCCATCGAAAGAATATCCATGCCATAGAGGAGAATGTTCTGTTAAAAGACGCTCTGCTTTATATGCTGGAAAACAGCAATTCCCGGTATCCCGTATACCGGGAGGACATTGACGATATTGTGGGAATCCTGCATTTAAAGGACGCTATGAAGCAGGTGACTCTGGGGCATTGTGAGTCTATGCCAATCTGTACCATCCCCAATCTCATTCGGGAGGCTGCGTATATTCCGGAAACCAGAAATATCAGTGATTTATTCCAGCGTATGCAGGCAAAAAAAATGCACATGGTGATAGTTGTGGATGAATATGGACAAACCTCCGGTATTGTTACCATGGAAGACATTCTGGAGGAAATCGTGGGAAACATTCTGGATGAATATGATGAAGAAGAACATTTTATCCAGGTGCAGACCGATGATTCTCTCGTTATGGAGGGACGCACACCCTTGGAACAGGTAGATGAGGTGCTGGATTCCGATTTTGATGAGGAAGAGTTTGATACCTTAAACGGCTTTCTGACCTCTGTGCTGGGACACGTACCCAATATGGCCGAGGACAAGGAAATCAGAACAAACGGATATTTATTTACTATCCTTGGGGTAGAAAATAATACAATACAAAAAGTTCGGGTGGAAAAGCTGCCCGAAGAAGAAAAAGGAGAAAAGAAATGTCAGGACATTCAAAATTTGCAAACATAAAGCATAAGAAAGAAAAAAATGATGCCAAAAAGGGTAAAATCTTTACTGTTATCGGAAGAGAAATCGTGGTTGCCGTAAAAGAGGGCGGCCCGGACCCGGCCAACAACAGCAAGCTGCGTGATGTTATCGCAAAGGCAAAAGCCAACAATATGCCAAACGATACCATTGAACGAGGAATTAAAAAGGCAGCCGGAGACGCTAATGCGGATAACTTTGAAGTGCTTACATACGAAGGTTACGGCCCAAGCGGTGTGGCTATTATTGTACAGACACTGACTGACAATAAAAACCGTACAGCCGGAAATGTAAGAAGCGCTTTCACAAAGGGCAGCGGAAATATCGGAACCCCCGGCTCTGTATCTTTTATGTTTGACAAAAAAGGTCAGATTATCATTGATAAAGAAGAATGCGAAATGGACGCAGACGACCTGATGATGATTGCTCTGGACGCCGGTGCGGAAGATTTTGCAGAAGAGGAAGACAGCTTTGAAGTGCTGACAGACCCGGATGAATTCAGCACAGTAAGAGAAGCCCTGGAAAAAGAAGGAATTCCTATGCTGGAAGCACAGGTTGCCATGATTCCTCAGAATTATGTCACACTGTCTGACGAACAGGATGTAAAGAATCTGCAGAAAACCCTGGATTTGCTTGATGACGATGACGATGTGACCGACGTGTGGCACAACTGGGAAGAATAAAATTTAACAAGATACACATAATACCTCCAGAAAAGAAAACTGGAGGTATTCTTAATGTCTGAGGAGAAAAAAGAAAAGCTGGAAACCGCAGAAAAGCAAAATGAGCAGATAGAAAACCTGGGAGAAGTCCTTCTGGATGAGAATCAGAAGCAGTATCATATTCAGCTTTTGTCCATTATCGGAGAGGTGGAAGGGCATGAATGTCTCCCTAATAACAGCAAAACCACAAAGTATGAGCACGTTTTGCCAAAACTGGCCATGATAGAGGACAGTCAGGAAACAGACGGCCTCTTAATCCTTTTGAACACGGTAGGCGGAGATGTGGAAGCAGGACTTGCCATTGCGGAGATGATTGCTTCCTTAAGCAAACCTACGGTTTCCCTGGTTCTGGGAGGCGGCCATTCCATCGGGGTTCCCATGGCTGTTTCTGCGGACTATTCCTTTATTGTGCCAAGCGCCACCATGGTGATTCATCCGGTGCGCAGCAGCGGTATGTTTATCGGTGTAATGCAGACTTACCGGAACATGGAAAAGATACAGGACCGTATCACAGGATTTATTGCGGCCCACTCAAAAATGAAGCAGGAGCGTATAGAAGAACTAATGCTGAATACGTCCCAGCTTGTGAAAGATGTGGGAACCATGCTGGAGGGAGAAGATGCAGTGAAAGAAGGATTGATTGATGAGACCGGAGGGATTCGGGAGGCCTTGAAAAAGCTGTATGAAATGATTGAACGTAAAAGACAAATTTCTTAATCAGAAAACTCCGAAGATTTTAAAGTTGTATGATATCCGGATTTATGGTAAAATAAACATTTGATAATATGATAAATTACGAAAGACAAAGGAAGAGGTTGAAGACATGTCATTGATAGAGGCACTGTTACTCGGACTGGTACAGGGACTTACTGAATTTTTGCCTGTAAGCAGTTCTGGTCATCTGGCCATTTTAAAAAATCTGCTGCAGATAAAAGAAACAGGAATTATCTTTTCCGTACTTTTGCATACAGGCACCCTTGCGGTACTTCTTGCGGCTTTTCGCCAGGACGTGAAAAAACTATTGTTGGAGGGTTGCAAGACCATCTACGATTTTGCGGGGAATTTTAAAATTTATTTTAAAAACCGACACGAACAGGAAGCTATCCGCTATAAAAAACTGATTTCAAATAATTACCGAAAACTGTTTTTACTCTTGCTGGTTTCCACACTTCCCACGGCTGTGGAAGGGATACTTCTTGAAGACTTGGTACTGCAGGCAGAGAGTAATCTGCTGGCACCGGCAATAGGACTGTTTATCACAGGTATTTTTCTGCTGGTGATTGATTTCTTTCCGGCAGGAAAAAAAATTCCAAAAGATGTAGGTTATGGTACGGCATTTTTCATTGGTATTTTTCAGGGAATTGCCGTATTTCCAGGAATTTCCAGGCTTGGTATTACTTTGGCCGTCTGTCTGATGTGCGGCTTTAACCGGAAATTTGCAATAAAATACGCTTTTCTGACCGCAATACCGGCTGTGCTGGGTGCAGCATTCTGGGAACTGATACAGGTTCCCGGTTCCGGAATTTCAGCGGGAACCTTTGGTATCTATCTGGCGGCAGCTGTTGTTGCGGGAATCACAGGCTATTTCTGTATCCGGCTTATGCTGCGGCTTATTCGGAAAAAGAAATTTTCTTTTTTTGCAGGATACTGTTTTCTGCTGGGTACAGCAGCGGCAGTCTGCAATTTTGTATTATAAGTAAGGGGAGAACATGATTATGGCGGCAGCGAGAAAAAGAAGCACCGGAAGCAGAAATACTTCCGCAAAGACTTCCAGCAGCAGAAAAAAGAATACGAAAACACAGGCAAAGAGGGGGGCAACTGAGCATACATCCAGTTCTGTAGAGTCTGAAATTACTCTGTGGATTGTACTGACAATCTCCATTGTCCTTCTAGTCAGCAACTTTGGTGTAGGCGGGGCTGTAGGAAATGCCATCAGCAGTTTCTTTTTTGGACTGGTAGGTCTGATTTGCTATCCTCTGCCCATCTTTCTGTTCCTGGGAGTGGCCTTTGTCATATCTAATAGCCGAAATCCCAGAGCTTACCGAAAAATGGTGGGATTTTTACTTTTATTCATTGCCATGTGTATGTTTATGCAGCTTCTGACAGAAGGGGCAGTATATGAAGATTCCATACTGACTTATTATCAGGTTTCAGCAGAATACAAGACCGGAGGAGGGATTCTGGGCGGTCTTTTGTGCAGGCTCTGTGTACAGGCCTTTGGAACAGTAGGTACCTATGCCATTACCGTTGCTGCTATTATGATTTCCTTGGTACTGATTACCCAAAAATCCATGTTTGACATGATTCGCAAATGCAGCCGATGGGCTTACCGTCACGCAGCGCAAAGCCGTGCCCGGAGAATCGAAGCAGCCAGAATCCGTCAGGAACAGGCAGAAGCTTTGCAGGCGGAGGCCGAAGAAGAACACTCTTCCCGCCGAAAAGAGCGCCGGGAGGAAAAACAGCAACAGCCGCATCATCAAAAACAGGGCAGGGAAATTCCTACTTTCTTCACTGCAGAACCGCCCAAAGAGGAACCTGCAAAAGAAAATCCTGTAGACGAGCCTTTTGTACCGGAAAAAGCTTTCCCTATTCAGAGGGCAGACCATCTGGTGCAGGATATTGAGGAAATTGCCGTCTTAGAGGACGGAGTCGAAGATACAGCTGAAGAAATACCGGCAAAAGAACAAAAATCAGAAAAAACGGAGGGCAGCCACGGGAAAAATCCTCGCTCTTCTAAGGAAGAGATTCAAAAAGGTGTGGATGATGTCAAAAACGAAATTGCCGCAAAGGAAGTACAAGAGAAAAAGGAATATACCTTCCCTCCGGTTTCCCTTTTGAAAAAAGGCACAAAAAGCAATGGGGATTCCAATGCACACCTGCGGGAAACAGCAGGAAAGCTCCAGGAAACCCTACATAACTTCGGTGTAAACGTTACGATTACGAATGTCAGCTGCGGCCCTACAGTTACCAGATATGAACTGCAGCCGGAACAAGGAGTAAAGGTCAGCAAAATTGTCAGTCTTACCGATGATATCAAGCTGAATCTGGCGGCGACAGACATTCGTATTGAAGCACCGATTCCCGGTAAAGCGGCTGTGGGAATTGAGGTTCCAAATGCCAACAACAGTACGGTTATGCTTCGGGAACTGATTCAGTCTGACGCATTTCAGAAAAGCGAATCCAGACTGGCTTTTGCAGCAGGAAAAGATATTGCCGGAAAACCGGTTATTGCCGACATTGCGAAAATGCCCCATTTACTCATCGCAGGTGCCACTGGTTCCGGTAAATCAGTATGTATCAACACACTGATTATGAGTATTCTATATAAATCCTCACCGGAAGAAGTGAAATTGATTATGATTGACCCCAAGGTGGTGGAACTGAGCGTTTACAATGGCATTCCGCACCTGTTTATTCCGGTGGTGACAGACCCGAAAAAAGCGGCTGGAGCCTTAAACTGGGCTGTAGCGGAAATGACCGAGCGATATAACAAATTTGCCCAGTACAATGTGCGGGATATCAAAGGATACAACGCAAAAGTGGATGCCCTGACGGATATCGAAGCAGACAAAAAACCGCCAAGGCTGCCGCAGATTGTCATTATTGTGGACGAGCTTGCAGACCTTATGATGGTGGCGCCGGGAGAGGTGGAAGATTCCATTTGCCGCCTGGCCCAGCTTGCAAGAGCGGCTGGAATTCACCTGATTATTGCTACTCAGCGTCCTTCCGTAAATGTTATTACAGGTCTGATTAAAGCAAATATGCCTTCCAGAATTGCTTTTTCTGTATCCTCTGGTGTGGATTCCAGAACCATTCTGGACATGAACGGTGCAGAGAAACTGCTTGGAAAGGGCGATATGCTCTTTTATCCCCAAGGCTATCAGAAACCGGCCAGGGTACAGGGCGCTTTCGTCAGCGATCAGGAGGTCAGCGCAGTAGTAGAATTTCTTGCAAGCCAGAATCCTTCGGCTGCTTACAGTCAGGAAATCCAGGAGAAAATCGAGGCAGTAAAAGAAGCTTCTTCATCAGCGACAGATACTGCCAACGAGCGAGACGCTTACTTTAAAGATGCGGGAAAATTTATTATTGAGAAAGACAAAGCTTCTATCGGCATGCTGCAGAGAATGTTTAAAATCGGTTTTAACCGGGCGGCCAGAATCATGGACCAACTGTGCGAAGCCGGAGTTGTAGGCGAAGAAGAAGGGACAAAGCCTAGAAAAGTCCTGATGTCTATGGAAGAATTCGAGCAGTTTATTGATGAGTATTTATAGAAAATGAGGATGAAAATACATGAAATGTAGAAACTGTGGAGCAGAGTATGAAGAAGGCACTCTGTTTTGTCCAAAATGCGGCAAAGAGATTCAATGGGTACCGGAATACAATACCTTAGAAACCCTGATACGGCAGAAGGAACTCCAGGAACAGGAGCAGCGAAAGAAAGAACTGGAAGCACATAAAGAGAGAGAACGTCTTCAACGAAAGGCCGAACAGGAGCGGAGAAAAAAAAGGAAAAAGAGAATGATTCTGGCAGGTACTGCAGCAGCGGTGGCAGTAGTCGTAGGTGCAGGTCTGTTTTTTGTGTATCAGACCCAAATAAATTCCTTTGATTTCCAGATGGCCCAGGCGGAAACAGAATTCAGCAATAAAGCTTACAGCGAAGCACTGAAATATGTAGAGCGGGCGCTGTCTTTAAATCCCGACAGCGCAGAGGCCAACATTCTGGAAGCGAAGATTTATCTGAAAGAGGGAAACGAGGAAGCGGCTCTTTCCATTCTCTTATCCGTTGTGGAAAACCACCCGGACAGCACCAATGCCTACGGTGAAGTGCTTCGTCTGTATGAAAAAAATAAGGAATATGATAAAATACGTGATTTGATGAGCACGGCGACAGACAGCATGAAGTCAAAATATCAGAGCTATGTCTGTGAACTTCCTTCCGTTTCTCCCGCAGGTGGCAGTTACAGTGAAGAAGTAAAAATACAGATGGGTACTCTGTCTTCGGGCACAAAAGTGTATTACACCCTGGATGGCACAGACCCGGACAGCAGTAGCCAGGAATATAACGGTTCGATTCTTCTGGACGAAGAAGGAGACTTCACTTTGAAATACATTGCCTATAACGAAAAGGGTATTTCCAGCGAAGTAGGAAAAGAGACTTACCACCTGACCTTTAAAGCACCGGAAAAGCCTCAGATTTCGCCACCTTCTGACAAATATGAGTATGCGGCAGAAATTATTGTAACAGCTCCTGACGGCTGTGATATTTATTATGCCTTCGACGCAGAACCCACCACAGAAAGCGAAAAGTACACCGGTCCCATTACGATGCCCGAAGGAGAACACACCTTTTCCGCGATTGCTGTAGATTCCAGAGGTAAGGTCAGCCAGATCAGCAGCGCCATCTATGTATTTTATGGATAAATCCGTAAAAATAATTAAATAATACAGCAATCTGCACAAATTCTGTGCGGTACTAAGAAATCGGATTGAATTTTCAGTCCGATTGTCTTATACTGGAGAATAGTAATCATAACAATATATCGACAAAAGATGCACCCACTGGGAAATGCAAAGCCAGAAAGCCGGTATTTTGGATGAAATATGAGGAGGACATTATGTATAAGATTCTAAAAGCAGAAAAGCTGAATGAGATTGTATATCTCATGGAAGTCGAAGCACCAATGGTCGCAAAACACTGCGAGCCGGGTCAGTTTATCATTGTGAAATTAGATGATGCGGGAGAGAGAATTCCCCTGACCATCTGTGATTATGACAGAGAGGCAGGCACAGTTACCATTGTATTTCAGCCGATTGGCGCCTCTACAGAAAAATTTGCAAAATTACAGGCAAAAGATGCATTTGAGGACTTTGTAGGTCCCCTGGGCTGTCCATCTGAATTTGTACATGAAGATTTAGAAGAGTTAAAGAAAGAAAAAATTCTGTTCGTTGCAGGCGGTGTAGGTACTGCACCTGTTTACCCGCAGGTAAAATGGCTGCATGAACACGGCATTGACGCAGACGTTATCGTAGGTGCCAAGACAAAAGACTTAATCATTCTGGAAAAAGAAATGGAAGCGGTTGCAGGAAACCTGTATATCACCACAGATGACGGTTCCTACGGACGCAGCGGTATGGTTACGAAGGTGATTGACGACCTGGTTGCGGAAGGTAAGAAATACACTCGCTGTGTAGCCATCGGACCTATGATTATGATGAAATTTTGCTGCCTGACCACAAAGAAATACGAAATTCCTACTATCGTATCCATGAACCCGATTATGGTAGACGGTACTGGTATGTGCGGTGCCTGTCGTGTCATCGTAGGCGGAGAAGTGAAATTTGCCTGCGTAGACGGTCCGGAATTTGACGGTCACTTAATTGACTGGGATTTGGCTATGAAAAGACAGCAGATGTACAAGACAGAAGAAGGAAGAGCATTGTTAAAAGAACGTGAAGGAGAGACTCATCACGGCGGATGCGGAAACTGCGGAGGTGACGAATAATGGGCAGCGTATTAGAAAAAGTTCCTGTAAGAGAACAGGACCCAAAGGTAAGAGCAACAAATTTTGAAGAAGTTTGTCTGGGATATAACAAAGAAGAAGCAATGGAAGAAGCAGCCCGCTGCTTGAACTGCAAGAATGCCAAATGTGTGAAAGGATGTCCGGTATCCATCAACATTCCTGCATTTATTCACGAAGTAAAAGAGGGCAACTTCGCAGAGGCATACAAAATCATCGGTCAGTCCAGCGCACTGCCGGCTGTCTGCGGACGTGTATGTCCTCAGGAATCCCAGTGTGAAGGCGTTTGTATCCGCGGTATCAAAGGAGAAGCCGTTTCCATCGGTAAGCTGGAACGTTTCGTAGCTGACTGGGCAAAAGAAAACGGTATCAAACCCGAAGCGCCTGCTGAAAAGAACGGTCATAAGGTAGCCGTTATCGGTTCCGGTCCTTCCGGACTTACCTGCGCCGGAGATTTGGCTAAAATGGGCTATGATGTAACTATCTTTGAAGCCCTGCACCAGCCGGGCGGCGTACTGGTATACGGAATTCCGGAATTCCGTCTTCCGAAAGACAAAGTAGTAAAAGAAGAAGTGGAAAACGTAAAATCTCTTGGCGTTAAAATTGAAACAAATGTCATCATCGGTAAATCCACTACAGTAGATGAATTAATGGAAAACGAAGGCTTTGAAGCTGTATTTATCGGCTCCGGTGCCGGCCTTCCAATGTTCATGGGTATTCCCGGAGAAGTATCAAACGGGGTATTCTCTGCAAACGAATACCTGACCAGAAGCAATCTGATGAAGGCTTTCCGTGAAGACTATGATACCCCTATTGTAACAGGTAAAAAAGTCGTTGTTGTAGGCGGCGGAAACGTAGCTATGGATGCTGCAAGAACAGCTCTTCGTCTGGGCGCAGAAGTACATGTTGTATACAGAAGAAGTGAAGAAGAGCTTCCGGCAAGAAAGGAAGAGGTTCATCACGCAAAAGAAGAAGGCATTATCTTTGACCTTCTCACAAATCCGGTAGAAATTCTGGCAGACGAAAACGGTTGGGTAAAAGGCATCAAATGCGTACGCATGGAATTAGGGGAACCGGATGCTTCCGGCAGAAGACGTCCGGTTGTTGTTGAAGGTTCTGAATTCGAGATGGATGTAGATACTGTTATCATGTCTCTGGGAACTTCACCTAACCCGCTGATTTCTTCCACTACCATTGGTCTGGATGTAAACAGAAGAAAATGTATCATTGCAGACGAAGAAAGCGGACAGACATCAAAAGAAGGTGTTTACGCAGGCGGTGATGCCGTAACCGGCGCAGCAACGGTTATCCTGGCTATGGGGGCAGGAAAAGCGGCAGCAAAAGGTATTGATGAGTTTATCAAAAACAAAGCAAAATAATTGCAGAAACAGATAAGATACATAGAGGGCATCGCATTAAGTACATAACAAGGGGCTTAAAGCGATGTCCCTTTTGTTATATGGAGATGGTGACATGGAAAAGAAAACAGAAGAATACACAGATATCACCGCCTGGGTGCGGGAAGAACTGCTTCGCCATGCAGAGGAAGCATATGGAGAATTTCACAAATCCCTGGTGCCAGGTCTGGAATCCATGCTGGGGGTCCGGGTGCCCAACATACGGAAAATCGCGAAAAAGGCGGCAAAAATAGATTATTACGCATATGCCAAAGAGGCAGACTTATCCGTGTATGAGGAATTAATGATAAGAGGCATGATGATCGGCTATGCCTGTCTGACTATGGAAGAACAGAAAACAGAACTGAGAAAATTTGTTCCTCATATCAATAACTGGGCTGTTTGCGATTGCTGCTGTGCCACCTATAAATTTATGAAAAAGAACCAGGAAGACTGGTTTTCTTTCCTGGAAGAATATGTATACAGCCATAGCGAATACCAGGTGCGCTTTGCCGTGGTGTGTATGCTGGATTTCTTTATCTGTGAAGCTTTTCTGGAGAGGGTACTGGATTTGCTTTCGCAGATTCGCCAGGAAGGTTATTATGTAAAAATGGCAGTGGCCTGGGCTGTTTCTATTTGCTACATCAAATTTCCCAGGGAGACAGAAAGACTCTTTACAGAGAATCTTCTGGATGACTTTACCCACAACAAAGCCATTCAGAAAATCCAGGAATCTTACCGGGTAGAAAAAGCAGACAAAGAACGGCTGAACACCTTAAAACGAAAGTGAGAAATGAGGATAAGACATGAAGGCAAAAGTAAAGGATAAAATCAGAATTATCAATAAAATGAATGACTGGTCCATGGATTACAAAGAAGGAGATATCTTTACTGTGGAAAGTACCTGGTACGGCGGTGTAAATGTCAAAAGCCCTGCAGGTATTCCCCTGTCCCTTGATGAGGTGGAATATGAAGTTTTGGAGGAAAACAGTGACGCAAAGCTTACACAAAAGCAAAGGGCAATCTTTCATGCAGACAGTGAATCCGGCGTCCAAAAAGCCCTTGATGATGCCGAAAATCTGCTGAAATACGGAAGAAGGAAGGGCCTCTGTGTGGAACTGGAAATTCTGGCAGAAGGAACGGGCATTTTTGTTTTTCGCGCATCTTCTAAGGAAAATGAAAAAATCCGGAGTCTGCAGTCAGAAGGCATAAAATTTGTAGTGTGTCAAAAAGCCATGGAACAGATACCACTTACCGGAGCAGAATTGATATCCGGCGTAAAACTGGCAGAACTCGGCATTGCAGAACTGGTGGAAAAAGAGAGCCAGGGATTTGCCTATATCAAAGCGTAAAGGGACAACGATTATGAAAATTACGGTTATTACAGTGGGAAAACTGAAGGAGAAATACTTAAAAGATGCCATTGCGGAATACAGCAAACGACTGAGCAAATACGGTAAGCTGGAAATATTAGAAGTGGCAGATGAAAAGACACCGGATATGGCCAGTGAGACCGTAGAACGGCAAATACGGCAAAAAGAAGGGGAACGGATTCTGCGGTATATAAAGGATGACGCCTATGTGCTTACTCTGGAAATTGGCGGCAAAATGCTGGATTCCGTGGAATTTGCAAAGAAAATCGAAACGCTGGGTGTACAGGGGAAAAGTCATCTGACTTTCGTTATCGGTGGTTCTATCGGCTTAGGTGAAGAAGTACTGAAACGGTCCGACTATGCGCTGAGTTTCTCTAAAATGACGTTTCCTCATCAGCTTATGCGGGTAATCTTGCTGGAGCAGATATACAGAGGATATCGGATTATAGAGGGCGCGCCATATCATAAATAGGGGCGGTTGTGTTTTCCTGCCGGGGTGTGTATAATAATGGAAACAGGAAGAAGGTGATTTCTATGGCAAAGACCGTCAGTATTGGTCTTCAGGATTTTGGCAAAATACAGGATTTGAATACTTTTTATATTGATAAAACGAAATTTATCAAAGGCAGATAATTTATGAACAACTGCAGGAAAAAGAAAGTGCCATTTGGAGTCTTTTTCTGGCCAGTGGTTATTTAAAAGTGGAGCAGGTAGAATTTCAGAAAACGGGACGAGTTCTCTATTCTCTTTCTTTGACAAATAGGGAAGTCCGCATGATGTTTGAAACCATTATACAGAGTTGGTTTGCTGACTATGACAGTGGCTATAATGATTTTGTGAAGGCATTATTGTCAGACGATGTCAAAGCAATGAATGTATATATGAACCGGGTTGCCGTGACGACCTTCCGTTTTTTTGACACTGGAAGAAAAATTTCCGTATCCCATGACCCGGACAGTGAGAGGCGTTTGGAAGATACGGCGAAGAATGCGCTGAAACAAATTGACGAGAAAAAATATGCAGCGATATTGGCTTCAAAGGGAATTCCACAGGAAAAAATCCGAAAGTATGGGTTTGCATTTTGTGGAAAAGAAATATTCATTGGAAAAGAATAAGAAAGTATATTTTGAATGGAGGCATTGACATGAAAGTAGTCACTTTTGGAGAAATTATGCTGCGTCTGAAGACGCCCGAACATTTGCGGATTCTGCAGACCAGAGATTTTGAAGCCAGCTACGGAGGAGCAGAAGCCAACGTGGCTGTGTCTCTAGCCATGCTGGAAGACCCGGTATCTTTTGTCACGAAGGTTCCGGATAATCCAATAGGGCGGGCAGCGGTAAACGAAGTACGCCATTACGGGGTGGATACTTCCTATATTTTAAAGGGAGGTTCTCGTCTGGGCATTTATTATTTTGAAAAAGGCAGCAACATCCGTCCTACGAATGTCGTATATGACCGGGAATACAGCGCACTTTCTCTTGCAGAGGCTTCTGAATTTCACTGGGAAGAAATTTTGGAAGAGGGAGATATTTTCTATTTTTCCGGTGTCACCCCGGCTATCAGTGCGCATATGAAAACCGCTGTGCTTAAGGCCCTGCAATATAGCCGAAACCACGGAGTGTTTGTTGTCTGTGATTTAAACTACCGGGCAAAAATGTGGAGCAGCCGGCAAGCTCAGACGGTTATGAAAGAATGTATGCAGTATGTGGACTTGTGCATTGCCAACGATGAAGATTTTGAAGCAACTTTAGGCATCCCTGCCTTTGATGGAAATATGCGTACAGGAATTCAGCAGATGGATACTTATAAAAAAGGAATGGAGGAAATTTTAAAGCAGTATCCGGGCTGCAAGTCCGTGGCCAGTGTTCTGCGGAATATGTATACGGTGGAAGACGGGGACTGGATGGGAATTTATTTGAAAGACGGAAAATTCTACGAAAGCCCGATTCACACCGTACACAGTCTGGAAGCAGTAGGGGCGGGAGACGCTTTTGCAGGGGGCTTGCTGCATGGTATTCTCAGGAATTTTGAGCCGCAGAAAACCATTGATTTTGCCATTACCGCCAGTGTAATGAAGCTAATGATACAGTATGATTTTAATATTGTCACAGAAGAGGATATTCTGCGGATTATGAAATCTTCCAATACAAATCTGCAAAGGTAGGAAAACAGAAGGAAATGGAGAGCATTATGGAAAATCAGGAACCAAAACATCAGCGCCGGGTACGCTATAAAGGCACACACCCGCGGACTTATAAAGAAAAATACAAGGAGCTGCAGCCGGAAAAATATGCGGATACCATTGAAAAAGTTATTCGCAAGGGTGGCACTCCGGCAGGTATGCACATTTCTATCTGTGTACAGGAAATTCTGGATTTTCTGCAGATACAGCCGGGACAGCAGGGTCTGGATGCCACCTTGGGATATGGCGGACACAGTTCCAAAATGCTGGAATGTCTGCAGCAGAAGGGACATCTCTACGCTCTGGATGTAGACCCCATTGAAATGAAAAAGACACAGGCCAGGCTGGAAGGCATGGGGTATGGTCCGGACATTCTGACTGTCAAACAGATGAATTTTGCAGACATTGACCTGCTGGTACAGGAGACAGGGAAATTTGACTTCGTACTGGCAGATTTGGGCGTTTCTTCCATGCAGATAGATAATCCGGAACGGGGATTTACTTATAAACAGGAGGGACCTTTGGATTTGCGCCTGAATCCTGAAAAAGGGATTTCCGCAGCAGAACGATTAAAAGACATTTCACAGGCAGAACTGGAAGGTATGCTCATGGAAAATTCCGATGAACCTTATGCCAGAGAAATCTCCATGGCTATTCTCTCAGAACAGAGAAAAGGGCATGTAATTGACACCACTACAAAGCTAAAAGAAGTCATTGAAAAGGCCCTTGTCCGTCTTCCAAAAGAAGAGCAAAAAGAAGCAGTGAAAAAGTCCTGTGCCAGAACCTTCCAGGCACTGCGCATTGATGTGAACAGTGAATTTGAAGTACTGGAAGCTTTTCTTGAAAAATTACCCCGGATTTTAAAACCACAGGGAAGAGTGGCGATTCTCACCTTCCATTCCGGGGAAGACCGTATGGTAAAAAAATCTTTCCAGAGTTTTTACCGGGAAGGTGTTTACCGGGATATTGCCAAAGAGGTTATCCGCCCTTCCAAAGAAGAGTGCAATCAAAACAGCCGGGCCCGTTCTACCAAAATGCGCTGGGCCATAAAAGCATAAATGTGACAGACAGGAGACAGAAAAATGAAGAAAACAGCAGCTTTGTTACTTGCAGGAATTTTTACCGCAGCACTTTTGGCAGGTTGCGGCACAAAAGGAGAGAGCAAAAAGGAAAACAGCAGTCAGACAGATAACAGTGATGATACAAAGGTACAAATCACAGTAAAAGAATATGGAACCATTGAGGTAGCCCTGGACGAGGAAGCAGCGCCTCTTACTGTGGAAAATTTTCTGAAACTGACAGAGGAAGGCTTTTATGACGGACTGACCTTTCACCGTATTATAGACGGCTTTATGATTCAAGGCGGCGACCCAAAAGGAAACGGAACCGGCGGCTCTGACGAAACCATCAAGGGAGAATTTTCTGAAAATGGAGTGGAAAATCCTCTTTCACATACCAGAGGTGCTATTTCCATGGCACGCTCCCAGGACTATGACAGCGCCAGCTCCCAGTTTTTTATTGTGCAGGAAGACAGCACCTATCTGGACGGACAATATGCGGCTTTCGGGTATGTCACAGAAGGTATGGATGTGGTAGATAAAATTTGCGAAGATGTGTCTGTGGAAGACCAGAACGGAACCGTTCTGCCAGAAAATCAGCCCGTAATCGAAAGTATCAAGGTAGTAAAATAGAAATTTCTGAATTGACAAGTCTGTGCCCAGATGGTATAATGCCTCCCCGATAACAAGAAGACAGAAGAAAGGGCTAGGTGTTATGAAGTATGACCATTTATCAGGAATTACAGTTAAATCAAGCGGGCTCTAAGGCGCTTATTAAAAGCAGCCAGAGCCGGAAAGAAAAGGTTCGTCACATTGCAGTATATCTGTTGAAAATTTTTATTACCATGGCGTTCTGCATGGCTTTTGTCATTGGCTACAGCACGATTTTCGGAGATGAAAACAGTGTAACCGGCGTGGTCGTGTTACTGTGCGTCATGGTGTTTCGTTTTGCGGATTTCGGAATTTACACACCGCATGCGTTAAGTTCCCTCATGGCTGTGTTTGCCATATTGGCGGTTGGCCCCAGACTGGCCAATATGGGAAATCTTTTTACAGAACTGCTGGTGAATCTGGCATGTATTTTTATACTTATGGTGTTAGGTTGTCATAATGTGGTTATGGCAAACCATTCTACTTTGGTGCTGGGATACCTGCTTTTGTACGGGTATGATGTAACCGGAATGGATTATGCTCTGCGTCTGGCAGGACTTGGTGCAGGCGCTCTGCTTACCGGTATTGTGTTCTACCGCAACCATAAAAACCAGACTTATAAAAGAGCGTTCAAACATTTAATTCTGGAATTTGATTTATCCTCTGTACGGACCAGATGGCAGCTGTCCATTACTTTTGGCGTATCCACCGCCATTTTTCTGGCAGGACTTCTTGGACTTCCCAGAAGCATGTGGGTAGGTATTGCAGTCATGTCCGTGCTGCTGCCATTTAGAAGAGACATGAAAGAGCGTGTGAAGGGAAGAATTCCCGGAAATCTGGCCGGAGGTATTGTATTCCTTCTGGTATATCCGCTTCTGCCAGAAAGTCTTTGTCCATATATTGGAGTCATCGGCGGCGTTGGTGTAGGACTTTCCGCAACTTATGGTTGGCAGGCTGTATTTAATTCCCTGGGTGCTATGGCCATTGCCGTCAGCTTCCTGGGCGTTCCCGGTGCTGTATTTTTCCGTATTTTCAACAATATTCTGGGTTCTGTGTATGGGCTGGTTTTTGATAAACTTTTTCACGGTTCCTTAAACCGGATGAGCCAGAAAAACACACTGGCAGATTCCTGAGGATTGCAGTTGACAGCAGGGATTTTAATGTATTAAAATAATGACGCAGAAAAAATCTTAACAAAAAAGGGAGATGGAAATTATGGTACATCACATTGTTATGTGGAAATTCAAACCGGAAATCGAAGAAAGTCAAAAACCACAGCTGAAACAGGCTATGGCAGAGCATTTAAAGGGACTGGTAGGAAAGGTTCCGGGGCTTTTAACCGTCGACTTTGTAGAACAGCCGCTGCCTTCCAGCACACATGATATGGCGCTGGTTACTACTCTGGAAAAAGCGGAGGATGTAGCTGTTTACGGTTCCCACCCGGAGCATGTAAAAGTGGCAGATACGTATGTCCGCCCTTATGTTACAGAGAGAGCTTGCCTGGATTACGAATAATTTCCCATTGATTTACATAGTAGGAGAAGCAAAATGCAGAAAGTAAGACTTGGAAAAACAGAACTTGAAGTGAGCAAAAACGGATTCGGAGCGCTTCCCATTCAGAGAATTACAAAAGCTGAGGCCGTATATCTGCTGCAGAAAGCCTTTTATCACGGCATTAATTATTTTGATACTGCAAGGGCTTATTCTGACAGCGAAGAAAAACTGGGAGCAGCTTTTTCCTATACACGGGAAAAGCTGGTTATCAGTACCAAAACAACGGCTCAGAATGAAAAGGATTTCTGGAAAGATTTAGATGAGAGCCTTTTAAAGCTGCAGACAGATTATATTGATATTTACCAGTTCCACAATCCGGCTTTTTGCCCCAGACCGGAAGACGGCACAGGACTTTATGAGGCCGCTTTAAAGGCAAAGGAACAAGGAAAAATCCGCCATATCGGTATTACCAATCACCGTTTGGCAGTAGCAGACGAGGCGATTGCCTCTGGTCTATATGAAACCCTGCAGTTTCCGTTTTCCTATCTGGCCGCTGAGGCAGATATCAAGCTGGCAGAACAGTGTAAGGACGCAGATATGGGCTTTATTGCCATGAAAGGACTTTCTGGCGGACTGATTCACAACTCTGCTGCCGCTTATGCCTTTATGGCCCAGCCGCAGTTTTCAAATGTAGCGCCTATCTGGGGTATCCAGAAGGAAAACGAACTGGACGAATTTCTTTCATATGAGGTCTGTCCCCCGCAGCTGACCAAAGAACTGCAGGAGGAAATTGCCAAAGACAGGGAACAGCTTTCCGGAGATTTCTGCCGTGGCTGTGGTTACTGTATGCCCTGTCCGGCCGGAATCGAAATCAATAACTGTGCCCGTATGAGTTTAATGCTCCGAAGAGCACCTCAGACGGCATGGCTGTCCTCGGAATGGCAGGCAAAAATGCAGAAAATTGACGGCTGTATGCACTGCAATAAGTGTATGAAAAAATGTCCATATGGATTGAATACGCCGGAACTTCTAGCCAAAAATTATGAGGACTACAAAACCTTTTTATAACTTTTAAAAGCATAACCAAGGAGCAAATTTATATGGATACAAAAAATCTTCCAATCTGAATATTATAAGAGGATACAATTCAGTAAGCCAGACTCGGGTGTGGTTTTATTATGTTGTCTTTTTATAATATACAGAAAAAGAGAGCTGCGCTGCAAATGCAGAGGCAGTTCCTTTATGGAGGATTTTTATGTATTTTAAACTAAATTTTAACAAAAATCTTGTGCTTATGTATGCCATTTCCCTGCTGCAGGGCATGGTTTTTTACGGTTCTGTTTCCACTTTGTACCGTCAGGCCGTGGGAGTCACGCTTTTTCAGATAACTCTTATGGAGAGTCTTTCCATGGTACTGACCATTGTACTGGAAATCCCCTGGGGAATTCTGGCGGATAAAATTGGGTATAAACGGACTTTTGTGATCTGTTCCTTTTTGTTTTTTGTCTCCAAGCTGGTTTTCTGGAGAGCAGACAGCTTCGCCGATTTCCTGACAGAGAGAATTCTTCTGGCCGCAGTGATTTCCGGTTTGTCCGGGGTGGACACCAGTATTTTATACCTTTCTGCAAAGGGAAAAGATACCCAGCGAATCTTTGGATTTTTTAATACTATGTCCGTTGCCGGGCTTTTTCTGGCTTCGGGTATGTATTCCCTTTTTATTGGGAAAGACTATCGAATGGCAGGACTTCTGACAGCTGTAAGCTATGGCATTGCCGCTTTTTTGTCTCTATGGCTTACAGAAGTCCGGGAAGAAACAAAAGAGACGGAACGAAAAAACAGCTGGCAGATTTTTTGTCAGACCCTTCCGGAACTGTTTGGCAGGAGAAACGTGACAGCCTTTCTTGTCAGCATGGCTCTGGTTTCAGAAGTGTACCAGATGACAACCGTAGTTTTAAATCAGCCGCAGTTTCAAAAATGCGGAGCCACAGACAAGCAGATTGGTCTGCTGTTTCTGCTTCTGACCAT
This sequence comes from Blautia acetica, assembly GCF_038739805.1. Taxonomy (NCBI): domain Bacteria; kingdom Bacillati; phylum Bacillota; class Clostridia; order Lachnospirales; family Lachnospiraceae; genus Blautia; species Blautia acetica. The sequence continues at coordinate 26,598 of NZ_JBBEWO010000010.1, read as the reverse complement.
TTGTGAGATGACCGGCAGACTTTCTGCCCGGATTACCCAAAAAATCAGTGAAACGGCTATGTTTCTTGGGGCTTTTCTGATTCCCGGTATTTGCTGCCTTATTTTAGCAGGGACAAACAGTCTGGCAATTTCTGCTTTTGCTGTTATGCTGATTCAAGTCAGCTTTTCTCTTTTGCAGCCTTTGCAGACAGAAATGCAAAATCGTATGGTTGTGCCGGGACATCGGGCTGCCATGCTGAGCGTCTATGCGGTCTTTATGGATGGCACAGCTGCCGTAGTGGATTTGCTCTTTGGGAAGGCAGCAGATTTTCATTTGCCTTTGGCTATGCTTTTAGGGACATTGGCCTGCACTCTGGGGCTCTTTTTATACTGCCGGGGAAGCCGGAAAAAGAATACTATCTAAAACAGGAGAACATTATGCGTGACGGAAAAAGCTATCTGACCTTTATCATAGAAAAGCTGGAGCAGCGGCTAAAAGAGGTAGACTCCTCCATTTCCCAGGGACAAAAGGAAATCGAGGGAATGCATGAATACTACTGGGAAAACTATACGGAAATGGACCAGTACGGCTATGAAAATTTTGACAATCAGCAGGCTCTTCTCCAACAGGTAAATGCCAATCAGGAACAGCTTGCCTTAAAGCATCGTCTGGAGAGAATGTTGAACGCACCTTTTTTCGGCAGAGTGGATTTCTGCTATGAAGATGAAGACACTCCGGAGTCCTTTTATATCGGTATCGGGAACTTTTCGGAACAAACGGGACAGGTTCCCTATATCTATGACTGGCGGGCGCCTGTCAGCAGTCTTTTCTACGATTTTGACAAGGGTCCTGCCAGCTATGAAGCTCCGGCCGGCGTTCTGGAGGGAGAGATTCATTCCAAATGGCAGTATAAAATCCGCTGCGGAAAGATGATTTATGCGTTTGAAAGCGACATCAAAATTGATGATGACATTCTTAAGGCTGAACTGGGAAGCAATGGAGACGTACAGTTAAAAAACATTGTGCGCACCATTCAGAAAGAACAAAACGCCATTATCCGCAACACCAAGGATAAGATACTGGTGATTCAGGGGGCGGCTGGCAGCGGCAAAACTTCCATTGCCCTTCACCGGATTGCTTATCTGCTTTACCATGACCGGAAGCATATGAAATCCTCCAACATTTTAATTCTGTCTCCCAACAGTGTATTTTCCGACTATATTTCCCATATTTTGCCGGAACTGGGAGAGGAGAATATTCAGGAAATGAGTTTTGATTTATTTGCCTACCGGGAACTGCGGGACACAGTCATAGACTGTGAGGACCGTTATGACCAGATTGAAAGAGAACTCTCATGTCCGGACGCAGAGGCACAGGACCGTCTGCACCGGAAACAGTCGGAGGAATTTCTGGGGCTTACAGAAGTTTTTCTGGCAAATCTGGAAGACAGTCTCATGGACTTCCACGAAGTTTCTTTTAAGGGGATTGTGAAAACAGAAGCAGAACTGGTAAATCTCTTTTATTTCAAATTTCAGGATCTTCCTCTGCTGTCCCGTATGGAGGCTATTTTGGAACATTTTACAGACGAATATGAAACCTTATACAACCGCCGCCTTTCCGAAGAAGAGGAGGAAAAACTCAGCCAGGAATTTATGGGAATGTATGCGACCAGAGACTTGTATGTGCTGTACAGCCAGCTTTTAGAGGAATCCGGATTTGCACCTTTGCCCCATGTCTCCTATGAAAAGAGAGTGCTGGCCTATGAAGACGTTTATCCCATGCTGTATCTGAAATACCGCTTGTATCAGAAAAAGGGACAGAAAAACATCAAGCATCTGGTGATTGATGAAATGCAGGATTATTCTTTTCTGCAGTATACCATTCTGGCAGAACTGTTCCCCTGCAAAATGACCATTCTGGGGGATTGTGCCCAGACCATGGAGGAGCAGCAGCAGGACGTCTTAAAATTCCTTCCTGGTATTTTAGGACGCCATACCAGAACCATTGTGATGAATAAAAGTTACCGAAATACCGTGGAGATTGCCCGGTATGCCAACAGGCTGGCAGGGCTTACGGATATGGAACTTTTGGAACGACACGGAAAAGAAGTTGAAGAGCAGAAGTTTGCCTGTCAGGAAGAGGCGCTTAAAAAGGTGCTTTCCCATCTGCAGCAGGAGAGCCCTTATGAAACAACAGCTGTTCTGACCATGACAGAACAGGAAGCCCTCATGGCGTATCAGTATCTGAAAGAGTATTTTCAGGACATTTCTTATATTGACCGCAACAGTTCCGCTTTTCAAAAAGGCATTACCGTAACCACCTTTTATCTGGCAAAAGGGCTGGAGTTTGACCGGGTCTTTGCCCTTGGACGAAAAGAAAAAAACGGACTGCTTTTGCAGGCAGAATACATCTGCGCTACCAGGGCGCTGCATGAACTTTATATGTATGAAAGCTGACAGATATCTGATAAGAGGAGTATGCGCATGAATAGAAGTGAACAACTAAGTCTTTTGTTTACAGAAGATTACCGGATTATAGATTTTCTGCCAAGAGCTGTTTCTACAGGAGAAGACAGCTTTTATGAAGAGGCGGAGCAGTATTTTCTGCAGGATCGACACCTGCAGGAATTTTGTGATAAAACCATAGCCATTGTACTGAAAATACTTTGCTATTTTCCTTTTGAAATTTATGTGGAAGAGTACAAACCCCTGGTCAATAAGCGGGAAGGATGGCTGAAAGACAAACGGTGTGAAATGATAGTAAAACTGCTGAAAAAAGTGATTTTGAAAAAACGGGGACAGATAGATATTCTGCTCGGAGGAGAAGATTCTATTATCAGTATCAGCGGCGGTGTGTTAAGCATTGCCGTGTACCACGAAAGTGAAGCGCTGAGAGAACTTCTGGAAAAAATCGTAACCACAGAGGGCCTTTATTACTGGAAATACCGGGTCTGAGTGATTCGTAAAACAAAGGAGAAAAATATGCGGAGAGAACTGGATTTAAATGCTGTCTCAGACGGAAAACTGTACCGCCAAAGTGACATGGTAAAGGCGGGCTGCAACGACTGCAAAGGCTGCTCAGACTGCTGCCGCGGAATGGGGGATTCTATTGTTCTGGATCCTTTCGATGTCTATCAGCTTTGCAGTCATCTGGAACAAAATTTTGAAACACTTTTGTCTTATGCTTTAGAACTTCGAATGGCAGACGGACTGATTCTGCCCAATCTGAAAATGGCAGAAAAAGAAGAACAGTGCCCCTTTTTAAAAAACCAGGGACGGTGCAGTATTCATGCTTTCCGTCCTGGTTTTTGCAGAATGTTTCCTCTGGGACGCATTTATGAGGAGGATTGTTTTCACTATTTCCTACAGGTACATGAATGCAGACAAAACCCAAAAACAAAGGTGAAAATCAGCAAATGGCTGGGGATATCAAGGATACAGGAGTACGAAAGATTTGTGCTTCAATGGCACACCTTTCTGAAAAAAGCAGAAAAAATCGCTGCACAATTTCAGGAGGAAAGTGCTGTGAAAAATGTCTGTATGTTTATTTTGAAAACTTTTTATCTGACGCCGTATAAAGCAGAAGCTGATTTTTATGAACAGTTTGAAGAACGGCTGAAAAAGGCGGAAATATATTTTTTTTGAAATCAGAATACGAAAAAAGGAGTTGTCACATGGCGTAACAGACTCCTTTTTTCAATATCTATTTTAGGATTCTTACTTATTCTGCAGAATAGGTATATCCTGTTACAGAAGTCTGTACACCAGAACCCTCTGCTGCAACTTCATCAACAATAACTGCAGGTTTTTCATAAACTTTATTCATAATCGTAGCCCTCCTAAAGTCATAGCTGTGCTGTGTTTTGTTTCGGCTAGATTATATACAAAAATTTGTTAAGTGTACTTTTTCCGCTGCTTCTTATTGAACATTCCCACTGCAATCAGTACAATTCCAATAGAAATAAACTGAGAGGTAGACAGCATTCCTACGGTTCCTCTGTCATCAGAACGGAGAAATTCTATGAGGAAACGGCCTATTCCGTAAAGCAACAGGTACAAGGCTCCTGTGTTTCCGGTCTTTTTGCTGTGCCTACTGTAAATCAGAAGCACCGCCATAATCAGAAAATCTCCCGCAGAAGACAACAACTGTGTGGGAATCAGAGGAACACCTGCCGGGGCAAAGCTGCCCTCAGGAAAGGTCACACCCCAGAAAGCATCGGTTTCTCTGCCATAGCAGCATCCTGCCAGGAAACAGCCGATTCTTCCAAATCCCTGGGCCACAGCAATGGAGGGGGCCAGCAAATCAAAATATTCCAAGAAAGAAAGTTTTTTTCTGTGACAATACAAAATCGCGGCTAGTACACCTGCAATGATTCCTCCGTACACAACAAAGCCTTCTGTTCCCAGCACCTGCATAGGGTCTTCCAAAAAGCGGTCAAATTCCACCAGCACAAATAACAGCTTTGCACCTATAAATCCTGCAAGAATACTGAAAATAGCAATATCCAGAACCGCATCCTCTTTCAAATGGTGCTTTTTTGCACGGTACGTTCCCATGAAGATACATACCAGAATCCCCAGCGCAATCATCAGCCCATATCCATGTATGGTAAGCGGTCCCACGGAAAATAATTCATTTTTCATACTTTTCTGCTCACTTTCCTATGTTGAATTTTTTATGTGTCTGTTTCATTATAACATCTTTTTTTGTAAAAAGCATCATTGTCTTTTTCTATAAGATAATGCTATACTTACAGACAGAAACTGCTGTCATTTTTCATTTAATTTAAACTTATCAGAAAGAGAATACCTATGAAAATATTACACACTGCTGACTGGCACATCGGAAAACTTTTAGAAGGCAAAAGCCGTTTGCAGGAACAGGAAATGGTTCTGGAACAGTTTGTCCGCATTGCCGACGAAACACAGGCTGACGTAGTCTGCATTGCCGGAGACATTTTTGATAACGGTCATCCGTCAGCCGGGGCAGAGGCCCTTCTATACCGGACTTTAAAAGATTTAACTGCACAGGGAGAGCGACTGGTAGTCATGATTGCCGGCAATCATGACCAGCCCTCTCGTCTGGAAGCCATTGCGCCGCTGGTTCGGGAGCATGGCATTATCCTTTACGGAACACCGCAGACCCGTATTGCTTCCGGGTTTTATGGCCACTTTGAAATTACATCTTTGGATGCCTGTACTTTTTCGTTTTCTCATAAAGGAGAAAAGGCCGTATTTGTCTGCGTCCCGTATTTGAGTGAAAAATCTTTAAATGAAGTGTTATACCAGGCAGGGGAGGAGGAAGAAAAAAAGGCACAGGACTATGCCCGAAAAGTAGGTGCTTTTTTCAAAGAAAAAGCCCGCTGGTATCAAGAGGATACTATCAATCTGCTGATGAGCCATGTATTTACTCTGGGAAGCATTAAAGACGGTTCTGAGCAAGGGATGGTGCTGGGAAATAGTTATCTGCTGCCGCCTGAGGTATTTCCACCGGCTGTCCAGTACGCGGCTCTGGGGCATATACACAGGCCACAAAAAGCTGTCGGAAGTCAGGGACGGATTCGTTACAGCGGCTCTATTCTTCCCTATCGCCTGCAGGAAACTGTTATAGCCAAACAGTGCTGTCTGGCAGAGCTGCATCCCAGACAGCCGGTACAGGTACGGGAAATTTATTTGGATAATCCGAAGCCCATCGAAAAATGGGTGTGCCAAAGCTACGAAGAAGCACTGGAAAAATGCAGGGAAAATCAGAACCGTCCCTGCTATGTGTATCTGCAGATTTATACAGAAACTTATATACGGGAAGAACAGCTAAAAGAACTGAAAAAGTACAAAGATGACATTTTAGAGGTTCTTCCCCTATTTCCTGAGCAACAGGCAGAACAAAACATGGAACGGTTTGCAGAAAAAAGCTTTGAAGAATTATTTTTAGGATACTATTTGGAGAAAAAAGGAACACAGCCGGAGCAGGAAGTCCTGGATATGCTTCGGGACATTCTGGAAAAGGAGGTACAGCCATATGCGACCAATCAGGATGAAGCTGAAAGGACTTAACAGTTTTTTGGAACCTCAGGAAATTGATTTTGAACTTTTAACCAGCCGTGGGCTTTTCGGTATCTTTGGTCCTACCGGAAGCGGAAAAAGCAGTATTCTGGACGGTATGACACTGGCGCTTTACGGAACCACAGCCAGAAACAGCGCCAATTTTATCCATGTGAGTACAGATAAGGCTTTCGTGGAATATACTTTTTCTGTAAAAGAGAAAAAGGAGCGGATTTACCAGGTGTTCAGAAGCTTTAAACGCTCCAAAGAGGGAACTATCCGCAGTGACAGCGCCCGTTTTGCAGAACTGACAGAAGGAAAGGCCGAAATTCTGGCAGATCGCGTAGGAACTGTAAATGAAAAGTGCAGAGATGTACTGGGGCTGTCCAGAGAAGATTTTTTCCGCACCGTAGTTCTTCCCCAGGGAAAGTTTTCAGAATTTCTAAAGCTGGAAGGTATGGAGCGCAATAAAATGCTGGAGCGGCTGTTCCATCTGGAAAAATACGGAGAACAGCTGGCAGGTCTGGTAAAAGACCGGGCTTTACAATGGAATGGAAAGATGCAGGAAAATGAGGGTGCACTTTCCCGTTACAAAGAAATCCGGCCAGAGGATGTACAGGATTTACAGGAAAAAACAAAGCAAATCCGGATTCTGTCAGAAGAAAAAGCCGCGGCGCTTAAAATAGCCAGGGTACAGCTGGAACAGGGGCAGAAATTTGCCGCCCTGGAACAGGAATCTCTGGAACTGGCGTCTCAGGCAGCCAAGCTGAAAGCGCAAAAAGAAGAAATGGATTTTCTTCAGGAAGAAGAAAAACAGGCACAAACGGCCAATCAGCTTTGGATATATCTGCAGGAAGCCCGCAATACAAAAGCAGCCTGGACATCGTCCCAGACGAAACAGGAATTGCTGAAATCCACTTTGACCGAAAAACAGACAGAAAGCGAGAAACTCCGAAACGCAAGAGAAAAGATCCAGCTTCAGGTGCAAGAAGAATTGCCGCTTTTCAGGCTGGAGCAGGCAAGACTACAGGAAGCCGTATTGCTTTTAAACCGCAGGCAAAAGACAGAAGCACAATGGACAGAAGCAAAAAATGCGGCTCAAAAAACAGATAGCATTTTAGAAGATTCCGGTCAGAAGATGGAAAAGCTGCTACGGGATATGGAACAGCTGAAATCTCAGAAGGAAGCTTTGACTCTGGAAATAGAAGCAGTAACCATGACGGCAAAGCAGCAGCAGGAAACGGAAGAAGGATACCGCCTTACCATGGAACAACAGGCTCTGTTGGAACGCAAAAAGGGTATAACTGCCCAACAAACAGAACTAGCAGAAAAAGAGCAAAAGGCCAAAGCAGAAAAAATACAGACCCTTCAGCAGTTGGCCAAGAAAGAAGCGGATTTACAGAAACAAACAGACAAAGCGACGTACATCCTGGAAAGGCAGAAAGCACTTCCCGAGGCAGAAGCCCAAAAAGAACATCTCTTGCTGGTAAAGACTGAGCAGGAAAAAGCCGCCATTTTGCAGCAGAGTATGAAAGAACAGGAAACACTGTGCACAGATTTCCGTCAGAAAATCGCTGAAAAAACCGCTGAAAAAGAAAAAGCGTTTGAAAAAAGAGCGATGTTAGAAAAACAGTACCTGGATAATCTGTCAGCCATACTGGCCTCAGAACTGAGAGAAGGACAGCCTTGCCCTGTATGCGGCAGTATTCACCATGAAAAAACAGTTTCCCAGACAGAACAGGGCAGCCTGACACAGTTTGCCGAAAAAAGACAGCTGACAGAACAGCATTTTCAGAAGCTGTCAGCAGAACTTTCCCGTTTGGAACTGCAATTGGAAAACAGCCGGAACATGAGACAGAGCGCTTGGGAAAATTTACAGAACTTAAATGCCGCTTTCCTGAACGAAAATCTGCAGGAACTGGAAACAAAGCTGGAGACTCAAAGAACAAAAAGAACGGCCCTTGAGCAGGCATTTGCCCAATCCCAGGAACAGCGCTCTCTTCTGGAAACAGAGATTCTGACGCTTCAGACACAAAAGGCCAGAGCCGAAACAGAACAGATTCACCACAATACCCGGCAAAAAGAATTGCAAAATGAACTGCTGGCACTTACACAAAGCGAAGTGCAACAGCAGAAGCGGATTTTGGAATTAAAAAAGCGAAATCAGACAGAGGATTTTCTTCAGGCCTACAAGGAACTGCAAAATAAAAATCGTCTCCGGGAAGAAAAACAAAAACAGCTTTTTCTTTTAGAAACTGCCATCCAGGCCCGTATACAAAATAAAGAAAAAGGTGATCTGCTGATTCAGAAAACCAGAGAAGACAAGGCACGGCTGGAAATGCAGATGAGTCAATATGAACAGAAGCTGAAAGAACTGACCGAACAGATTACAGAAAAATCCGGTTCCTGCAAAGATCCCCAAAAGCGCTGCCACGAACTGGAAACCATCATGGAAGAAATCCAACAGTCCTGTACCAGGATAACTGCACAGGCGGAAAAAGCACAAAAAGAAGAAGAACAGCTCTGTCGGGAATATGCGGCCAACGAAGCGCTTACCCAGGCTTTGCTGACTGACTGCCGCCAAAAGCAGAACCTTTTGCTGGAAAAAATGGAGGAGTATCAGATAGCAGAAGAGAACTGGATAGAAACTCATCAACGGGCAGAGACAGAACTTCTTGCTATGCGGGAAAAAGCAGAAAATTATCGGGAATCCTGTCTCCGGGTACAGCTGTGTCTGGAAACAGTGAAGCAGCAGAAATCAGCGCTTCCCCAGCCAAAAGAACCCCTGTCTGTTCTGGAAACAGCCGTCTCTGTTCTGGAAAAAGAAAGTTCCGATACCGTCCGGGAACTTGGCGGTCTAAAACAGCAGCTGCAGCAGCTAAAACAGGCTCTAAAAGAAAAAGAAAAACTGGAGGCAAAGAAAAAAGAGATTACTCACACACTGGACATTCTCTCTGAACTGGAAGGTCTGTTCCGGGGCAAACGGTTTGTAGAATACGTTTCCAGGTACTATCTGGAATACGTCTCCAGAGAAGCCGATGCCCAGTTAAAAGAAATGACTGGCAGCAGCTACGGCCTGGAAACCGACGGCAGCGGTATGTTTATTATCCGGGATTATAAAAACGGCGGGGTTTCCAGACCCGCCTCTACGCTCTCTGGCGGAGAAACTTTTATGGCTTCTTTGGCGCTGGCCCTTGCCTTATCTTCTCAGATTCAGATGAAAGGCGCCGCCCCTCTGGAATTTTTCTTCCTGGACGAAGGCTTCGGCACACTGGATGAAACTTGTCTGGATGTGGTTATGGAATCTCTGGAAAAAATCAGAAACCGGCAGAGAAGCGTGGGAATCATCACCCATGTGGAAGACATTAAGGCGAGAATTCCCATGCATCTGCTTGTAGAACCGGCCCGCATGGGCGAAGGGGGCAGCCGGGTTCATATTGAAGAAGCTTAGGCTGCAAAAGAAGACAGCCTAGCGCTCATCCTTACTATTTTCAAAAATCGGGGCGATTCTGGTAGAGTGATTGTGTTTCCGGAAATCTCCCAGAGTCTGCCGGAAAGTAGTTCTGCGCAGACGATAGGTATTGTGAAGAAAATACACAAAAGAGGACATTTGCTCAGCTTGGGAAACCGTACTTTCATTTGCAGATGTCCTTCTTTCAGATAAGTCAGGTGATGTCCGCTGACTTCCTCCTCCTGTTTATAACCATGGTGTTCCAGTATCTTTTGGGCTTTTGCCAGTTCTTCCCGTGCAGGGATGTAAAGGTCCACATCTCCCAGCTTTCGCTGTTCCGGCATGTGAACATTTCAACTATGATTATGCCTGGCACTCGCTCCTGTACCGCATGTTCCGGAAAGGGATTTCCCGCTTTACTTCCAGATATGCGGACTATCTTGTGACGTTGACGGAACGGGATACGAAAAACTACAGAATGCGCCGGGAGCAGATACTGATTACCGTAGGCCGTCTCACGCATGTAAAAGGTATCGATATGCTGGCAGAACTTGCACCCAAAGTTTTAAGCCGTCATGAATACTGCATGCAAGACTTTGCGGGAAGCTTTTTCCAAAAACACAGGAAAAGTCCAGGATAAATTTGCACCCGCCTGTATTTTCAGGCAATGGGAAATCCTTCTCCAGCAGCTTTCCGCACTTTCGGATGAATGACTTGGACCGCAGCCGCTTATGGAAAGAGCCTGCGTATCTGCCGCTTATCAATATCCGTGATTCTCTTTAAGGGAATCCCCGCGGCGGCAAAGGCCTTATTCTTTAAGCGGTCCCGCTTTTTCGCATCTCTGGTTTCATGAGTGCTGTCATCTAATTCAATGACAAAAAGTACATATAAATCCCTATCACAAATAACAAAATCCACATGCTTCTGGGCAATTTTATGAAAATATTTCATGTACTGTTTTTTATCCGTTACAGAAAGCAAATCTTTTACACCAACCTTGGGACATATGATATAATGATACTCATCAGCCACTTCTTTTAAGAGAAGATAAAAGCGGTATTCTCTTTTGGTGAGCAGATGTCTGGCTGCATAGGGATAATAATTCTTTTTGCGATACAGCACCAAGGTCAGCACCAAAAGCAGGAGAATACCCACGCATGGTATATATAAAAGATGATTCAACTGTCTGTACCTCCGTAAAATGAATATACGAAGCGAATGTATGTTCGCCTTTCTTCCATTTTAAATCATTTCAACCAAAATTGCAAGGAGAAAACAAAAATGATTACACATGAGGAAATCGAAGAATTTATCTGCCAGTATCCGGTCTATCAATACGCCTTTTTCCCGCCAGAAGAAATTGAATTTTCCTTCCGGGTACGCTGGATTTGTGAAAAAGAGTGTGAACGGTACAATTCCACCTGGGCCTGTCCGCCTGCTGTGGGAAGCGTAGAAGAGTGCCGGAAGCGCTGTCTTGGCTATCGGGAATGTTTCTTATTTTCCACCATTGCAGAAGTTTCTGATGTCATTAATTTTGAGGAAACGCTGGCTACCCGGAAAGAGCACGAAGCCATTACCGCTGCCATTGAAAGTTTTATACGACAGCAGGGCAGTGCGTGCATGGCCCTTTCCACAGAATCCTGCGACATCTGCGAATCCTGCACCTTTCCCCAGGGGCTTCCCTGCCGTTTTCCGGAAAAAATGCACCCCTGTGTGGAAAGTCACGGAATCATCGTTTCTGAGCTGGCAGAAAAATATGATATGGAATTTACCTTAAGCGCCAATCAGATTCTGTGGTTTGGTATTCTTTTCATCAACTAGACATATGCTGTAAGGAGAAGACGTTCCAGGGGCATGAAGGTGAAAGGAAAACTGAACGAATTCACAGGCCGGTTAGGGGACTCCCTGCAGATTCCCAAAGACCTTTCCTACAGAGAATCTGTACTGACTCTCACCGGTTCACGGGAACTGTATATTGAAAATTATAAATGTATCCGCCAGTATCAGGACACCTGTATTATCCTGCTGTCCAGACAAAATAAAATTCAGATAGAAGGCAGCCATCTGGTGATTGCTTACTACACAGATGTAGAAATGAAGATAACCGGCAATATCTGCAGAATTTTATTTTTATAAGGGAGGTTGCACCTTGCAGGACTGGAAATACTACCGCAAAGGGTATGTGCGCATTCAGGTACAGGCGGACAGCCCGGAGCGGTTTTTGAATTTGTGCGCTTATCACAAAATCCGTGTCTGGAATCTGCTGCAGAACCATAACAGCTATGAAATGAATCTGACGGTAAAAGATTTTTACAAACTGAAAAATATTTGCAGGAAGACCCATACACGGGTGAAAATTACAGGAAAATACGGACTGCCCTTCTTTTTTTACCGCAGCAAAAAAAGAAAGGCGTTTTTTATCGGCATTTGTCTCAGTCTTTTCCTGGTAGCTGCCCTTTCCCGCCATATCTGGAACATTCATGTGGAAGGAAATGTACATAACAGCACCCAGACCATTCTGCGTTATTTAGAAGAGCTTCAGATAGAACACGGCGTTCTGAAAAAAGACCTGGACTGCGCCTGGATTGCCCAAAAGCTGCGGGCAGAATTTCCCGATATCACCTGGGTATCTGCCCGGATTTCCGGCAGCAGACTGATTCTGGAAATTCAGGAAAATGACAACATCTATGAAAAAAAACAGCAGAAACCATCTGCATGCGACCTGATTTCCACCAAAACGGGGCAGATTGTTTCTATGATAACCCGCACCGGCACACCCGTAAAAAAAACAGGAGAGACCTGTGTAAAAGGGGAAGTTCTGGTCCGGGGAACTCTGGATATTCAAAATGACAGCAAAGAAATTATCCGCCAGGAATATACCCTGGCAGACGCTGACGTTCTGGTGGAATATCCGCTGCAATATTATCACGCCTTTTCCATGAAATACGAAAAACCGGTCTATACCGGCAAAGAAAATAAAGGCTATCTGCTGCAGCTGGGAAATTACTGTCTGAATACAAAGAAAAACGTTTCCTGGCAGGAATTTGACACCGTGACGGATTTAAAGCAGGTTCGCCTGACCGAAAATTTCAGACTTCCCATTTACTATGGAACCAGCACAGACTGTGCCTATGAAACCCGTATTTTCACTTATTCGGAACAGGAAGCCAAAGAACGGGCCACCCTGCATTTAAACACGGTTTTACAAAGTTTAACGGAAAAGGGGGTTCAAATATCTGCAAATCATGTTAAAATAGGAATACAGAATGGAATCTGCACTGCCAAAGGGACCGTGTCGGTAATTGAAGAAGCAGGACAGCAAATCCCTGTACAGATTCCAGAGCAGCCGACAGAAAGGAATACAGACTTAAATGAGTAATATTTGTGAAGAAAAAATGGAATTGCCTGCAGAGCATGAGAGAAATGTGTTTGGTCAGTTTGATGAGCATGTAAAAAAACTGGAGAGAACCCTGGGCGTCACTGTGATTTCCAGAGACGGGCAGATTAAAATTCTGGGTCCAAAGCCATCCTGTGACCAGGCCGTTAAAATACTAAAAGAATTTCTGGAATTGTCCCAGAGAGGAAATACCATTACCCAGCAGAATGTGAATTACGCCCTGTCATTAGCCATGGAAGAGAAAACCTCTGCCATCACGGAAATTGACCGGGACTGCATCTGCCATACTTTAAACGGAAGACCTATTAAGCCCAAAACCCTGGGTCAGAAAGCCTATGTAGACGAGATACGAAAAAAGATGATTGTATTCGGCATGGGCCCTGCAGGAACGGGAAAAACGTATCTGGCTATGGCTATGGCTATTACCGCTTTTAAAAATGACGAAGTGGGCAGAATTATTCTCACCCGTCCCGCCATTGAAGCCGGGGAGAAGCTGGGCTTTCTGCCGGGGGATTTGCAGAGCAAGGTTGACCCTTACCTGCGTCCTCTCTATGACGCCCTGTACGAAATCATGGGAGCCGAAAGCTTTGCCAAAAACATGGAAAAGGGGTTGATTGAAGTCGCTCCTCTGGCTTATATGAGAGGACGTACCCTGGACAATGCCTTTATCATTCTGGACGAAGCCCAGAACACCACACCGGCCCAGATGAAAATGTTCCTGACCCGTATCGGCTTCGGCTCTAAGGTCATTGTCACAGGAGACCTTTCCCAGAAGGATTTGCCCTCCGGTACCCGTTCCGGTCTTGATGTGGCCCTGCGTGTTCTTCGCAAAGTAGAAGATATTGCCTTCTGCGAACTGACCAACAAAGACGTGGTGCGTCATCCGCTGGTGCAGAAAATCGTACAGGCTTATGACGATTACGAGAAAAAAGAAAAGCCGGAAAAGAAAGAAACACGAAAAGAAAAATTCGGCAGAACTGACAGGAGAAGATGAGTATGACTTTAAATATTGAGATGGAATACGAAACCCCTCTGGAATTTGACTGGGAAGACATTGCCCGCAAAGTTACAGAGGCAGCCCTGGACTATGAACACTGCCCTTATGAGACAGAAATCAATCTGGTTTTGACCGGAAATGAAGAAATTCAGCGTACCAACCGGGAATTTCGGGACATAGACCGCATTACCGATGTGCTGTCTTTCCCCATGCTGGACTTTGATGCACCGGGGGATTTTTCCCATGCAGAAGAAGACGATTCCTGTTTTCACCCGGATACCGGGGAACTGCTGCTTGGTGACATTATGATTTGTATTCCCAGAATGCAGGAGCAGGCCCAAAGCTACGGTCACGGACAGATTCGGGAATTTGCCTTTCTCATTGCCCACAGTATGCTACATCTCATGGGCTACGACCACATGACGCCGGAAGAAGCGGCCGTTATGGAAAAGAAGCAGGCAGAAATACTGGAAAACCTGGGAATTACCCGGTAAGAAAGTGAATAAAGAAAAAAAATCAGCCGATACTATATTCTGAAAAGATATGGAAACAACGATTCAGATAAAGGAGGTTCTTATGAAAAGAATAATCTATAGTGTCGGCTTTTTTCTTATTGTGTTGTTCCTCTGCACTGGTTTTATGCTCAGTTATCAGGTAGCGGATTTAAAAGACCGGATTTACGACCTGGAGGAAAGCAGCGCCCAGGTACAGCAGCAGGTGTCCGCGGTTTCAGCAAATCCTAAAGGACAGGATTTTATTTTTCAGCGCTATGAGGAGGGAATCTTAAAGCAGGAGTGCTACCGCATCACCGCTTATGGAGAACAGCGGGTGATTCTGCGCCGGGAAAATACAGAAACAGTATCCGAAAATGCCAAAGAAGGGTATCAGCTCCGGCTGGAAAACGGCTGCGTAGTCGTATATGAAAAAGCAGACAACACGGTTTTTGAATATACGGATATTCCGCTGGAGGCTCTGCCAAAAGATTTGCAGGCAGAAGTTCTTCTTGGAAAAGACCTAAAGACACTGGACGAACTGTACAGCTTCCTGGAAAACTATTCCAGCTGAAAAATCACCGTCTGGACGAATGGGTAAAAATAGTGTACTATTAGAACAATACGAAAAGAAACAAATGAGGTACCGTATAAGATGAATGTTCGAGAAAAACTAAAAGACAAAAAGCGCATTGTCATTAAAATCGGTTCTTCCTCCCTGACCCATCAGGAAACCGGAAGACTGGATTTGATAAAAATGGAAATTCTGGTAAGGGAACTGGCCGACCTGCACAATCAGGGAAAAGACGTGATTGTGGTATCCTCCGGAGCCATTGCCGTGGGGCGGGCTGTTATGGGCCTACATGAAAAACCCACCAAGCTGGCACAAAAGCAGGCATGCGCCTCTATTGGACAGGCCCGTCTGATGATGATTTACCAGAAACTGTTTGCGGAATATAACCAGACCGCCGCACAGGTGCTGATGACGAAATATACCATGATTAATGATACCACAAGAGAAAATGCCAGAAACACGTTCAACAGTCTGCTGGAAATGGGGGCCATTCCTGTGGTAAACGAAAACGATACGGTTTCCACCGATGAAATCCAATATGTCAATACCTTTGGGGACAACGATACCCTGTCCGCTCTGGTGGCAGCTCTTACCGGAGCGGATATGCTGATTCTGCTCTCAGATATTGACGGACTGTTTACCGATGACCCTAATGTAAATCCAGATGCCCGTTTTATTGACGTGGTAGAAGAACTGGATAAGCATTTTCTGGAAATGGGAAAAGGCTCTTCCGGCAGCAGTGTGGGAACCGGAGGCATGGCAACAAAGCTGGCGGCAGCACAGATTGCGGCAGCAGCAGGTACGGATATGGTGATTGCCAATGGCTGTGATTTCCATGTCATTCACAAAATTATGCAGGGCCGAAACCACGGCACCTTGTTCCTTTCCCGTGACCGGGATGAGACAGGGCTGCAGGAAATGTTTGAAAATTTATAAAGGAGTACTACATATATGAATCAGGAAAAAATCAACAGAATCAATGAGCTGGCGAGAAAGTCTAAAAGCCAAGGACTGACACCGGCAGAGAAGGAAGAACAGAAAAAACTTCGTACCGAATATGTTGCCACCATCCGCATGAACTTAAGAGCACAGCTGGACAACATCAGCGTACAGGAAGAAGACGGCAGCATTACGAATTTAGGTGAAAAATATGGTCTCAAAAAAGGAAATTAGAAAATACATTTTCGCTCAAAGGAAAGAAATTTCCATAGAAGAAGTGGAAAAAAACAGCCGGCTTATCTGTGATACCGTGACTTCTCTGCCGGAATTTCTGGCAGCAGAGTGTGTCTATGCCTATGCGGATTATAACAAAGAGGTGAGCACCAGAGGCATTATAGAAGAGGCTTGGAAAGCAGGAAAGAGAGTGGCTGTACCGAAAGTGACGGGCGCTCACGAAATGAAATATTATTATATCACCTCCTTTGACCAGTTATCTCCCGGATATTTCCAGATTCCGGAACCGGAGGAAGGAGCGGAAGCTCAGGAAGAAAATGCTTTTCTCATTGTCCCGGGTGTCGCTTTTGACAAAAACCGCCACCGGGCCGGATATGGACAGGGATTTTATGACCGGTATTTAAGTATGCATCCAAAGCATAAGACAGCGGCCATTGCGTTTGAATTTCAGATAGTAGAGGAAATCCCGGCAGAAGCCACAGATATCTTTCCGGACAAAGTTGTGACGGAAAAGCGAGTGATAGAATAGCGGAAGAGTAAAACGGTTGTAAATAGATGGGATAGACAAAGCTGCCGGTTCCCTGTCACTGCCTCGTCTCCATCATAAGCAGAAACAATTTCATGTCCCGTTGGTTTCAGATACTCGCAAATAGCTTCATTCGTTCCTTTATCGTCTTCAACAATCAATATTTTAGCCATATACACACCTCCAGGTTTCCGTTTATACCCTCCATATGAAAAGAGTATGAAATTCAAAACTTAATTTTACTATATAGCATAAATGGGCAAATCAAAACAGCAAAAAATGTGATACACTTGCTGAAAAAGAACGTATTGATGATATTATCCGAAATGTAGAGAAGGAGTACACTATATGCATATAAGAAAAGCTGAAAGAAAAGATTTATCAAGAATCGCTGAAATTTTTGTTTTCAATAACCGCACAAACTTTTTCCCGATTTTTAAGGACCCTGAATTTTCTTTTAAAGAGCTGCAGGTAGTTCCCTTGGTTGACCATTATTTCGGAAAAGAAGAAATTCTAAACACAATTTACGTTTATGATGACGGACTGATAAAGGGCTTTATTCAAATCAGCGGATTAGAAATCTGTAAATTGTATATAGATACTTTTTTTCAAAGCGCAGGAATCGGCAGTGCGCTGATAGAATATGCAATCCGAGAGCACAGAGTTCGCACCCTATGGGCCTTGGAAAAAAATAAACGGGCTGTTTCTTTTTATCAAAGACATGGATTTCTTTTGAACGGGCAGAAAAAATTGGAAGAGGGAACGATAGAATATCTGGTGCAGTTAGAGCGATAAACGTCAGAAAAATCGGTTGAAAAATTCAAAACGATACTATATACTTATAAAATAATGCCCTGAAAGGACTTAGGAAAATGGAAAACAAAGAACTGATTTTTGACAGTAACATAGATAAATTAATTGAAAGTGCAGATTTGACAAAGGAGGCTCCCACAGAAGAACCTTACCGCCAGTACTGGTTTATGAAGAAAGCAAGACAGCTTGTAAACGAAAAATCGAAAGAACTGAACCGGGATTTAACTTTCTGTGTCAATACGTTCGGCTGCCAGATGAACGCCAGAGATTCTGAAAAACTGGTAGGAGTACTGGAGCGTATCGGCTACGTGGAAGCCCCGGACGAAAATGCAGACTTTGTCATTTACAACACCTGTACCGTGCGGGAAAATGCCAATTTGCGTGTTTATGGACGCCTTGGTTATCTCCACAGTCTGAAAAAGAAAAATCCACATATGCTGATAGGGTTGTGCGGCTGTATGATGCAGGAAACCCAGGTAGTGGAAAAGCTGAAAAAGAGCTATTCCTTTGTAAATCTGATTTTCGGTACCCATAACATCTACAAATTCGCCGAACTGGTGGTATCTGCCCTTACAAATGACCGCATGGTCATTGACATCTGGAAGGATACGGATAAAATTGTGGAAGACCTGCCAAGCGAGCGGAAATACCCCTTTAAATCAGGGGTGAACATTATGTTTGGCTGTAACAATTTCTGCAGCTACTGCATTGTTCCTTATGTGCGCGGACGGGAACGCAGCCGGAATCCGAAGGATATTGTAAGAGAGATTGAACATCTGGTGGCCGACGGCGTGGTAGAAGTTATGCTTCTCGGTCAGAACGTAAATTCCTACGGCAAAACTCTGGAAGAGCCTATGACATTTGCGCAGCTTTTACAGGAGGTTGAAAAAATCGAAGGATTGGAACGTATTCGCTTTATGACCTCTCATCCCAAGGATTTATCCGACGAATTAATTGAAGTCATGAAAAACAGTAAAAAAATCTGCCGCCACCTGCACCTGCCGCTTCAGTCCGGCAGCAGTGAGATTCTAAAGAAAATGAATCGGAAATATACCAAAAACCAGTATTTGGAGTTGGTGGAAAAAATCCGCAAAGCCATGCCGGATATTTCTCTGACTACGGATATTATTGTGGGATTCCCCGGGGAAACAGAAGAAGATTTTCTGGAAACGGTAGACGTGGTGGAAAAAGTGCGCTATGACAGTGCTTTTACTTTTATTTATTCCAAGAGAACCGGTACTCCGGCTGCAGCTATGGAAAATCAGATATCAGAAGATGTGGTAAAAGACCGTTTTGACCGTCTTCTTTCCCGGGTTCAGGAGATTGGAAGAACCATGTCGGCCCGGTATACGGGAACAGTACAGGAAGTTCTTGTAGAAGAACAGAACAGCCAGGACACACATCTGATGACCGGAAGGATGTCTAACAATCTGTTGGTGCATTTTGAAGGGGATACTTCCCTTGTGGGAACCATTTGCCAGGTACGATTAGATGAATGCAGAGGCTTCTATTACATGGGTACGAAAGTAGGATAAAGACAGAATGGGAATTTCGATAAAAGATGTAGATGTATCATCTCTGTCACCGATGATGTAGTATCTATTTTACGGAGAAGCTAAGAAATCCAGTAACCACAAGGGTTTTCGGTTACAAGGAAGTATATTTTTCAATTAGGCGGTATAGCCCCGTTCAAGGGCTATGCCGTCTTTTCCTGTTTATCAGTTTCTTTCTGTTCCGTCTGCGGGTCAGTCGGCAAATGAATTTCTCCCACGAAGTTAAAGATAATATCCACTTTCTGAAAACGCTTGCCGTCTATCTTCTCCGGCGCATGGACAACAATTTTTTTGATAAATTCATTAACGATAGTGGGCGTTAATTCTGTTATCCCCACATACTTGCGGATAATGGCAGCGAAGCTGTCAAAGTCGCTTTTATTCTGTTCGTAGGTATCGACTTCCTGTTGTTCTGCATTTACCTTTTCCGTCAGTTCTTTCTGCTCAGTTTCATACTCTGCGGACAGCTTCAAAAATCGCTCATGGCTGATTGTGCCGTTGATGTCGTCCTCATAAATCCGCTTGAAAATCCGGTCAAGTTCTGCAATCCGTTTTCTTGCCTGTTCGACCTCACGCCGCTTGCGTTTCATGTCCTTTTCCGCTTCATCAAACCGCTGTTTCTGTATCAGTTCCATAAATGCGGTAATGTCCTCATAGAACATGGCAGTTACGGCAAATATCCGATTGAGAACGATTTTCCGTAAGACTTCTTCTCTGATGAAGTGCGCCGTACAATCTCCTGTATTGCTTTTATATCTTGCACAGCGGTAGTTGTCTTGTGAACCGTCAAAACTTTTGCAGGTAGCGAAGTGCAGTTTACTTCCACAATCCGCACAGAATACCAAGCCGGAAAACATTCCCTGTCGCTCTGCCTTTGTGGGGCGGCGTTTATTTGCCCTTAATTCCTGTACCCGTTCAAAGACAGCTTCCTCAACGATTGCGTCATGTGTATTGCGGAAAATCGCCTGCTGTTCCTTTGTGGTGGGAATACGCTTTTTCAGCTATTATCAAGCACACTATAACAAACTTATTTTTCATCTTTAAGGCATAATAAAAGAGGTCTTGGAATAAAGGAATCTGACGTATTTTCCATCAGATTGTTTTATCCTGAGGCCTCTTGTGTTATCATATGGTTTTAGGTCATTCTGATTTTATCTTTGAATAAGGGTGGTTCTGAATAGATACAAAAGAGATTAAAAAAAGCAGAAGGGGATATATGGGTAGTTATATACGCCCTCTACTTTTTGGATGGCAACATTTTATTTTATATGAAAAACATTGTTTCTGTATTCCGGAACTCAGATGGTGGGAGTCCCGTTTGCTTTTTGAACAGTCTGCTGAAATATAGTGGGTTATCATACCCAACAATTGACGCAACTTCAGCAACAGAATACGTGGTGGTTCGGAGCAGTGTCTTTGCATTTGTAATCCGTAGATTTAATATATACTGCATGGGAGTTACACCGTTGTAGCGTTTAAAGCTGCGGATAAACCAGCTCGTACTAAGGTGTTTGTCCATGGCGTATTGTTCAATGGAGATTTCTTCTGTAAAATGTTCGCTGAAATACTGTGTTGCCTCCTCCATTTCTTTTTGCAGCATCCGGTTCTGGGAGGAGATGCCGATAGGAGCCTGCCGGCTGATCAGAAGGAACAGTTCACGGAGCAGGAGGGATAAATATTCCTCATAATGCGGGCGGGTAAGCTGGAGTTCCTGGATCATTTTTCGGAAAAGCTGGTGGTATTCGGTAGAGTTGCCAGTTTGCATAATCCGTCCGGACTCAAATAAATGATACTCTTTTAAAATATTTTTTACATTGCTCCCGGTAAAATGAACCCAATACACTTCTGTCTGGTCTGAACCGTAGTAAACATATTTTTGCATCTCCCTGGGGCGGTACAAAAGCATGTGACCCGCCTCAATAATCTCCTCTTTACCGTCAAGAAAAAAATGCCCTTTTCCGGCTACAATATATAATAGTTGATAGTCAATCCTTCCTCTGGGGCGGTAGGTGGGCAGTTTGGGCTGGTGGATCAGCCGGTAAGTGCCGCAGCTACCCACAACCAAAGGTCTGCTCTTATCCTTGAAATCCAGTAATGAATTATGCAGATAACCGGAATTTATATACATGATATTCCACTTCCTTTGAAATCATTGGTTTGTTTCTAACAGTAAGTGTATCATTATGTATATATTTTGTGCAATAGTGTTCATAGATAAATTGATAAAAAAAGCGTAGAATAAGCAGTGGAACAAGGGGAAACAAAGAAAGTTAAGAGACTAGATCCGGATTGCTTTTGCGAACCTCTGCTTCACATCCTACAAGTATACGGCTGACATTATCACTGGACATTTTGTTTTTCTGGCCATTTCGGAAAGAATAAAACACCAGATTCTCCGAAGTCTTGTCTGGATGATATTTTTCGCAGTAATCTCCAAACTGGCTCCATATTTCCTTGGATAAGGGTGTAATCCTATGTTTCTTTCCTTTTCTGTAGAAATGGACATCAGCCTCCCCGTTGAATGTCGCTTTAATATCAAGGAGTTTTAGTGACAATACCTCATTTATCCGTGCACCGCTTTCATACAGAAGCGACAGGAGAAAACGATCTCTTACAGCTTCACGGTTGCTATCTGTACTTTTAAGAACCAGGTACACATCATTAACTGAAAGCCATGTAAAATCGAGAATCCTTTCATCATCAACATCGCTTATCTCGCGGATTGCCTCATACGCATCAAGGGAGATAGCGTTCTTTTTATAAAGGTACTTGCAGAATCCCCGCAGGTCTGACAGGCGATGGTTTATGGTCGGTGCCACGTTATTGCGTTCAGATTTCAGCCAAGCCATGAATTCTACTATGTTTTTCTGGCTGAAGTCAGATGACTGCATCGTTAGGACAGTCACCTTTTGTTCTGATTCAAGGTATGTCACAAACAGATTTATGCTATATCTGTACGAGTCAATTGTGTCTTTATCGCGATTCCTGACACCCGGAAGGTAGATTCTCATAAATTCACCCATAAGCGATACAAGGCGTGGATCCTTAGCTTTAATCCTCATCTTCCAGAACCCCCTTTCCATAAACCTGGGAAAGGAGAGCCCAGTCTACAGCTTTGGACTTGCGCAGATTCTCTGGAAGAAGGTGGATATAATAAAGCGTTGATGTGAGTTCTGAATGCCCCATATATGCCGAAAGGTACGGCAATAATTCCATCACGTCCTTCCCATTGTTTATCCAGCGGATTATATTACGCGAAGCAAAAGCGTGCCGCAGATCATAAGGTCTTGGAGCCCCCTTCCATGAAATGCCACTCTTTGAGATCAGGTTCCTCCATACCTGGTTGTACCACGATGTTTCATATGGTGTGCCGTCCCATTTTTGAAAGAACCATTGCCTCTTTCCTGCTACGGAATCGTATTTCTGACAGAGCGCGCGCATATCCTCTGACATAATGATGTGCCGATCCTTGTGCCTCTTGGACTGTCGTATATAAACGTCTCCTGTAATCAGGTTTACATCCTCTGTTCGTATCGCAGGTGGTTCCTGTGGGCGAAGACCACAGCAGTAAAGCAACCGGCTATACACAGGAAGCACAATCTCTGGCAGATATCTTTTCCCACAGGTTTTGCCAACATATGAGTCAATCGTTTTAAATAACCCGGAGAGTTCATCATCCGTAAACAGGTACGGATTGAAAGCTATGCGCTTTACTACATAATCGTCATCCGGTATATAATCATCATATCCAAGGAAGTTCAGGTATTTCGTGTACTCCCGCAGGAGAGAGAGGAAGGCGGCTTTGCTGTTGACAGTATAAGGATAATAAATGAGCCACTCGTCTACCATTTCCTGGGTAATGCGGGCAGACAGGGGATGGTTTTTTACACAAAAGTTTATAAATGGAGGAACCGAACTCCTATATGTAGCGGTGGCGTATCCAATGGACTGGCGATATTTCATCATCTCCTCAAATGCGTCATTGAGTTCTTTGTCAAGGGTCATGCTCCAGCACCTCCCTCCAGGGATCCGGCACTTTCTGTATGTCCAAAATAGAACCCGCTGGTAATAGGCACATCCGAAAAATCCATTGCCACGAATGATATCTGGTGTGTATCGTGTGTGATGTACGGTTTATCCTCAATAATGGATTTATGTCCCATCATCTGAGACACGGTTTCAATGGGAACTCCTCTTGACACCATAACCGTTTCAAAGGAACGCCGTAAACTATGGAATCCTCTAAATGCGATTTTGGATACGCCTGCTTTTTCGCAATACTTGTCAATCATACTGCCAAATCCCTTTGACAGTCTTCGATACGGAGCCTTTACTGTTACGAAAACCTCAGGAATATCGCATTTAGGACGCCAGTCGAGGATATAATCAGCAAGGGCGTTCAAGGTGGCACCGTTTAGTTCAGATACGATTGGCGTATGAGTTTTTGACTGCACTACTGACACTTTGTGATTGTGCCAGTCTATATCTGATAACTTAATGCCTATGATGTCGATTCCGCGAAGCCCTGTGCAGTATGCAACAAGTATGATCGCAAGATCCCTCTTTCCAATGGTGCTATCTGTATCAGCTGCCTGGGCTATTCCCGAAATCTCTTCTTCAGAATAGGCCGGGATAATACGCCGGTGATCATTTTTCAGCTTCAGAAGAGTATAATCACGGTGCAGGCAATCATTCCCATGAGCCCGAAGGTATTCCGTGGCGTACTTTACACACCTTAACGTACGTCCGGTACTGCCGCTGTTCGAAACCAGTACTTCATCAATTAGGAATGACATGACTATAGTGTCATCAATACGTTGCGGCTTTATCCCGAACTGTTCAACGTACCACAAAAAATGTCTGGTAGGGGCTCGAAGATCCTTTTTTGTTGCATTGCTGATAGGGTAACTGTTGAGAATTATTTCCACGAGGCTGCTTGTCTCGTCGGATACAATGTACTTGAGCGGATGAGATTTAGTGCTCGAAAAATCAACAATGCCGCTTTCCGCAAGTGAAGATAGCATACGCATAACACGCAGTTGGAATCGATGATATTCCTTGCATATCTCACCGGAAGAACACCTGGTATCAAGATTGTCCTTGTAGGAATCCATCAACTCCGGACTGTAGGAATCAACCTGTGATGACTGCGCAAAGCGTACTATCGAGTTACAAACAATCTGATACTGTTCTAAAGACACTTCCAGTATCCCGTAGGCTCTCACCTCCTTCATGAGCTGATCAGTTAATGGTTTTAGTAACGGGTAGGATTTTATCATACACGGTCTCCTTTCTATAGCGATGACTGGTTACATCTCTATAGTAAGAAATGCCGATATATTTATAAAGTCCTGTAAATCCAATATTTCAGAAAGGCAAAAATCGGCATTTCTAAAATATCGGCATAATCCCCCATCTCCATTCATACAGTTTTTTGATTTCTTTCATTGGAAAATCTTCTTCCTCTAGATTCGTAATGATACATTCCATCGTGCTTTCTGTAATCGGAAACCGTAAGACACGAAAATGAAGTGTATAAAAAGGATTTTCGATTGGATCCAGAAAATCACATACAGTTTTGTTTGTGAGGAAGCGATATTTATGGGGCTGGCTTTTTATTTCTTTTGTTTGCTTCCTGGTAAGGATTAAGGACAAAGTACAATCAAAAGTTCCATCTTCCGGTATCGGTAAATGTGTAAGAATACCGCGGCTTCCCAGATCTTTTGCACGGATCAGAAATTTCCACCCTTTTTCCTGTGCGTTAGCCATGATGTTATAACTTTCATATCCTCTGTCTGCAATCAGCAGAACCGGCTCCTGCACCTTAGAGTGTTTCAACATTTCAATAAGCGCCTGTGCCTCGTTTGGATGACGGCCGGGTTGTATGACAGCATCTATATAAATGCGGTTTTTCAGATCATACAGTGCATTTAAATGAAGTTGGTTATACCCCTTTTCACCTCGCTCGATAGAATTATGCCGTCTATTGGTCTCTTTGTCTTTCGGATTGCAGGCGATAGCAAGGTCGGAACCGTCACAGGCAATTAAACGAAATCCCCGGTAAGTACTCAGAGTTGAGAAGGAATCATCTATTTCCCGATAGCCCCTTTTTTGAAGCAAAGTTTTGCATTCTTCCATATTTTTCATGTAACAAAGGAAAGAGATTCCCTGGTGGAGTCTCTTTTTGTGCCTGGCAATATTGTTTTCTTTCTACTGGTACTCCTAAAGTACTGATTTTAATTTTTTCTGTAATTTTTCTCATATTAAAAACGAGAAGTGAAAAATAGGAGGAAGAAAACATGAGCAAATATACAGAAATGACGGAAGAAGAACTGAAAATATTGTCAAATAAAAAAAAGAAAGATGGTTGCTATACACAGCAGGCATTAGCGGCACAAAAAGAATTGTGGAACCGCATACACTATGAAATTGATAATACTCTGGAAGAGCATTATGATGGTTGTTATGACGATGGTTATAAAGAAATTGATGTATTGTCTCAGCAATATTAAGAGAGACCTTTAGGGTATCTCTTTTTTTTGATGCACAAAAATCTTTATATCGCCTCAATTTTGTATGATATGGGAAATGAAGGAGGAAAATATTATGGGATTAATCATTGATTTTTTTGCTGGAGGCGGCGGCGCCAGTGTAGGAATAGAAATGGCTTTGGGAAGGGAAATTGATATTGCAATCAATCATGACCCAGAAGCAATAAGAATGCACAAAGTAAATCATCCCAATACTCTACATCTCACAGAAGATATATTTGCGGTAGACCTACAAAAATATGTTAAAGATGAAACTGTCGATTTACTTTGGGCAAGTCCTGACTGCACTTCGCATAGCAAAGCAAAAGGCGGGCAACCTCGAAAACAAGGATTACGAGTTCTTCCCTGGGCTGTGTATAAGCATGTAAAAAAATTTTTACCTTCTGTGATTATCATGGAAAATGTAGAAGAAATTCAGCAATGGGGTCCTCTGGACGAAAACGGAAAGCCCATTTCCGCTAGAAAAGGAGAGGATTATAAAAAATTTATAATAGCAATGTGTTTATTGGGATATCGTTATGAATCAAGAGAACTGGTGGCAGCTGATTACGGAGCGCCGACGACACGGAAACGGTGGTACGCAATATTCCGCAGAGACGGGAAGAAAATTGTCTGGCCAGAACAAACACATAGCAAAAACGGTGAGGAGGGTTATCTATCATGGGAACCTATATGGAAATATCTGGATTTGCAGGATTTTGGAAAATCCATTTTCGGGAGAAAAAAACCCTTAGCTGAAAAAACAATGAACCGTATTGCAAAGGGATTAGAAAAATTTGTTTTTCATTCTCCAGAGCCGTTTATTGTACAGGTGAATCATGGAGGAGACTGCTTCCGTGATCAGAGTATTCATGACCCGCTTCCAACGATTACCTCAAAACATGGATATGGCATTGCAACTCCGCTGTTGATTCAATATCATTCCGAAACAACTAGTACAACGAATAATAAATAATTGCTATATTAAACAGAGGCCGCTTCATCTTCACTGATTTCATCCATTTTGTACTTCCAGTGATAAACCACAGGTTCACGGTTCACTTCGTCAAAG